>JAFLUQ010000099.1 GCA_022508735.1 Oscillospiraceae bacterium | reverse complement strand
TAAGCTCTGTAGTGCCGATGATACTTGGCGGGAAGCTGCCCGGGAAAGTAGGAAGCCGCCAGCTAAAACGAAAAGCAGTCCTTACGGGCTGCTTTTTTCGTTCTTGATTTTTTGCGGCGAGTGTGGTATGATTTAAGTGAGATATAAAGAAATTTAGGGGAAGTCAGTATGGTAACATTAAGGAATTTTAGATATGATGACGCATCTGTTTTGCAGCGTTTTTTATATGCCAATATGCCAATTGAAGAAATCCAAAGTATGATTCTTGATTGGAGCAAGTATGAATATCACGGCAAATATTTTGAGATATTTGCTATTATTCATGATGGCAGCATCGTAGGTACAGTTTCTTTATCTGAACATTCCGATAATGTTGTTTCGATTGGAGAAGAGGTATTTTCGGCATACCAAAGACAGGGATTTGGGAAAAAGGCAATGAATATTGCTTTAGAAATTGCCAAAGATAAAGGTTACAAAATTGTATTACAACAAGTACGAAGTAATAATATCCCGAGTATAGCTATGCACCAAAGCTTAGGTTTTGAAACAGATAGGTATGAGTATATAAATAAAAGGGGAAATGAAGTGCTCCTTTTCCTCAAGGCGTTATCCTGAAAAGCGACCTCAAGTTTATCGGAATAAAGAAGAGGGGTATAAATGGTGTTTTTAGATACGAGCTTTTTAGAAAACAATGAGATAAAGCTGTGTTTACAAAAAACAGTGGACGGCGATACGGAAATAGGCTGGCTGCCCGCATATCATTTTGCTATTTGCGATAAACATGGCCGGGAAATGGGAGTTTGTGACCTGCGGATAGGCCACAATTTAAATACATATTATGGCGGCAATATCGGATATCGCATAAAGGAGGAGTACAGTGGGCACCATTATGCCGGAAAAGCCTGCCTGTTGTTGTTTGAGTTGGCAAAAAAACACGGTATGGATCACCTTATCATCACCTGTAATCCTGATAACTATGCCTCAAGAAGGACTTGTGAATATGTCGGGTGCCGTTTGGTAGAAATCGTCCGGCTGCCGGAGGATAACAGTATGCGCCTTGAAGACGGTGAAACAGAGAAGTGCATATATAGAATTGAACTATGAAAGTGGAGGGCCGGATAATGCCGGAGGGAATAATTATATGCGGGGGCAACGGAAGCGGAAAGACCACGCTTGGAAGGGAACTGGCCGCGGCGATAGGCTATAAGCACATGGATATTGAGGACTATTATTTTATGGAGGCTGATATACCGTATTCAAGGCCTCGCACACGTGATGAAGTTATACAGTTGATGTTAAAGGACACTGAAAAATATGGGCATTTTATTATATCGGCGGTGAACGGTGATATGGGGAAGGAGATCAATTCCATGTACTGCTGCGCCGTATACTTGTCGGCGCCTAAGGAACTGCGCCTCGAGCGCGTGAAGAGGCGTGCGATAGATAAATTCGGGGATCGAGTGCTTCCAGGCGGCGATATGTACGAGCAGGAGCAGCTTTTTTTTAAGATTGTTCTGTCGCACACAACAGAGCAAACAAAGCAGTGGCTGAAAATGCTTTCATGCCCCGTGATATATGCCGACGGAACGAGGGAGATATCTGAAAATGTCATGCGGATACGAGATTTTTTAAATATATAGGAGCTTATAAATTGATGGACTACATAATAAGAGAAATTCGTGAAGACG
Source organism: Oscillospiraceae bacterium (assembly GCA_022508735.1). Lineage (GTDB taxonomy): Bacteria > Bacillota > Clostridia > UMGS1883 > UMGS1883 > JAFLUQ01. The sequence goes on along the minus strand of JAFLUQ010000099.1, from coordinate 7,147 downwards.
AACTGCCGCTGCTTGAAGATTTTCTTTATGAGGCAATATTTATTCCCGATTGGTATAAGGAGGAGCTTCCGAGGGATATTATCTATACTGATCCCCAAATATATGCCGCAATAAAGGGGTTCGGTTCGCGGCCGGACGACTATTGCCTTGTGGCGGAGGCAGACGGAAAGGTAGTCGGCGCGGTGTGGGTTGCTATCGCCGACGAGTACGGACACATGGACGATGAAACGCCGTCGTTTTCAATCTCCCTATATAAGGAATATAGGGGAAAGGGTATAGGCACAGCGTTAATGAGAAAAATGCTGGAGCTGCTCACTGCGAAGGGCTATAAGAGGGTATCGCTTGGCGTAAATAAGGAAAATTACGCGGTGCGTATGTATAAAAAGGTCGGCTTTGAAATTATAGGTGATGGGGCGAACGAGACAGAGTGGCTTATGGTCTGCGATTTAAAATAGCATATTCCGATTTTTAAAAAACTGTAACATTTATAAAAAACAGTTGCAAACAGGCATAATTTGTGATAAAATTCAAAATGTATATTTATATGTATATTCTTTTTTTATCTGAAGGGAGAAATTTATGAGCACTGCTGTAAAAAAAAGGCGTGGACTTTACTCTATCGGTGAGGAGATATTCAGCTCTGTTTCTCACGGCATCGGAGCGCTGATAGGTATAGCAGCGCTTGTACTAATGGTAGTTTTTGCCGCCCGGGCCCACAATGTTTACGGCGTAGTGAGCGGCTCCATATACGGAGCGACGATGATACTCCTGTTCACTATGAGCACGCTGTATCACGCGATTCAGGCCCCTAGGGCAAAGAAGGTCTTCCGTGTCATAGATCACTGCAGCATTTATCTATTGATTGCGGGAACATATACGCCTGTTATGCTCTGCACACTGCGTCAGCACGGCGGCTGGGCCATGTTCGGCGTTGTATGGGGTGTGTCGATACTCGGTATCGTGCTGAACTCCATTAACCTCGAAAAATTCAAGCTCATAAGCCTCATAAGCTACATCGTCCTTGGATGGGCGGTGGTTACAATGTGGAGTCCTATGAGGGCAGGCCTCCCCATGGCAGGTATATGGCTGCTCATATCGGGCGGATTGGTCTATATGGTCGGAGTAATATTCTACTGCCTGAAAAAGATTCCATATATGCACTCGATCTGGCATCTGTTTGTACTGGGCGGGAGCGTGTTGCACTTTCTGTGCATTTTACTTTATGTGATGCCCGTTAAGATCTGAACTGTTTAACTGAAAGGAAGAGATTTATTTTGGAACCCCTGCCTGTCTGTTTGTCCATGCTTGTACTTTTGATTTTGGGAGGTCTCTTGACGCTGATGACTGCGTCATTGGACATTGTGAGTCTTTCACTGCTTCAAAAAGAGGCGGAGGAAGACAAGCGTGCAAAAAAACTCTTGAAGCTCAAAGAAAATGAGGCGGTATTTCTTGCCGCCTGTCGGTATTGGACGATACTTATCCTGCTTTTAGCCGGTGCATTCAGTGCCGCCTTGCTGACCGAAACTGACGTAGTTTATGCGGTGATAATAGTAATTGTAACAGCCTTTGCGGGGCTGGTATTGTGCCGCATGGTGCCTCTTCGCATAGCTCTCAAGAATGCCGAGAATCTGGCTCGTGGACTCATTATGCCAATGCGGCTCGTATATGTTATCAGTCGCCCGGCTGTAGTAGCAGCAGAGTGGCTTGCGAGACTGCTCAGTGTTATAGGAGGTGTGGCCACCGACGAGGAGCTCACCGACGTAACTGAGGAAGAAATCCGTAAAATGGTGGATATCGGCTCTGAGAGCGGAGCCATTGCTCCTGAAGAGCAGGAGTTTATTCAGAATATATTTGAATTTGACACACTGTCTGCCGTTGATGTTATGACCCACCGCACGGACGTAGCCGTACTGAAGATGGAGGACGACCCCCGCGAGTGGGAGAAGACCGTCCGCGACACAGGATTTTCTCGTTTTCCGGTATGCGGCAGCAGTATAGATGATATTGTCGGCGTGGTGCACGCCCGTGAGCTGTATGAGTTCCTTTACGATGGCAGCGGCAGTGCTGCGTCAATAATTCGCCCGGCTTATGTTGTGCCGGAAACCGTTCCGGCTGATATACTTTTCCGCAATATGCAGCAGGAAAAGAACCATATGGCTATAGTTGCCGACGAATATGGCGGCTTCAGCGGAATCGTTACGATTGACGATCTTCTTGAGGAGCTTGTAGGCGAGATAGTGGACGAGAAAGAGGAGCAGATCGAAGACGCTCCTCCGATTGAGAAAATTGATGAAAATACATGGTCAGTGGACGGAACGGCCCCACTGGACGATGTGTCTGAGGAGCTGGGCGTGGAGCTGCCCACCGAAGAATATGATACCATCGGCGGGCTAATTTTTGCACAGATGGATAAGATCCCCGATGATGGCCTGACTTTCGAGGTTGAGGCATACGGCCTGCTCATGAAGGTCGTTAAAATCTCTGATCGTCGAATCGAGAGGGTTTTGGTATGCATAGCCGAGCCCGCTGAGGAGTTGGACAAGAGTGAGGATTCAGAATAGAGGCAGAGGCCGGGGGTTTGCCGGTTGCCTTGAAATTGTTGCGGCCGCATTTATTCTGCTTGGCCCTACTGTAATAAATACAGTCTGCCGGGGTTGGGGTCTATATGCGGCCTTCGCCGCAGTGACCCTTTGCTTTGCCGTACGGCTATTGGAAAATGGCGGCATACATATGACGGTGGATATTGGCTTGGGCGTACTGACATTGGTTTACGCCCTTTTGGCGATTATTTGGGCGGACAATCTCTTTTTGCATATACGCTATGTGTTCACGATCCTGACCGTCGTTGGAGCAATGTTTCTGGCTGCGGACTACTTTTCTGTCGGAAAGGAAAAGGGTCTCAGTGAACGGCTTTTGTATATGATAATTTTTTCCGCAGAGATCTGCGCCCTTTGGAATTTAATATATTGGGCTTTTTTGTCTAGGTTCAGCATGACTGAGCCTATGAGCGCCGGTATGGGGCAGAGTGATCTTTTGGGAATGTATATGGCTGTGGGCCTGTGGTGTGCGGCGAAGGCCGGATTTGGCCGAAAACTGAAAAAAATATCAGCTTTCATTTTAGCGCTGCCTATGATATTTGTACTTTTTATGAGCCGCAGTGCGCTTAGTTGGTTCTTAGTGGCAGGTTTTGCGGCAGTGTATTTGTTTAAAAATGGTCGCAAGCTGGTCTCATTTGTATTTGCGGCAGCGGCAGCAGCCTCGGGTGTTTTATTGGTTGTTTGGTCCGGAGGTACGAGGATGACGCCCTTTTTAGATGCGCTGCTTTCAGTGCTTCGTCGTCCGGAGGGCTTGGGCGGCGGCGGATTTTTTGCAAGGCAAACACAGTTTCAGTCGGTAGCCTATACCTCCGTCAATGAGCTTGGCACGGGTGCGTCTCTCGCAAGCTCTTTGGGCATTTTAGGGCTATTTATGGCACTGGTATTCATAGGGAGGCACCTTTGGCTGACCTATAAATATAAAGATTGGTTAAGCGCCTTTACAGTGATTTTGGGTATATACTCATTTTTTACCCCTGTTGGCAGCGGACTTGCAGGATTGATCCTGCTCATGAGTGTGTCAGTATACGGTGAGTGGCGTTTGGGTCGCATGACAAAGGTACGTGTACCCGTCGTTATAACGGCGATAATCTGCTGTACTCTTGCCGCCGCAGTAATTTTGGGCTGTGTGTTGGCTGTGAGTGAGGGCTTCAGAAGATCCGGAATGAAAAATATGTTTATTGATGAAAGAAAGGCCTTTGAGCAGTTCTCTATGGCCGCATCAATAAATCCCTTTGATGATGAGAGCTGCTATAATGCGGCTAACGCTCTTCGGCACCTTTATGAACAGAACGGCGATCGTGAGGATGCAGTGAACGCCGAGTATTATATTAAGCGCGCCATTGAGCGCAATGAATATTCGGCACTCTACCATATAGAGTACGCACGACTTATGAAGAATGTAGAAAGTTATGCCCGTGCCGTTGAGGAAAACGACCGCGCTGTGAAGCTCGCACCGCTGAATGATGATTATAAGGTGAATTTGGGTGAAAATCTATACCTTCTAATGCAAACTTACGAGCGCGGAAGTGTTGATACTCAGCGTTGTTACCAGCGTATACTGGACTGCGCTGATGTCACATCAGATATGGACAAAAAGAAGATCATAATCGACTGGGCTGACAAAGCTCAGCCCTACACGAGAATAGACTATTTCGGTGATCTCGCTGATAGTGATACTGATAATACAGAACCGGAGGAGGATGCGGAATGAAGGCCGTAGTACAGCGATGCGCCGAAGCGTCGGTAAGCGTAGACGGCGAGCTTAAGGCAAAGGCCGGCCGTGGTTATATGGTGCTGCTGGGTGTGGAACGTGGCGATACTATTGCCGATGCTGACTATATGATAGATAAGCTGCTTAAGCTGCGCATTTTTGAGGACGATGTCGGGAAAATGAATCTGAGTCTGCCCCAGATTGGCGGTGAGATGCTGATAATAAGTCAGTTCACCCTTATAACCGATATACCTGTCGGTAACCGGCCCTACTTCGGTGATGCAGAAGATCCGTCGGCGGCTGAGTCTATGTACGACTATGTATGCGAAAAAATTGGTGCACAGGTGCCGGTGGGAAAGGGTGTGTTTGGTGCACACATGAATGTGTCACTGATAAACGACGGCCCTGTAACTATAGTAATAAACAGCCGCGACAAACTTAAACATTAACTGCGGCGGGAGGAAAGACCCATGAGAAAAGTGATGATGACCACCGTTGCCGCTATAATAGCAATGATTTTTTCTGTTCCTGTTTTCGGTGCGGAAATAAGTGTAGATGGCAGGATGCTGAACGGTGAATTTATAAACATAGACGGAAGTATGTATATGCCCTCAAGCCTTGCGGCGGATATTTTTCCAGTGTACTGCGGAGAGGTGGATGTGGATGGCGAGACTTACGTGCCTGTGCGGCTTAACTGTGAACTTTCAGGCTTTGGCATAGAATGGAATGCGGAGACTAACACAGCTGAGATCACTACATCTGTGGAACAGTTTAAAGGTCCGGCCATTGAAAGTGTACGTGAGACAGCGGGGTATCTTCTTTTAGATGAAAAAACACGCGAGCGTTTTGAAAGCTATGCATTTGAAAGCCGTGGCTTTACTGAAGAAATATACGCAAAAGTTGCCGAGAGGCTTGAAAATGAGAATTATAACTCTAAAACACCCGATGAGCAGGCCTCAATTCTTATTGGCTGCTTGAAAATATATCCTTATATTTTGGTTGACATTGATAGTGTATCCGATCTCTCAGGTGGAGTGACAGTTGAGGTCGGCAGCAAGACATATTTCCCGTCTTATGATGTGTGGGATGGCAACAAAGAGCCCGTCTGGGGCTATGACGTAACCATGTCTGACGGCTACAAGCTGGGGGTTTTCACTACATTGGAAGACTGTTCTGTTGTAGAGAATGCCTCTAAAGCGCTGGCCCGTTTTCCGCTGGCCGTACGTCGGCATCTGAGACGCATAGTCCATCGTGTGGATGCCGCAAATAACTATAATGGCGACGAGAACACCATATGGATTCGTCTCGATCATATCCCTAAGGAGGATGCTATTGCCTGTACGCTGGCTCACGAGCTGGGTCATGTGCTGGACAGGAGCCTTACACTTGACGAAAGCGTATGGGACAGAGCCACTGAGGCTGATGTGGTGCCCGTTTCTACCTATGGCAGCGGTAACCGGGATGAAGATCTGGCAGAGTTCTGCCGTCTGTACTTTATGACTCTCGGAAATCCCTCGGCTGCTGAGGCTGTAGCAAAGGTATATCCAAACCGCATGGCGGCACTAAAGGCGCTGCTTTATGCCGCTGACAATGAGTATTATAAGGAGTTTGCTTCTGAGTATATTGAGCTTTTTCCGTATGATGAGGCCGAACCTATATACTCCATTATATCGCCTAAAAATAGCCGCATGGTTTTGACTGTACAGAGCATGACCGGTGCGTCGGGAGAAAGTCTTATACTTGCGCAGAATATGGGAAGTGACAATCAGCTCTGGTGGCTGCGCCGCCGCATTGACGGCGGAGTTACGCTGTTTAATAAGGCCACCGGCTATTGCGTCAGCGTTCCCGGCGGTAGTATGCAAGGAGGTATTCCGCTTCTGATTTGGAACAGCATGGGGCGCACCAATGAGACATGGACTGTTACCGAGACCGCTGACGGCAGCCTGACATTCCGTGCCCGTCACAGCGAGCAGTATATGGGATTCAATGGTACAACCGTGGTTCAGACCCCTGTTGAGACCAGATGGATAGTTATACCGGTGAACGAATAATAATGGAGATCCGACCCACATATGTGGGTCGGATTTTAGTTTTGCAAGCAAAATATAATTATTTATTTAGAAGATATATTGCCAAAGTCAGGTATCCGGCAAAACTCACCCATAGTAAATACGGAATTTGCAGCCGTGCCGCCATGGGACTGATTTTTCCAAAGCGGTTTAACATGACCAGTATGAGTATCCATAGCAGCAATAGCCAAGTAAATGCGGCGAGGAATGCCCGTGCGTTAAAGAATATCAAGCTCCACAGGAAATTCACGGCTAATTGCAGAGCATATATTCTCAGAGATGCCGTCACCTTCTCTCGTTGCTCTGCACGTTTTTCAAATATAATAGCCGCACTTATACCCATAAGTGTGTATAAAAGTGTCCATACTATAGGAAAAACTATTCCCGGCGGCGTCAGTAGCGGTTTTTCTATATTCTGAAACAGATAAATACCTCTTTTTGATAACAATGCTGAAGCTCCGCCTACACTTAACGCCAGCGCGACCGATGCCACATATGGCTTTATTTTTTTACACATTTGTGTCGCCTCCATTAAAATGATCTAAACACATTTATTGAATGAATTATTTAATTATATGAAGTTTACTGGAAAAAATCCCAGCAAAATATTAACGACATGCAATTTAAAAAGTATACGGTAAATCGTACAGGAATACACTGAATAATATATTTCGCAAGGACAATATATTGTTTTATCATGCAATTGAAATTTGGCCGTTCAAAATAAACGTTCGTTTATTTTATGCGCTTTTTTCGACCTCTCGGACATA
>JAFLUQ010000098.1 GCA_022508735.1 Oscillospiraceae bacterium | reverse complement strand
GAAAAGTAATATTAATTGTGATACAATGTCTATGCAAGGTCAATCTACAATAATTCAAGGCAAAGCCCATTATTAAACTAAAGGCAAAACCGATTATAAAATTAGACCTTGTAGATTAATTTCTGCAAGGTCTTTTTTTGCGCCGAATTCCTTGTAAACACTGGAACAAATGGTAATACAGCTAAGATAATATTTTCTCTTTACGGTATATGAAATTATAATGGCGTTTGCCCCTAAAATTATAAAGACGTTTGCCCCGGAACAAATGATAATTTAAGGCAAAACCGATTATAAAATCAGACCTTGCAGATGAATTTCTGCAAGGTCTTTTTTGCGCTGAAAACCTTGTAAACACGGGTAAAAATAGTAATATGACTAAGATAATATTTTCTCTTTCCGCTATGTGAAATTATAATGTGTAGAAGTTATAATGTTTCACTTAATGTGTTGACAGCCCGGAAAGTGTGTGTTATAATCATTTTAAATGAAAGGTAAATTACACGTAAAGGAGTAAATTTTAACGATGAAAAGAATTATATCAGTTATCACGGTAGTATTTATACTGCTTACTCAGGCAGCGTCTGCTAAAGATTATTCTGATTATCCTCAAAGATTTTGGGATTTACCTAAAGACCATTGGGCTTATTCCTATATATCAGAATTAACAGATAAGAATGTTATTTCTGGTTATGACGATGGAAGTTTTAAACCTGAAGCGACCGTATCAAGAGCGGAATGGTCAAAGATTATGTCAGTTGCAAGCGGAAAGCAAGAAGTAAAATTAGAGAATAACGGAAGCTATGCAGTAGACTACAACTCTAATGACTGGTATTATGGTTATATTAATTCTGTGGCAGATTATATGAATTTTTATAATGAAAATGGTTCTGTTTATTTTAAACCCAATCAGGCTATTTCAAGAGAAGATGTAACCGTTAGTTTAGTTAAGTTAAAGGGCTATAGCGTAAGTGCTGTAGATTATTCTTATATCACTAAGTTTGAAGATTTTAACAGCATTTCTAACGATTTAAAGAAGTATGTAGCTGTAGCGATAGAAAAAGAATTAATATCAGGTTATGAAGATAATACTTTCAGAGGTCAGGATACTTTGACAAGGGCAGAGGCTGCTACTTTATTATGGAGAGCTTTTCAGTTAGGCAATGATAATAAAGTGAGCGCTTCAAATACTGTTATTGAGCCTTCTAACGTAGGGTCTAATGTGAGCAATGAAACTAATAAAGGGAATGGTACTAATGACCCTAAAAATGATTTGAAGGTATTTGATGATAGTTCTGTAAACAACAAAAATAAAGAAGTTGATGAAGAAAAAGAGGATAAGAAACCTTATAAGATTGAAACTTTAGCAAAAGTTAATATTACATCATATAATGGAAGTTATAGTTGGCTATTTTATGCCCAAGATGAAAATGATAATATTTATTATTATGATGTTGATACCCATGATATTGTAAAAATTAATATGGTAACCAGAAAGAAAGAAATATTGGAAAATTCAGATACGATAAAAATTAGTTATGATGGTAAAGAATACGCCAATATGACTGTTGAGGGTATATTCTATGATTCTTATAGTGATAGTTTAGCTGTCTATGGGAGTTTTAGCGGCGGAAAAGCTTCTTTTGAAAATAAACCTGCACCATTTTATTGTATTGTAGAATTAAATGATTTGAGTGTTACTGTATTTGAAGATGAAGATTTAAGAATTTGGTTCGTTGATGGGTGGCTTCCTCATTATATGGAAGATTTTACTTTCTGGGGCGTTTTAAATAATGGTGATTATTTAGTTTATGAGCCTCGAATTAATTCTGAGGTAGATCATGATTTCATTATTAGTCGTCGATCTCATGATATAGAAGAATTTAAAGTAGTATCACATGGATCATCCAATTTTTATGCTCCATATAAAGAATACAATGGAAAAATTTATTATGTTGGATTTGGCTATAATGGATTATATTATACTGATGGCTCAAAAAATACTAAAATTAGCAGTATGTCTTTCCGTGGAATTTCGCATGATAAAGCATATGCATTAGGCTCAAACTCTATAGGTGTATTTACTTTAGATGGTGAAGTAGTAAAACAAATAAAGTATGAAGAGATAGAAATAAAGGATAATAATAAAATTGATCCTAAAAAAGTAAATGATGTTCTCTTAGCTTCTTCTAATGATGACATAGTATTTTATGATACTTGGATGCAAGCTTTTAGGATTATTTCTGAAAATAAATAGAACTGTCATTAAATCCATCTGATACAGATGATATACCGGAGGACGTTATCAGAGCTTTTGTGATAAAGATTGTTGCACATAAGGATGGATATGATTGGTATTTACGCTTTAATCCCGATAAAGACCCTAAAAAGCTTATCGTTGAGGGCAAACGTAAGAGTTCGGCAAATGTTTCCTCACTTAGTTACTCACAGCACAGGCCGCGATCAACGGGAAGTAGAATCAATAAAAACTATAAAAATGAGGCTCCGCTTTGGCGGGGCCTTTTTTGTGGTCGGCCGTCAGTAACAAAAAATTTAAAATTTTTGTGTTGACGTAAGGGGAAGTTTGTTGTATAATAGGTAGGTGATAATAACACAAGATGTAGGAGGTGACGTTAATGTTTTGCCCTAAATGCGGAAAAATGAACCCTGACGACCGCGAGCTTTGCAGCGGCTGCAACGCTGTGCTGCACGAGCCTAAGCCCGAAGCACCAAAGAAAAAGAAGAGCGCGGCCGGAAAGATAATTGCGCTTATCGCTGCCGCGGCAGTAGTTATAGGAGGCAGTGCGGCGGCGGTTGTCAGCTGTGACCGCGACACCACTCCCGTTGTTGCCGAGGCCTGCTATATTATGCTTATATAATGACCCTTTGTAATTTCAGGAAAGGGGGCGGAGCCGAAAGGCTTTTCATAATGAAAAAGAAGCTTTCAACAATATGCGGATTTATAGAAAGACACTCCATAATCGTCTGCGTCATATTGGGTATAATCGAAAATTTTGTCATCGAGGCCCTGAGCCGCAGAAGCATCCCAGAGGCTTTCAGCCATTTGGTAACAAGCCCTACGGTGTTTTTCTATAACTCGCTCATAATAATTTTCACACTTTCGCTGTGCCTGCTGTTCAGGCGCAGGATCTTCGGTATATTCCTGTTTTCGCTGCCATGGCTGCTGTGCGGCCTCATAAATAATGCCGTGCTCAGCTACCGCGTAACTCCGCTTGGGGCCATAGACTTTCAGGTGGTGAAAATGAGCCTTATTCTTGTCTATCTGACCAAGGTTCAGCGCATAATGCTCTACGTGGCTGCAGGTCTTGTGGTCGTGCTTGTGGTCGTGCTGTGGATCGTGGGTCCGAAGATCAGCGGAAAGCTAAACTTTGGCAGAAATATTGCCACTATTGTGGGGCTGCTTGCCGCTGTATTGGTGGCTACAAATCTCGGGCTAAGCTACCACACGCTCAGCAACCGCTTTGGCGATATCGTGGGAGCCTATAAAGACTACGGCTTTGCTTACTGCTTCAGCTCCAGTGTGCTGGATAGCGGCATAGACAAGCCCTCGGGCTACAGTGAGGCGATGGTCCGCGCGGTAACTGATACTCTGCGTCCGGCAGAGGAGCCTGTCGGGGAGGAGGAACTGCCGGATGAACTGTCGGAAGAGCTGCCGGATGAAACTCTGAAGCCCAATATTATCATGATACAGCTTGAGTCCTTTTTGGATCCGAACCTGATAAACGGAGCAAAGTTTGATGAAAATCCGGTTCCGGTATTCACCTACCTTAAGGAAAACTATACCTCGGGTGAGCTGCATATGCCCTCGTACGGCGGCGGCACGGCCAATTCCGAGTTCGAGGTATTGACGGGAATGTCTATGGAGCCCTTTGGCTCCGGTGAGTACCCATATAAGACCATAATGCTGGAGGTTCCATGCGAGAGTATAGCCTTTAATTTGAAGGAACTGGGATATGGCGCTCATGCCATACACAACCACACCGGCAACTTCTATGACCGTGATAAGGTCTATCCAAACATGGGCTTCGACAGCTTCAGTTCCATTGAATATATGGATAATATTGAGCGCACCTCCTTTAACTGGTGCAAGGATAAGATACTTACCGGCGAAATCTTAAAGGCCATTGACACCGACACAGAGCATGAGAGCAAGTTTGTCTGGGCCGTATCTGTGCAGGGCCACGGTAAATATCCCGAGGAACCCATTGAGGATCTGGAGCTGGCCGTGCACATGAAGCGCGGTATCTTTACAGACGAGCGCACCAGCCAGATAGAGTACTATTCAAATATGATAAGTGAGATGGATACCTTTGTCGGCGACCTCATTTCCCAGCTTGAGGAGCGGGGAGAGCCGACGGTATTGGTGCTCTACGGCGATCATCTGCCGAGCCTTGAGTTTACCACAGAGGAGATGGGCCTTGGCGATGTATATACAACTGAGTATGTGATCTGGGACAATATCGGCCTCGAGAAGCAGCCCCGCCGGCGGCTTGAAGCAAATCTGCTCAGCTCCTACGTGACCGGACTGCTTGGCTTTAATAACGGAACTATAAATCGGTTCAATCAGCTGCATCAGACTGACGCGGACTACGAGCAGAAGCTGGAGCTTTTGCAGTATGACGCTCTTTACGGCAATCACTACGGATGGCCAACACCCGACTACTATCAGAGGTCGGATATGCGGATGGGCACCGTGCCGATAACGATCGACTATGTTACCCTTGTGGGCGACAATCTCTATGTCAGCGGCAGCGGCTTCACGGAAAAGAGTCGCATCTTTATCAACGGCGATCAAAAGACTAAGACCCAGCGACTCAGCAGCACCTGCGTGACCCTTAGCAAGGTAAATCTTGATAAAGGCGATGTCATCTCTGTCGGTCAGGCTTCCAGTAAGCGCGAAATCCTTAGTTATACTAACGAGATAATCTACGGTGCGCAGCCCGTGGCCGTTCAGGAGCCTGCTGAAGACAGCATGGACGAAGCAGAGCTTGCCATGGACGAAGAGACCGAAGCAGAATAAAGCTTAAAAGGACAGCCGGTGGCTGTCCTTTTACTTATGATACGTCTCGTTGGCGTTAATTTTAAAGCATCTGTAGATCTGTTCGGCCAGCACAAGTCTGGCAATACGGTGGGGTAGGGTTATCCTTCCGAGGCTGAGGCGGAAATCCGCCCGGCGCTTCACTTCGTCCGAAAGGCCAAGAGATCCGCCTATGACGTAGTTGATCGTGGAATTTTCTCTGAGGATATCCTCGGTTTTTGCGGCCCACTCCTCGCTTGAAAGCTCCTTTCCCTCCACACATAGGGCAATGGTATAGCCTTTGCCGAGCGCCTTGAGAATATCCGCGCCTTCGGCCTCTATAACGGCCTTTTGTTCGGCTGGCGAGGCATTGTCGGGAATCTTCCTGTCCGGCAGTTCGATTACCTTAAAGGCGGCGAACCGCCCCAGCCGCTTGGCAAATTCGTCTATGGCGTCACGAAAGTATTTTTCCTTTATTTTTCCGACACATATTATATTTATGTTCATTTTGATCTCCATTCCGAATCACAACGCGAAAAATGGTGAGATGCGCCGCTTGTTTTGCGTTACGCCTCCAGTATGAGGCTCGGCTCGTACCTGTCGGCCACGTCTATGCGTATATCAGCCCCGACCTGCCCGCCAATATGCTCCACACTGCGCTTCACGGTATCGAAGGCTGTGTGGGGCGTGTTATTCTCATTTGATAAATGCCCCAGCAATATCTGCTTGCCAACTCCGTTTTCTGACAGCAGCCGGGCGCAGAGTGCGCCGCATACGCGATTTGAAATATGCCCGCGATCTGAAAGTATACGCTGCTTCAGGTTATATGGGTATGGGCCGTTCATAAGCATCTGCTCATCGTGGTTGGCCTCAAGCACCAATAGCTCAGAGCCGCGAATACGGTCATAGACGTATTTGTTCACTATGCCAAGGTCTGTGGCCACCGACGCGCTCTTTTGCCCGTCGCTCAGCGTAAAGCCCAGACTCTCGCTTGTGTCATGTGAGGTGGCAAAGGGGAAAATTATTGCGCCGTCAACAGAAAAAGGCACATCCGCCGCTATATAGTGAATGTGCTCATGGGGAATGTCACCAACTGTGGATATCATGCCGTTCCATGTGCCCACGCTGGCGTAAACAGGCAGACCAAAGCGTCGGCTCAGTACGCCGACGCCGCGTATATGATCTATGTGTTCATGTGTTACAACAAGGGCCGATAGCTCAGACGGATCCACCCCGATGGAGCTGAGTCTGTCGCACGCGGCCTTGCCTGTTATTCCGCAGTCTATTAAAATTTTTGTGCCGTCCGCTTCAAACAGCACCGCGTTTCCGCTGCTGCCGGAGCTGAGAGTGCAAAGTCGAACCATTTCTCTTTACACCTCGTATATTCTTTCAATGTCCGCACCTATTGAGCGGAGCCTGTCCTCAATGCAGCTGTATCCGCGGTCAATGTAATGGGTGTCGTTGATCACCGTCTTGCCTTCAGCCGCAAGGCCGGCTATTATCATGGCCGCTCCGGCTCTGAGATCAGTAGCCTTTATGGGCGCGCCTGAAAGACGGCCGCCATTTATAATGGCGCTCTTGCCTTCAACCCTGATGTCAGCGCCCATTCGCTGTAATTCGCCTATATACTGGAAGCGGTTGTCCCACACATCCTCAGTCATTATGCTTGTCCCCGTGGCAGTAGTCATTAGTACCACCATCTGTGGCTGCATGTCCGTCGGAAAGCCTGGGTAATAGTTGGTTTTGATGCGCACACCGTGGATCTCGCCCTCGCGTTCTATGCGAATGCTGTCGTCGTACTCCGTAACCTTGACGCCCATTTCCTCCAGCTTGGAGACAATAGACTCCATATGCTTGGGAATTATATTTTTAACCAGAACATTGCCGCCGGCCGCTGCCGCTGCGAGCATAAAGGTCCCGGCTTCTATCTGGTCTGGGATTATGCTGTAGCTTCCGCCGCGGAGCCTTTCCACTCCGGTTATGCGTATTACTTCGGTGCCCGCACCGCGCACGTTGGCTCCCATGGTGTTCAGAAAGTTGGCCACGTCAACTATGTGGGGTTCTCGCGCCGCGTTTTCTATAACTGTGCGGCCCTTTGCCAGCACGGCGGCCAGCATGATATTTATTGTGGCACCCACACTGGCAGTGTCAAGGTAGATCGTGTTGCCGCGAAGCTCTTCGGCTGTGGCAATAACCTGACCGCGGACGGTATTGACCGTAGCCCCAAGTGCCCGGAACCCTTTTTCGTGAAGGTTTATTGGCCGGACGCCAAAGTTACAGCCGCCGGGAAGGGCAACCTCTGCCTTGCCGAGCCTGCCCAAAAGGGCGCCAAGAAGGTAGTATGAGGCACGCATACGGCTGGCCATATCGTAGGCTGCAATATGGGTCGTCAAATTTGTGGCGTCAATGGAAATAGTGGTTTCGTCTATATGTTCGACATTTGCCCCGAGATGACGGAGCATCTGAATGATCAGTTTAACATCTTTTATATCAGGTATATTTTCAATGCGGCACACGCCGTCCACCAAAAGAGCGGCCGGTATGATAGCCACAGCGGCGTTTTTTGCGCCGCAGACGGATATTTCACCGTAGAGAGGCTTGCCGCCGATGATTTCAAATTTTTCCAAAAAGATACACCTACCTGTCCAAAAGCAGAGTATAATCCGAGTTTTACACATTCCTATCTTACATTATATAACATTCATGGCAAAAAATCAAGGGAAATTTAAATAAATATTAATTTCTTGCAATGTGGCTGAATTTATGATATAATTATGATAATTGCAATATTTTAATTCCGAGGTGATACAGTGAAAAAACTGATAATATTTCTGCTTGCTTCAGTGCTTTTGCTTCCTGCTTCCGCCTTTGCGGAGGGCAGTCCTTATCTTGACGATCTGCGTGGATTGCTTAGCTCAGAGGTGAACGTTTGGTCGCACAATGAGATCATGACGGTGACCACGCCGGAATATCAGCTGACCGCTGACGTGCGTGTGAATGCCGACGGAGAGGCCCGCCGCATGGCAGGCACCGTGAGCGTAACGGCAGGTGGCCTTACGGAAAACGGCTCATTGGAGCTGATCGTGAGCCGTAAAGCCCTGTATTTTAAAACCGACATAATCAGAATGCTCCCCAATTTGCCCGCGGCTTATGCAGTGGGTATAGCTCCCGACCGCTGGTACGCGGCGGACTGGGGCGAACTGGAAGAGTATATCAGCGGTGCGGACAGAGGTGTTCTTCGCTCCGTCGCGGCCGGGCTTATTGACGGAGGCACCGATGCCGCCGGGCTGGAGACTCTCATCTCAGAGGGAAATGCCAAGGCAATGAACCGGGCCTTCAGCAATATGGTGATAGTTAGTCGCCCTGACGGCAGCTCTGAACTGCGGCTGAATATTTCTGCCGAAGACATGGAAGCTCTCACAGGAGAGGCCGTCGAGGTGTCACATGAAGCCACATGGCGGGGCGGTAGCGTTGAGAGTGCCAATACGGCTATAGTTCTCCAGGACGGAACGAAGTATGCAAGCGAGATCACCGGCGGTCAGGCTCTCTTTGCCGAGAAGGTGGAGCTGCCCGCAGATACGGTGAACTTTGTAGACGTTCTCCACACCGTAAAAAGAAACATGGGGGCGTAATAAAATTCTATTTTTTCTGATTTTTTTCAATCCTGCTATTGACAATATGGCCAAATTTGAGGTATTATATTAATATTATAGCTGTTGTAATAGGAGTTGCATTATTATGGACAGAACATACTACTGCGGTCTGCTCACCGAGGAGCAGATCGACACAAGACAGACCGCCTGCGGCTGGGT
>JAFLUQ010000097.1 GCA_022508735.1 Oscillospiraceae bacterium | reverse complement strand
ATAAGGGCTATGAAATGGTTATCGGTCTCGAGACTCACGTGGAGCTTAAGACCGAAACCAAGATATTCTGCTCCTGCCCGACTACCTTCGGCGCGGAGCCTAACACCCACGTCTGCCCCGTATGTATGGGCTATCCCGGAACTCTGCCTGTGCTTAACGGCAAGGTGGTGGAGTACGCTATCAAGGCCGGCATGGCCACTAACTGCACTATTGCCCGTTACTCCAAGGAGGACCGCAAGAATTACTTCTATCCCGACCTCCCCAAGGCCTATCAGATATCACAGTATGACCTGCCACTCTGTGAGCACGGCTATCTGGATATCGAGAGCGAAGAGGGCACCAAGCGCATAGGCATAACCAGAATCCACATCGAGGAGGACGCCGGTAAGCTCGTCCATGACGACCAGCACGGCACACTTATCGACTGTAACCGCTGCGGCGTTCCTCTGATAGAGATAGTTTCCGAGCCTGATATGCGAAGTGGCGAGGAGGCTGTGGCGTATTTGCGCAAGCTCCGCGCCATAATCCTCTATACCGGAGTTTCTGACTGCAAAATGCAGGAGGGTTCTCTCCGCTGCGACGTGAATCTGTCCGTCCGCAAGATAGGCGAGAAGGAGTTCGGTACCCGTACCGAGATGAAGAATCTTAACTCCTTCCAGTTTATCCTTAAAGCTATCGAGTATGAGTTCAAGCGTCAGGTTGACGCCATCGAGCGCGGTGAGGAAATTGTTCAGGAGACCCGCCGTTTCGACAGCGTGACCGGCAAGACCTCCGCCATGAGAAGTAAGGAAGACGCCAACGACTACCGTTACTTCCCCGACCCTGACCTTCCGCCTATAATCATGAGCGAGGAGGCTCTTGACGCTTTGCAGCGGTCTATTCCGACTCTGCCCGACCAGCGCAAGAAGACATATGTTGAGCGCTACGGTCTCAGTGCATATAACGGTGAAATGCTCACCAGCCAGATAGAAATAGCCGACTACTTCGAGGCTGCTGCCGCCGAGAGCAAGTATCCCAAGACCCTCGGCAACCTGATAATTTCCGAGGTGTTCCGCCTGCTCCCGCCCGACAGCGCCGACATTCCGATCTCGCCCTCCAATATGGCGAAGATCGCCGACATGATGGGCGACGGAACTATCAACAGCGGCACAGCGAAGAAGCTCGTCAGCCAGCTTTGGCAGCAGGATGGCGACCCCGTGAAGATCGTTGAGGAGCAGGGCCTCGGTCAGATAAACGACCGCGCCGCCCTTGCCGAGATCGTTAACGCCGTTATCGCCGCAAATCCCAAGAGCGTCGAGGACTTCAAGAAGGGTAAGCTTCAGGCCGCCAAGGCTCTCATGGGTCAGGCCATGGCCAAGACCGGAGGCCGCGGTAATCCCGCCCTCATTCAGGAGCTTATTGACAAAGAACTTGAAAAGCTGAAATAACCAACAGACAGGCCGCAGTTTCTGCGGTCTGTTTTTTTATCAATAATATGGGAACTTTTCACAAGGGTCTGTCGTCTAACTTATAAAGTGAAATTTTAAAGGTGTGTGAATGTCACTCGAGTTTCGATCCCTTTTGTGACTTTTCGCGCAGCGGAAAGGAATGGCCATTATTATGAAAAAATTTATTGTAGTATTGCTTGCGGTCATAGCGCTTATTACCATCTCCGCCTCGGCAGAAACTATGACGGGCTTCTGCGGCGAAAACGGAGGTCAAAATATCAGCTGGGTCTATGACAGCGAAACCAAGGTGCTGGAGCTGTCCGGCAGTGGCGTTATGGCAGATTACTATTACACTATATGGCACTATATGAAGTTCAACCACCCTTGGGTGGGGTTGGATGTTGATAGGCTGATAATCGGCGAGGGGATCACAGCTATCGGACAGCACTCATTTCGGGGACTTAAGATAGGCGAGGTGATCCTTCCCGGCAGTCTTACAGAAATACGCGACTATGCCTTCGGGAGTACGGAGATCGGGAGCATAGCTCTGCCGGAAGGGATAAAGACCCTGCGCTCGGGTGCCTTTGATAGCAGTAAGATCAGTTGTGAACTTGTAGTCCCCAAGGGCCTTGCTAAGAGCGAATACCCGTTTTCCGGAACGCAGATAGATAAGATCATTATTGAACCCGGCACTACTCAGCTTTTGCCCGGTATTTTCAGATCTGCCAGACCTAAGGAAATAGAGCTTCCTAAGAGCCTGACGTCCATAGGAGCGAGCGCATTTTTCTTAGCCCGCAATATGAAAACCATTGAGATACCCGAAGGTGTCACAGAAATCGAGAATTCCGCCTTTGAATGGTCCTCCTTTACTGAAATTAAGCTGCCGTCAAGCCTTACTTCGATGGGGAATGAAGTGTTCAGTAACTCCGATCTGAAAAGCATTACTATCCCGGAAGGTGTAAAGTATATCGGCAAAAATGCTTTTTACGAATGCCGTGACCTCAAGGAGGTCAACCTTCCCGCCGGCCTTAGCGGAATTACGGATAAGGCTTTTTCCGGGTGTGAAGGGTTGGAGAGTATTGTTATCCCGGAAGGGGTAACCTACATCGGGGAAAGTGCATTTGAACACTGCGAAAAACTCAGAGAAGTCAGTTTGCCATCGACCATTGAAAGGATCGATAAGTATGCCTTTTGGTGGTGCCGGGCTCTTGAAAATGTAAGCCTCCCTGCCGGACTGAGGTATATAGGGGAGTATGCTTTCTCGGGCTGCAGCAAAATAAAGGAGATGTATATTCCCGCCGGAGTCGCAGTGATAGATAATCGCGCATTTTCCTCCATTAGCGGGCTTAAGGCCATTGATGTCGACCCGGAAAATACGCACTTCAAGAGTGAGAACGGGATCCTGTTCAATAAAGCCGGAACACAGCTTCTTCTATGTCCGGAGGGTGCTGAAATCCGGGAATACATCGTACCTGAGGGGGTAGCTGTGGATGCCAGGGCCTTTTCGGGCTGCAAAAAACTTGTGCGGCTATATCTCAAAGGTGCAGAAGAAGCTTCTCTGGGAGGCTGCGGTAGTCTTACAACTCTAAACCTTAGCGATAATATGAAAAAGCTGCCCTCTTACTTGTCCTCCGACAATGGGCTTAAAAGCCTTATTTTGCCGTCAAATATGACGGAAATTGAGCTTGCAGGCAAACATAGAGGAAGACTTGCTTTGGTGAGGTTCGGTTCCGCTACCCATGCTTTGGCTGAAAGCAATGATGTTAACTATATTCCCTCGATCATCGGCAGGGGAGAGGCCTCCACTGTTGTGGGAACAGCCGAGGCAAACAGGATGCTGACGGTGAACGGGGTGATCGTCCCGGCATACACTGTCAGCGGAGCCATATATGTATCGGAGAGCGACCTCGCTAAGTGCGGCTATACCTTCACGTGGGACGGGGAAAACAGAACTACTGCCATAACCGAGCCCGAAGCCCGGCAGTGGACCCTTAATGAGGGAGTGGTGGCTGAACCATCGGCAGTGGAAATATGGTCCTCAGATGTGGAATTTAAGCTGAACGGCTTTACAATTCCCTCTCTTAATATCGGAAACGGTGAGAGTATAATGGATATAAACGCTGTTTCCGGTTTGGCTCTTAATTAGATGGGGATAGAAAGTCTGAAACAAAATGGCATTTTTTACAAAAAAATCACATAGTTTGTGACCTTTAGCGAAGCGGAAAGGAATAGTCATAATTATAAAAACTGATTATCCTGATTAGGGGATAACACAAAAAACGCGCCTGTGGCGCGTTTTTTGTATTTGCTGCATATTTTATATGTGCGGGGTTAAAATATTTCGGGGAGGAAAAATCATGCGTACATTTGACTACGTAATCACCGACGAAAGCGGATTCCGTCCTTTGTCGGCAGGGGAGCTGGTGAGCGCGGCGGAGGAATTTGAGTCTCATATAAAAATCGTAACCGGCCATAAGTCTGCCGACGCAAAGCGTATACTGTCCGTTGTCAGCCTCGGCGCGCGCAAGGGGCAAAGGATAACTGTCGAAACCGAGGGGATAGACGAAATTGTCGCCGCACGGCGGCTCCGTCGCTGGCTCACAGAGAATATGTAAAAAGCGGCTCAGGACCGCTTTTTTTCGTCGGTATTAAGTTCTGACCTATTACATGGGCTCTGCCCCGTCCTCTTGGTATTCCAGTATGTCCGCGGGCTGGCAGTTCAGCACCCGGCATATCTGCTCCAGTGTGGAGAAGCGCACGGCCTTGGCCTTGTTGTTTTTTAAAATCGAAAGGTTTGCGGGGGTGATATTTATCTTTTCGGCCAGATCCATGAGGCCTATTTTCCGCTTTGCCATCATTACGTCAAGATTTACTATAATCGGCATATCGCACCCTCCTCAGATAGTCATGTCGTTTTCCTGCTTATAGGCTATGGCCTGCTCAAATATGTTCTTGAGAGTCAGGCAGAACATAGCGCCCACCACGAACACTATGACCACGGCCACCGTGCCGAAGGTGAACAGCAGAAAGCATTTTACTGCGCACAGCACAGCTATGGCAGCGCAGGCCGCCGCCATGCGCCGGAAGCAGACAATGTTTTTCTCCACAAAGGGATTTCCGCCTAAAAGAGTTCTGAACATAAGCCGCAGATTGAACAGCACATACAGTGCGCAAAGCCCCGCGGCAAACAGTATTACCGCCAGGCATGTTACCTGAGTGCCGTCATAGCCGTAAAACGAGCTTACATACCTTGCCAATATCGGCACGGCTATAACTGCTATAATCCCAAGAAAAAACAGCACGTCCACAAGTATTTTCGTTATCTGATTTACAGGATTTTTATTCATGCATATCACTCCTTGCAACGAATATTTTAGCACAAAAATAAAGGACTGTCAACAGAAATTTATTGTAATTCAATAAATTTCTGTTGACAGTCCTGAAGTTACCGCACAATTTTTGCGCTGACAGAAGTATGTTTTTATTTGACTCTCACGATCATTTCTGCGCTTATGCCGTTGGGAGCGGTAGCAGTGAGGGTGGTTTTGCCGCGCCCCACACCAATAAGGGTCTTGCCCTCCACCCGGGCCACAGTACCGTCTGCCACGCGCAGCGTCACTTTGTCGGCACTGTCTATGGGCGTTTTCTCAATTTTAAGCTCGTATGTCCGACCGGCGGAGATCGTCACGTCCTCCGTGCCGCCGCCGACTATGGATACAGCAAGCGCGGTTATGTCGCTTTCGCCATAAACAAGAGCAGCATCAGCTTTCGTTGTGGTTACAAGCGAGGAAACTGTGTTGCCATACTCGTCCACATATTCGGCCACACCGCTGCCAACGACAACCGCCACATCGTCAAAGTCTTTTTTTCCACGCACGGAGATAACGGTTATTCCGTTGCCCAAACCGCGCACGGTGCCGTATTCGTCCACCGATGCAATGTTCGGATCCATGGAAGAAAAGGTCAGTTCATCATCGTTGTCGACACTCAAACGCAAAGTCTGCTCCTGCCCAAGGGAGAGTCGGAGGGTATCATTCTGTATTTCAACTCCGCCGCCGCAGCCGCCCAATATAAGCACTGCCGAAAGCGCGGCAGTAAAAGCCGTTTTTTTATAAATGTAGCTCATTTTTTATCGTACAAAAATCTTGAACGTGTCCTCAACGCCGTTGGGGGCAGTTACGGTTATAATAGTAGTGCCGCGACTCTTTGGAACAACAGTACCGGTCTGGTCAACCTCAGCCACTCCCGGATTGGACGAAGTGTAATACAGGGTGTCATCACAGTCAGAAGGCGTAACAGCCACTTTGAGATAAGCTTCGCTGTCTGTGCCAAGAAGCAGAGTTTCGTCCTCGGTAAGGCCGTTCAGAGAGATACGCAGTTGAGTGATCTTTGAATTGCCGTTAAAGCTTGGCTTGCGTTCTGCAGTGAAATTTCCGTTTTCGTCAGTTCGCACGACAACCTCTGTTCCCTTGACGCCATTGCCAACGACAAGGCCAATGTGGTCATAACCGCTGTCGGTCTCGGCAGTGATAACAGTGATACCGTTGGCAACACCGGTGAGCCGTCCGTCGGCGGTAATGGCGGCAACGTCCCCGTCTTCACAGCTCCAGCGTATGGTTTCACTCTTTTTGGTATGAGCTATCACGGATATCTCATCGCCAACCTCTATATGTATGGACTCTTCATCGGATACGATCTGCACAGGGTCGTCTTTCTCGCCGCAGGCGGCCAGAGAAAGGGCCAACGCACAGGCAGAAATCACGCAAAGTAATCTTTTTTTCATTGCGAAGCACCTCTCAAATACAATAATATATTATATTATACACCATTTGTTTCTTTATTTCAAGAAAATATTTAAAAAAACCAAAAAATTTTCACTTCTTTAACAATCATATCTCAGCATTCGAAAAATATGGGCTCCCGGCCGGTAAAGGGAATGAATTTGCCAAATATGTCTTCGGTTTTCATTTTCAGCGAACTGGAATTCATGCAGGGGTGGCAGCCGAAATATTCCTGCTTTGGCACGTCCTTGTCAACGATAAGCGTAACCTTTGCCTCCGGGTCGTTTGCGAGGCCCAATATGCTCACGCTGCCGGGAGTGCAGCCCAATAACTCCTCCATAACGTCAGGCTGTGCAAAGCTCAGCCTCGGCAGTGAAAGCTGGGCCGACATATCCTTTGTGACGAACCGCTTGTCCCCGCGTATAACGACCAGAAAAAAGCGGTTTTTCTGCTTGTTTGTCAGGAACAGATTTTTGCAGGCCTTCATATCCATAAGTTGGTCGATCTCCTCGCAGGCCTCCATAGTAAAGGTCGGGTCATGATCCATACGTTCATATTCTATGCCCAAGGTGTCCAGAGTATCATAGGCTCTTTCTTCGTTGGCAGAACGCCTTTCTTCAGGCCGACCTCTGTATATCACAGGATCAATATTCATCCGTATCATCTCCTTTTCATATAATACTATTTATTTCAACAAATTTCAATATAATTTATGCAAAAAATGGGTTGACGGAAAAATTTTTACGTGATATACTTATAATAACAAACTTTAGGAGGACAAGGTAATGACTAATCTTAAATTTGACCGCTCCGCTGCCGCCGCTTTTATATCTGACAGCGAGATCGCGGCTTTGGCCCCTGCCATAGAGGCGGCCCATAATACGCTCCACAGCGGCTCCGGCGAGGGAAATGATTTCCTCGGGTGGGTGAACCTTCCCCGTGACTACGACAAGGAAGAATTCGCCAGAATAAAGAAGGCCGCCGAAAAAATAAAGGGTAATAGCGACGCGCTGATAGTTATCGGTATCGGCGGCAGCTATCTCGGTGCCAGAATGGTTATTGAGATGCTCGGCCATAACTTCTATAACGTTAATAAAGCCGCACGCAGCGGCGCTCCCCAGATATTCTTTGCCGGCAACAGCATCAGTGCAACTTACCTCAGTGATCTTATCGAGACCGTCAAGGATCGGGATTTCTCTGTCAATATAATTTCAAAGAGCGGCACTACCACCGAACCCGCTATCGCTTTCCGCGTATTCCGCGATCTGCTTGAGCAGAAGTACGGCAAGGAGGGTGCCCGCGAGAGGATCTTTGCCACAACAGATAAGGCTAAAGGCGCTCTCAAGAAGCTGGCGGATGAAGAAGGCTACGAGACTTTTGTCGTACCCGATGACGTAGGCGGGCGCTATAGCGTGCTCACAGCCGTGGGACTTCTGCCCATCGCCGCCGCCGGGCTTGATATTGATGCTCTCATGAAGGGCGCCGAGGACGCCATGGACGCATATGCAAGCCCCAATGTGCATGAGAACGAATGCTATCAGTATGTAGCCTGCCGTCATGCACTGTACCGCAAGGGCAAAACCGTCGAGATGATGATAAACTATGAGCCTCAGGTGCACTATTTTGCCGAGTGGTGGAAGCAGCTCTTTGGCGAGAGTGAGGGTAAGGACGGTAAGGGAATATTCCCCGCTGCCGCTGATTTCTCCAGCGATCTGCACTCCATGGGTCAGTATATCCAGGAGGGTCTGCGCATAATGTTTGAAACAGTGCTGTTCTTTGATAAGCCTCGCAAGGATATCGAGATCGGCATTGATCCTGCCAATGTAGACGGCCTTAACTTCCTGGCCGGCAAGAATGTCAGCTATGTTAACGAACAGGCCATGAGCGGTACCCTTCTTGCACACACCGACGGCAGCGTGCCCAATCTGGTGCTCCACGCTGAGAAAATGGACGAATACTCTCTCGGCAATCTCATATACTTCTTTGAGAAGGCCTGCGGCGTCAGCGGGTATCTGCTGGGCGTAAACCCCTTCAATCAGCCCGGTGTAGAAGCATATAAGAAGAATATGTTTGCCCTTCTGGGCAAGCCCGGCTACGAGGATGCCCAGGCGGCGCTTCTGGCAAGACTCGGTAAATAAAATATTTTTAGATATTTTTAATAAAAAGTATTGCTTTTTAAATGGAATTATAGTATAATAATAACAAATACATTCGTATAAATTTTTTAAGGAGGCTAAAATTATGGTTAAAGTTATTATCGGCGAGAAGGGTACCGGCAAGACGGCTAAGCTTATCGACGCAGTCAATGCAGCCGAAGCCGCTTGCGATGGAAGCATAGTTTTCATAAATAAGGGTGACCGTCACATCTTTGACCTTACTCACCGCATCAGAATAGTAGATACTGACGAGTATGCTGTTAAGAATTATGACGGTTTCTACGGCTTTATCTGCGGAATACTTTCTCAGAATTATGACATCAAGCACATATTCATTGACAGCATCACCAAGATCGTGAATAAGGATCTGGACGCGCTCTCAGAGTGCCTCGATAGACTCAACGCCATTTCCGACAAGGCCGGTGCTGAGATCGTTGTTATTGTAAGTCTGAATGAGGCCGACGCTCCAGACAGCATCAAGAAGTACATTTAACATAATAGTTAACATCAGAGCCCGCCAAAGTGATATGCACCCCAAAAGTTAGACGCTTTTGGAGGTGCATATTTTTATGGCAA
>JAFLUQ010000096.1 GCA_022508735.1 Oscillospiraceae bacterium | reverse complement strand
ATCTGCCCCGTTACAAGCGCCCCCGGAAGATCATCTTTGCCGATGTTCCCCGCAATGCCACCGGCAAGATCGAAAAGCCGAAGCTGCGCAAGATCTACTGCGGCGTTCGTCTGGTAGAGGAGCAAAACCGTTCATAATTGAATAGTTTCATATTTTGATATGATTAAACCCGCCACTCGAAAAAGTGGCGGGTTTTTCAGTAGCAGCTGCTTTAGCGGCAGCCTGTTTATCTACCTCACAATCCAATCCTCTGCCACGTCGGCAAGATGGCAGAGGTCAACACCGTTTTCGCTGAGTACGGAGGCAAATTCCTCGGCCTCCTCACGCGTGCAGAATATGCCTTCTACGGTTTCGGCGGAAATCAGCTTTCCGTGTTCCCACATCTGTGCCAGTATGCCGTATACCTCAATTCCTTCAAGCTGCTCCGGCGTGGAAGTAATGACGCTGTAACTGTATTCGGTATGCTGTGCGCTTGGATGCTTACTCATTAATGCTCTCCTTTCATTTACTTTTCAAAAAAATTATAGCATTAATACGCATAAAAATCAATATTATTTTATGATTGAGCGAAATAACATGGATAAAATTCTCCTGTGAAAACCAATGAAAAAATATGACGTTTTTTCTTGCTTGTGGAAGAATGCTGTCAATATTGTACGGAAAGCACAATTAAGATACCATATCTTGGATATAAAAAATTTGTAGTGTTTTTTGTGCAAAGTTGTGGAATTTGCTGATTTAACTATGCAAAACAGGTCAAAAGCCGACATAAAATTTTCCTTTTTTATGATTATTTTATTACCGTTTATAAAAAGTATTGCTTTTTGGGGGCCGATATTATATAATAATAAAAAATAATAAAAAGGGATAAGGATTTTATATATGGAAAAGAAATTACTACTTGGCAATGAGGCGGTGGCCCGCGGCCTTTATGAGGCGGGAGTCAAAGTTGTTTCAGCCTATCCGGGAACGCCGAGCACAGAGATCACAGAATCTGTAGTGCAGTATCCCGAAATTTTCTCCGAATGGGCACCGAACGAAAAGGTAGCCTTTGAGGTTGCCTTCGGGGCCTGCACCGGCGGAGTCAGGAGCTTTTGTGCAATGAAGCACGTGGGGCTGAATGTGGCGGCTGACCCGCTGTACACCGCGTCATATATTGGTGTTAACGCCGGAATGGTCTGTGCGGTTGCCGACGATCCGGGAATGCACTCTTCTCAGAATGAGCAGGATTCCCGAAATCACGCCATTGCATCAAAGGTGCCTATGCTTGAACCCTGCGACAGCGCTGAATGCAAGAGCTATGCGAAGCTTGCCTTTGACATATCAGAGGAGTTTGATACCCCTGTTCTGCTTCGTCTCTCCACCAGGATTTCTCACTCCCGCAGTGCAGTGGAGATCGGTGAGCGGGAGGAAAGGCCCGACAAGGAATATGTGCGCGATGTTATGAAGAACATCATGATGCCCGCTCAGGCCAGAGTGGCCCATGAAAAGGTTGAAAAGCGCACCGAGGCTCTGCGTGAATACGCCGAGGTCTCCGGTATAAACAGCATTGAGTATAACGATAAAAAAATAGGCATAATCGCCGCCGGCTCGGCCTATGCTTATGCGAGGGAGGCCCTCGGCGAGAGTGCCAGCTACCTGAAGCTTGGTATGGTGAATCCCCTGCCGATAAAGCTTATAAAGGAATTTGCAGAAAATGTTGAAAAGCTCTATGTCATTGAGGAGCTTGACGATATAATCGAGACCCATTGCCGTAAGCACGGTGTGGACGTGACCGGCAAGGAAATTTTCTCCCGGATGGGTGAATTCTCCCAGAGAACTGTGCGCGAGGCCCTGCTTGGAGAGGTGCTGCCGACGCTTTCTGTTGAGGATAGTATTCCCCCGCGTCCTCCGGTGCTTTGCGCGGGCTGCCCCCACAGAGGTCTGTTCTACGCACTGAAGAAGAATAATCTCTTCGTAAGCGGTGACATCGGCTGCTATACCCTCGGGGCGCAGGCCCCTCTGTCCATGATCGACACGGTCGTATGTATGGGCGCATCGGTGAGCGGGCTTCACGGCTTCAACACTGCCCGCGGTAAGGAGCAGGCAAAGAAGGCTGTGGCTGTTATCGGTGATTCCACGTTCATACATTCCGGTATCACCGGGCTCATAGATCTTGTCTATAATAAGGGCATGTCTACGGTGATCGTTCTTGATAACTCCATAACAGGAATGACGGGCCACCAAAACAATCCTGCCAACGGACTTACTATAAGCGGTGATCCTACCACTGCCGTTGATCTTGAGGCTTTGGCCCGTGCCATAGGCATTAACCGTGTTGTGGTGGTTGACCCATATAAGGTTGACGAAACGCGCGAGGCTGTGGAGGCCGAGCTGGCCGCCGAGGAGCCGTCGCTGGTTATTGCGCGCCGCCCCTGTGCTCTGCTGAAAAATGTGAAGCATAAACCGGCGTTGGAAGTAAAAAAGGATAAGTGCGTTGGCTGCCGCGCCTGCCTGAATGTGGGCTGCCCCGCTCTTTCACAGGTCAATGACGAAGCCACCGGCCGCACCAAGGCCGTCATAGACCCTGACCAGTGCCTTGGCTGCGGAGTGTGCACCTATGCCTGCAAATTTGATGCGATAAGTGAGGTGGGCGGCGATGAATAAGAATATACTGATAGTCGGAGTAGGCGGTCAGGGAACATTGCTCGCCTCGAAAATAATGGGAAAATGCTTCCTCGACCAAGGCTACGATGTGAAGGTCGGCGAAGTGCACGGAATGTCTCAGCGCGGAGGTTCGGTAGTGACCTATGTACGCTATGGCGACAAGGTATGGTCTCCGGTTATCGAAAAGGGAGAGGCCGATATAATAATCTCCTTTGAACAGCTGGAGTCCGCCAGATGGCTGCCTTACCTTAAGCCCGGCGGAGTGATCATCTCGAACACACAGAAAATTGACCCCATGCCTGTGATTATGGGAAAGGCTGAATATCCTGACGATGTGCTCGGTAAGATAAGCGCTCTCGGAGTGCAGGTCGAAGCTGTTCCCGCCGATGAGCTGGCTGTTCAGGCCGGCAGCCTGAAGGCAGCCAATGTTGTGTTGCTGGGTGCCGCCGCACATCATACCGGAATTGAGGAAAAGCTTTGGATAGAAGCGGTAAAAACTACGGTTCCACCGAAGACGGTCGAGGTTAACCTCAGGGCCTTTGAACTCGGCTATAACTGTAATAAATAATGTGATCGCATAATAAAAAACGTTCCGACAGCGTCGGAACGTTTTTTGTTAATTTTTGTTATATATGTTCAAGCTGTGTAATGCGATAGAGGCTATGCCGTTGAATGCCGAAACAACGATTATGAACAGCAGCATTCGCCCCGCCTCGGCCACGCTTGAAACCGCCATGGCGGCATATCCTATATCGGCTATGCTGTGCTCAAAGCCGCACAGTATGAAGGTCGGTATGCACAGGAATATGCCAACGATCTTTCCTGTACCGCTCGGATTGTTTATGTAATTTTCAACAGCCACATACATCAGTATGCCGCAGAAGAAGGACAGAATGATTATAGAAAGCCAGCTTTGGCTGAGCTTATTCGCCATGAGCTCCTTCGCCGCATCTGCCAGCTGGGGCTTGGCTATGCGCACCAACGCCGCCGTAATCACGCAGCCCACGAAGTTTCCCAGCCAGATAATCAGGCAGTTGGGATTATTCCTATTCTGCACTGCGTATCCGATTTTGCCGGTATACAGATTCATGCCGAACGAGCAGATGGCAAACAGCGCAATGGAGAACAGAAACGCTCCGACTATCTTGTTGCTGCAGGACAAATAGACGGTCACGCCAATGCCTATCATCAGGCCCGACGCAAGAGCTTTGGTAAATACTTTCATCTGAAACTCTCCTTCTTTGAGATTTTACACTCAAATTATATCTTATATTCGGGACGGTGTCAATAGCTTTTGCGCATTTTGTCGTATACTGTCATAATATAAAAAAGGAGAGAGTTTAAAACTCTCTCCTTTTATGTTGATTTATTTTAGCCGCTTCAGAACTCCCAGAACATATTTCCATGTGCGCTGAACTGAGGCTACATCCATGCATTCCTTAGGAGTGTGTATGTCCTTCATGTCGGGGCCGCAGGATACGCAGTCCAGCCCCGGAAGCTTGCCTGCGAACAGGCCGCACTCAAGGCCCGCGTGTATAGCAGCTACCTCTGGCTTATGGCCGTACTGCTCCTCGAATACCTCCGTCATCACATTTCTGAGCACTGAGTCCGACTTATACTCCCAAGCCGGGTAGTCGCCCATGAGGTCTACCGTTCCGCCGAGGATATCCATAAGGTTGGTGATGCGGCTGACAAGCTCCTCCTTTTCGGTGCCTACGCTGCTGCGTACGGCATAGCTCATAATCACCTCGTCGTCCACGGTTTTGAGTATTCCCATGTTAAGCGAAGTCTGCACCAGCCCCGCAATATCGTTGCTCATCCGCTGGATGCCGCCGGGGAGGTTAACCAGCGCGGCAATTACGCGCTGCTTTGAGCTGGTGTCAAGGGCCATATACTGCCCGTTCTCTCCTCCGGCCGCCTCAATGTAAAGCTCCGGGTCGGTGCCGCGGAATTCCGCTGCAAAGATGCTGCCGAATTTGTCGGCAACTGCCTGAACCGCAGCTATGTCTGCCGTAACTATTTCTGCTGAGGACTCTCGGGGAATTGCATTGTCCTTGAGGCCGCCGCTCACGGAAATGAGGGCATAATCCACAGTCTTGCTCAGCTCGTTCAATAGCCGGCCCATTAGCTGATTGGCGTTAGCACGGCCCTTGTCTATTTCTACTCCGGAGTGGCCGCCGGTAAGGCCACCCACCTTCAGTGTGATCTTAGTGCCGCTTGTTTCTTTACGGCTTACTGGCAGGTGGCAGGTGGCTGAAACTCCGCCGGCGCAGCTCACCAGAAGAATGCCTTCGTCCTCGGAGTCCAGATTGAGCATGAGCCGGGATTTAAGGGGAGAGCAGTCCAGAGCGTCAGCCCCGAGCATTCCTATCTCCTCGTCGACAGTCAGAACTACCTCGAGGGGAGGATGAGGAATGTCGCTTGAAGCCAGCAGTGCCAGCCCCATTGCCACGGCTATGCCATCGTCGCCGCCGAGGGTCGTGCCGTCAGCCGAAATGATGCCGCCATCCAGCCTGAGAGAAAGTCCGTCCTTTTCAAAATCGATGGTGCAGTCCGGCTCCTTTTCGCAGACCATGTCAAGATGCCCCTGTATCATAACAGGAGCGGACTGTTCGTAACCGGGGGTGCCGTCCTTGAATATGATAACATTATTGCTGTCGTCCTGAATGTACCTGAGCCCATGCTCATCGGCAAAGCGAACGCAGTAGTCACTGATCGGCTTTGTATTCCCCGAACCGTGGGGAATACCGCAGATCTCCTCAAAATATCTGAATACCTCTTTTGGTTCAATACCGGATAATACTGCCATTTTTCATACACCTCTGATTTTATTGTTTCTTTATTTTTTTACGATATACGGCCTTGCCCTTCTGTACAGGCTCGATCAGCCCATCGTGGAGCATGGCCTCTATCAGCTTTGCCGTGAAGGCCGGGTCAGCCTGAGCGACGGCTCTCTGGCGGCTGTGAAATTCTGCCGCGCGAACGCCGTCCACCAAAGTCCGCATCTCGGGCTCGGTGATAGTGTCATGGGATTTAAGGTAGTGCATGACCTTGTCTGCAGACTTTGAGAGCAGCATATTCAGCAGGGTCTCCCGCTGAAAATACGCCTTTCTCATGCCCCACACGACCAACACCGCCGTCACAAACGCAAACATCAGCACGCCAAATCCAAAGATAAGAAATTTCATACCGTTTCCTCACTTCATTATAATAAAGCTGTTCCTCTGAAGGGTGGCCATGTATGTCACAACACGGTCCAGCATACGGTCTTTTTCATCCGGAAACTCATTTTCCATTATATGAATAATGTCCGTAACAGTATTCTTTCCGTCAATATTCTGCCAGACAACACTGCCGTATCTGTCCAGCGCGATGTGGCTGACCCGAGGCTTTTTAAAGAACTTCTGAGCGATAGAATGATAGAATCCCTTGTTTTCCATATCTATCTCCACCATGCCGTCGTCCCTTACGCGCCAGGGTCGCATTGCACCGCGAACAGGAACACACTCCATATAGTTTGCGGAAACCTTCATTTTTTTTGCCATAGTGAAACTCCTTATTATGCAAAAGATGGAAAGTGCATAGTAGGCAAGCACTTTCCATCTTAATGTTTATAGGTTAATTACTTGCCGGCGCTTTTCTTTTTCTTGGAACCGAACATGACGAATATCATAACAGCCACAAGAACAACGAAGAACGCTACGCCGCCCCAGTTGCCCAGAGGAGCGCCTCTGTCGAGGTTGATGTTGCAGGCTGCGAGCACCGCCAGAATTATACCGACAACACCCTCGCCGGCGATCATACCGGAAGAGTAGAGAACGCCGTTGTCGATAACTTCCTGACGTCTCTCTTCTGTCTTGAACTTGCGCTTCTCGATCCACAGACGGATAAGGCCGCCGACCATGATAGGTGTGGACAGATGAATGGGAAGATAAAGACCGATAGCAAAGGGAAGCACGGGAATGCCGACGATCTCAACTGCGATGGCAATAAATACGCCGGTAAATACCAGACCCCAGGGCAGGTTGCCGCCCATAACGCCCTCAACGACCATCTTCATAAGTGTAGCCTGAGGAGCGGGGAGCTGAGTGGAGCCGTAGCCCCATGCCATATTGAGCAGATAGAGCACACCGGCGATAGCAAGACCGGCCGCAACTGAGCCGATAAGCTCGCCGATCTGCTGCTTCATGGGAGTAGCACCCACGATGTAACCGGTCTTAAGGTCCTGAGATGTGTCGCCCGCCATAGCTGCCACGATACAGATAACCGTACCGATGCAGATTGCTGTAGTCATGCCGGCAACACCGGTGTTGCCTGTAGCCTTAAGAATTATGGTGGAGATCAGAAGGGTGGCAATGGCCATACCGGAGACCGGGTTGTTAGAAGAACCGACAAGGCCAACCATACGGGCGGAAACGGTTGCAAAGAAGAAACCGAAGATAACGATGATGACCGCCGCAAGGAGACTTACGGGAATGCTGGGTATGAGCCAGAGCAGTACGGCTACGACAAGAGCGCCGATCATGGCAATGGGAAGTGAAATGCTCTGCTCTGTACGGGAAACGCCGCCCTTATGGCCAAAGCCCTTCATAGCCTTGGCGAAGGTAGAGACTATGAGCGGAAGCGACTTGATAAGGCTAAGAATACCGCCTGCCGCAACAGCGCCCGCGCCGATATAGCGCACGAAGCTGCCCCACAGACCCCATGTGTCCAATTGATTGAAGGGAACAGTCGCGGGGTACATAACCGCGTCGCCGCCCAGCAGCACGAGCATGGGCATGATAACGAACCAGCCAAGAACAGCGCCGCCCAGAATGTAAGAGGAAACTCTCGCGCCGCATATGTAGCCAACGCCCACCAGAGCGGGAAGCACGTCCATGCCTATGCCGCTGCCGGGATAAGCGTCGATGGACCAGTCGACCTCGCTTGGGAACAGACAAAGGCCGTCGGCAATAAACTTGTAGACAGCGGCAATACCGAGACCGGAGAATACCAGCTTTGACTTGTCGCCGCCCTCTTCACCGGCGAGCAGAACCTCAGAACAGGCCTGTCCTTCAGGGAAGGGGAGAACACCGTGCTCCTCAACGATGAGAGCGGTGCGCAGGGGGATCATGAACAGAACGCCGAGAATACCGCCGCAAACAGCGATGCAGGTGATCATCATGAAAGACGGCGTTGCCACAGAACTGTCCTCAGCGGCCCACATGAACAGTGCCGGAAGCGTGAAAATGGCACCGGCGGACAGAGACTCACCGGCCGAGCCGATAGTCTGAACCATGTTGTTTTCGAGAATGGAGTTCTTCCGCAGAATGACGCGGATAACGCCCATCGAGATAACCGCAGCCGGAATAGACGCTGACACAGTCATACCAACACGCAGACCGAGGTATGCGTTTGCGGCACCGAAAACAACAGAAAGAATGATGCCTAAGATGATTGAAGTGACCGTAAATTCAGGCACGACCTTGTCGGCAGGAATATACGGCTTGAAAGATTGCTTGGGATCGCCCATTTTTCATTCCTCCTCATTTTATTTTGTAAAGTTATACAACTTTTAATTTAATTATACAACAGAATTTGGCGAATG
This sequence comes from Oscillospiraceae bacterium, assembly GCA_022508735.1. Lineage (GTDB taxonomy): Bacteria > Bacillota > Clostridia > UMGS1883 > UMGS1883 > JAFLUQ01. Next base: position 809 of record JAFLUQ010000096.1, on the reverse strand, counting down.
TCAATGAAAAGTTGATGTTTCCGCTCTTGTCATAATTGATAACAGACAGCGGCTATAGTTGTGAAAAATGCTGATTGAAAAAGGCGCGGCGAGCTTATATACTTATAATATAGTAGAAAGTTTTTCCTGAACATCTGAAAAGCCGAAGGAGTGTATATTAATAATGAAGCTTTTATTTAAGCAGAGATTTTTTTCGTGGCTGGACAGCTATGATATATATGATCAAAGCGGCAGCACGGTTTACACCGTTGAGGGTAAGCTGAGCTGGGGACACAGGCTGCACATACTTAACAGCCGCGGTGAGCACATTGCCACGGTGAAGCAGACTATATTCGCATTTATGCCACGGTTTGAGATATACGAAGGGGAGAGGTATCTCGGCTCTGTCTGCCGCAGATTTAATCTCTTCACGCCGCGCTACGAGATAGACTTTAACGGCTGGGAAATCTCCGGCGACTTCATGGAGTGGGATTACAGAATAACGAACTCCGCCGGTAGACTCGTCGCCACGGTCAGCAAGGAGCTGTTCAATTTTACCGATACCTATGTAATTGATACGGTAAGCGACGGCGACGCCCTGTACGCGCTCATGTTTACGCTGGCCATAGACGCGGAGAAATGCTCGAGAGATTGATAGTGACAAATGACATGTTGCACAAAAAACATGTCATAAAAAAGATGAAAATAAGCATATTTCACAAAAATAAAAAAACATGGAAAATTTTAATAAAAAGGCTTGAAATCATGTAATTCCTGTGATATAATGCAAAAGCTGTGACATGACATACGATGAAGCGGGAGGTTGCCGG
>JAFLUQ010000095.1 GCA_022508735.1 Oscillospiraceae bacterium | reverse complement strand
AGACAAATTTCGCGGTATTATGCGGTTTCTTTGAATTTAGGCGCTTGACAGAGCGCTGAAATATGGGTATAATTTTAATCGGGTGACATAAAAATAATGAAACGATATCAAGTTATTGATTGTATCAGAGGCCTCGCCATACTAAATATGGTGGCCTACCACGCTATGTGGGACATAGTGTATATACTCGGAGTTAAAGCTGACTGGTACATCGGCGCTGCGGGAATCATCTGGCAGAGATCGATTTGCTTCACTTTTATTTTACTGTCGGGCTTTTGCTGCTATATGGGAAAGCATCCGATAAGGCGCGGGGCCATAGTCTTCGGCTGCGGAGCTTTGGTGACGGCGGCCACGCTGTTAATAATGCCTGAAAACCGCATCATTTTCGGTGTGCTGACCTTTATCGGCTCGGCCATGCTTATCGCCGCACTGCTGAGAAAATGGGTGGATAAAATTCCGCCTGTTTTAGGAATGGCCTTAAGTTTTGCTCTGCTGATCATTACATGGAAGGCGGAGATTGGTTTTATGCTTGATATGCCTGTTCCGGACAGGCTGTATGCCAATACACTTACGGCATATCTGGGATTTCCGCCCTCGGACTTCTTTTCCACCGACTATTACCCGCTGCTGCCTTGGATATTCCTGTTTTTTGCCGGGGTCTTCCTTTACAGAATGGCAGAGGGGAGAATGCCTCGGTTTTTGGAACGGTCATTGTGCCGGCCGTTAGAATGGGCGGGCCGACATTCGCTTATCATCTATCTTTTACACCAACCTTTGCTTATGTTAATATTCAACCTACTAATGTAAATAAGAGCTTTAACTCCTAACTGAAAAACGGCCCGAAGGCCGTTTTCTTTATGCTTCTATAGCGTTGTCAATCATCTCAGCAATCTCTTCGTACTCGCTGACACCGACCATTTTCCCCATAACTTCGCCGCCCTTAAACACCATCAGAGTGGGAATACTCATAATTCCGTAGCGCAGGCTTATCTCGGGGAGGTTGTCCACATTGGCCTTTACTACCTTTAATTTTCCCTCGTAGTCGGACGCCAGCTCCTCAACCGTGGGGGCCAGCATACGGCAGGGGCCGCACCAGTCGGCGTAAAAATCCACCAGCGTGGGCTCGGCTCCAAGCACCTCGGCCTCAAAGTTTTCGTTTGTGATCTCAGTCATAATGATCGTCCTTTCATTTATATGATCTATTATAAATATTTCTATTATAAATATTCAGATTCAGTTTTCAGTCCCGGGAAATCCAGCTGACGCATGGCCTCGTATGCCACTACGGCGGCGGAGTTGCCAAGGTTCAGGCTTCTTGCGCCGTTTATCATAGGTATGCGTATGCAGCGGTCAAGGCCGGCCTTTAACAGCTCCTCGGGAAGGCCCTTGGTCTCCTTGCCGAAGAGTATGTAATCTCCTTTTTTAAACTCCGCTTCGGCGTAGGTCTTAGGCGCCTTGGTGGTGGCGTAGAAATACCTGCCGCCCTCTGTACGTGCAAAGAAGTCACTTAGATTTTCGTAGTAATACACGTCCAGAAGATACCAGTAATCCAGCCCGGCACGCTTAAGGTTTTTATCGCTTATACTGAAGCCCAGCGGCTTCACAAGGTGAAGCGACGCTCCGATGGCCGCGCAGGTGCGGGCGATATTGCCTGTGTTCTGAGGTATCTCCGGCTCCACAAGCACGATGTTAAGATTAGGCTCTTTCTTTATTATCTCATCCTTCTTCTCAAAAAATACGCCTTCCTTAACGCCATAAGCGCATAGGATGAGCTTCGGGCTGTCGATCATGTCTAAAAGCACACGCACAGGAGTCAGACCTGCTAAGATCACGTCGGCGCGGGACTTGTCCATGCCCGGGATCTCACTGCGCTCAGCGACCGGAGTTTCCTCAATATTGCTGTAAATGTGCCGAACAGCGGCAGAGCTTATCTCAAGGCCGTTTAACTCTTTATTAGTTATCTGCTTTTTTTCATAAAGGCTGGCCAGCGTTCTTGCGCTGCCGCCTATGCCGTAAAGCGGAAGGCCTTTCGCCTCGCTGAGCCAGGGGGCCGCCGCCGATATTATAGAAAAGACCTCGTCATAGAGCTCGCTCTGGGGCCTGTCAAGAAAGCGTTCCGTCATCATTACAGCGCCGCAAGGTGTGCTGACAGAGCAGATCAAATTGCGGTTTTTAACGAGCATTATCTCCGTGCTGCCGCCGCCGGTGTCGAACAGCACACCGCTGTCTATGGGCAGAGTGTCGCGCACTGCTATAAAAGAGTACCGTGCCTCTTCTTCGCCGCTCAGCACTCTGAATTCCACCCCGGCACGTTCGCGGGCCAGAGAGAGAAAGTCCTCACGGTTTTTTGCTATACGCACAGCCTCAGTGGCAGTTGCAACTATGTCGTCGCAATCCAGCGAAGCAGCGGCCTGAGAAAACCTTTCCAGCGCTGCCACGACCCTTTCCATCGAATCCCGGCGCAGCATTCCGTCCTCCATGCCCTGCCCGAGACGCACCGTTTCGCGCAGCTTCAAGAGATTTTCCCATTTGCCGTCGTCACTGATAGTGTTGACCGACATACGCACGGAATTGGAGCCGAGATCTATCACAGCGATCGGTTTCACTGACATCCCCCCTATAATAAGATGTTATTAGTATTATTTTACAACATTTTAACCAAAAGGTCAATAAAATTAACAAATAAAATTGAACAAAATAGTTGATTATTTTTTTCAGATGATGTATAATAAATGTGAGGTGATATGAATGGAAACCAGAGAAACTAAACGTTTTCCTTATTTTAAAATATTCCTTGGTCTTTTGTGCATACTGGCGGTGGTGTTGGTGGCACTGTTGGTAGAGAAGAATATCAAGAGCGCTGTTAAGGATGTTACGATAAACAAGAGCAGCGTTTCTTCCGAAAGCGTGCGCTTTACGAACGTGAAGCCGCTTTCCACAAAGATAATGTCGGTGCGCGCCTCTGACGGCAGCTATCGGCTGGCCTTCGACGACTGCCTTAGCTGCTACTACAACGAGGGTGTCCGCGCTCATTTTACCGACACCGGCTCGAGCGTTGTGTGCGACAACTGCGGCTGCGAGACCTTCTATGACGATATGGGCCTTATCAGCGACGAGTGCACGCCCATACCTATTCTCTCTGATTACATAATCGATAAAGGTGACAGCATAACCGTTCCCAAGGACTTCCTTGAGCACGCCAAAGAAATGCTCGACGTGCTGCGCATAGGCAAAGGCAACTATGCCAATATCTACAGCGGAGCCGATTATATGAACATGGAGATAACCGAAGCCAGCGATATTGCCGTTTCATATGACGATGGGAATGACGCTGATAGTGCGCCGGCTGACCCCGTGGATATCGACGAGCTGCTTCTGCGCACTGAGGACATCACCAAGCTCTATAACGGTTATCTGAACGACGTTACCATCAACGCATCTCAGAGCGACATCGGCGTGTTTGACGCCTGCTACCGTGAATTCCTCGCTCTTTGCGACGAGCTGGCTGAGACCGAGGTCACCGCATCCCGCGCCAAGGCCATAAGCGAAAAGTTCGACGAGATAGAAGCAAAGATACGTGAAATAGGCCGTAAGTCGGCGAAATAAAAGAGGAATACTTATGAAAAGAACAATAGCGTTAGCGCTTGTATTTGTCTTTCTCGCGGCCTTTGCCGCATCGGGAGACAGCTTGACAGTTACAACCCCCGGCGGAGCGTCGGTTACCTTTGATGCTGATCTGAGGAGCGATGGGGTGGAGCTGGATGAAAACGGCGAGATACCCGGCAGCCTTTATCCGGTGAAGGAGCTTGGTAAATACGGCTATATCAATGAACAGGGTATTACAGTCATCAAACATGTGTTCAGTGAAGCGGAGCGTTTTCATGAGGGCTATGCCGCTGTAAAGTTCATGGGCCTTTATGGCTATATAAATAAAGCGGGATGGCTGGTAATTCCATATCTGTATGACGAGGCCAAGCAGTTCAGCGAGGGCAAAGCCGCCGTGAAGAAGGACGGTAAATGGGGCTATATCGACTCCTCCGGAAAGGTGGTTATCCCGTTTCAGTTTGATGACTGCGGCCCCTTCAGCGAGGGGCGCGCAGCTGTGGCCGAAACAGTCGACGAAAACAAGCGTTATGGATACATTGACGAGACCGGGAAAAAGGTCATTTCCTGTGAGTATGAGGCCGCTGACGGTTTTTCCGGCGGGCTTGCAAGAGTAAGCCGCCCGGGAGAGTATTATCACTTTATCGACAAAAACGGAAAAACAGTGATTTCCATGCGGGGAATGTATTATAGCTTTTCTGAAGGGCTTTCCATGCGTGAGATGAAACAATACTGTTACCGCTTTATCAACACCTCCGGGCAGCAAGTCACTAAGGACTATTGGTATGCATATCCTTATTTCAGAGATGGCCTGACGGTCGTTGCCGATAATTACAGTCAATACTACTACATCAAACCCAATGGCGCAAAGTCCTTTGGCGATAAGACCTTTGTGGACGCAAAGCCCTTCAGTGACGGCTATGCGGCGGTTAAAATATATAAATATCAGGATCGCACTCAGGCTCCGGCGGCTCCTCCTATGAGGCCCGGATGTTATTACCCGCCGCCCCTGCCGAGCTACTACACATACATAGACAATAGCGGCGAATATGCGACCGATAAAAGGTTCGAAGAAGCGGGAAGCTTTCAGGACGGATTTGCGGTAATAGAAGAGAGAGAAGAGAAAATAGATCCTATAACCGGTAGATCGACTTCAGTCACAAAGCAAAAGCTCATAAACAAAAATTTTGAGATAATATGGGTGTTTGAGGATTATGTTCCGTTTAGATATCTCCGATAAATAAAACTCACCCCCTTTGGGCATAATAGCCCAAAGGGGGATTTTGTATGTTAAAAATAATAAGCATAATTGTGATATTGTTATTGACCGGTTGTGCGTCAGGAAAGCAAGCAGAGCGGAATGAGGAAAAGCGTATTGAAAAAACCAACGTGCTAACGGAGGAGCTGCCTCCGGTGTATACCGAGGTCAGCATAGGCGAGGCAAATACTCCACTGCTTGACGACTCCACCTCAAGGGTAGAAAACATAAACATCGCCTGCGGGGCAATAAACGGAACTGTGCTTGAGCCGGGAGGCAGCTTCAGCTTTAACACTGCCGTGGGCCGCCGAACGGAGGATAGGGGATACAGTGACGCTCCCGTGCTTGTAGACGGCCACAAGGAAAAGGGCTGCGGCGGGGGAGTGTGCCAGGTGAGCTCCACGCTGTATATGGCGGCGCTCAATGCCGGGCTCAGCATAACCGAGCGTCACGCCCACAGCGAGGGCGTTGCCTATGCGCCCCGCGGGAAGGACGCCACCGTTGTTTACGGCGAAAAAGACCTGTGTTTTACTAACAGTTTGACCGAGCCGGTGACGCTCTATGTGTGGACAGACGGAGCCACCGTATTTTCAAAAATTACCCAAAAAGTCCTTGACAAAAAAGCCTGAAGGTAATATAATAAATTCAATGGTAAGCATTCTAATTTATCATTAATTTAATATTTACGAAAGGGTGTTTTGTTATGAAATTTGTATGTCCCGTTTGCGGTTATATCCATGAGGGCGACAGCGCCCCCGAGGTATGTCCCGTTTGTAAGCTCCCCGGTGAAAAGTTCACCGTTATGCAGGAAGGTAAGCTCAGCTGGGCTTGCGAGCACGTTATCGGCGTAGGCGCTAAGGATAAGATAGACGAGCGTGTATACGAGGGTCTTAAGGCTAACTTCGAGGGCGAGTGCACCGAGGTTGGTATGTACCTTGCTATGGCCCGTCAGGCTATTCGCGAGGGCTATCCAGAGATCGGCGCTTTCTACCAGCAGGCCGCTTTTGAAGAGGCTGAGCACGCTGCCAAGTTCGCAGAGCTCCTCGGCGAGGTAGTTACCTCCTCCACAAAGAAGAACCTTGAGCTCCGCCGCGACGCTGAGAACGGCGCTACAGCCGGCAAGCTTGAGATCGCTAAGCTGGCTAAGGAGCTTGGCTACGACGCTATCCATGATACCGTACATGAAATGGCTAAGGACGAGGCGAGACACGGCTGTGGCTTTGAGGGCCTTCTCAACCGTTATTTCAAGTAATACGAAAAATAAGCGGCGCATCTCACCCTTTTTCAGAGCTTGAAGTACACAAAGTACGTCGGCGCTCTTCAAAAGGGCAATCTGCTTGCTTCTTTTCCGTATTATAATCTATTCTATTTTAAATCAATTAGCGGAGGTAAAAACCATGAAAAAGTACGTTTGCCCCTGCGGCTATGTTTATGACCCCGAAGTAGGCGATCCAGACAGCGGAATAGCTCCCGGCACAGCCTGGGAGGATATCCCCGAGGATTGGGTTTGCCCCATCTGCGGCCTCTCTAAGGACGCCTTCGAGGAAGAGTAAAAAATTTTGAGGGAACAGGCATGGCCTGTTCCCTCATTATGATTGGAGCTGACAAATAAATATGGGATCGCGGTCTCTGGGTAAACAGTATAACGCTATAGATCTGGCAAAATTTTTATGTGCCATTTTGGTGGTAACGATACACGTTTCCCCTTTTGGTAATGCTTACAAAACGGGTTCTCTTGCATTTTTTAATCATAGCGTTCAGAATTATCTGGCAAGAATAGCAGTTCCTTTTTTCTTTGTATCATCTGGTTTTTTCTTATTTCAAAAAACGAATTCAGAGAATTTCAATATTCAAGTGACTAAAAAGTATGTTTTGAAGCTGTTCAAATTATACCTCATATGGTCAGCGGTATATTTGCCGCTGAATATTATTCTTTTTTTCAGAGATAATAAAGGGATATTTCATGCCATACTGATCTACATAAGAAACTTTATATTTGATGGAAGCTATTATCATCTGTGGTATGTGCCTGCAGCAATTTTTGCTGTTGCATTAATTTCCGTGCTGCTGTATAAACGGGTCACACCAAAAAAAATATTAATTATTGCAGGTGTTTTTTATATAGCAGGCCTATTTGATCAATCTTGGTTCGGATTTATAGAACCCTTAATATTGAGAAGCCATTATATCTGGAAAATGCGGATGTTGGTTCAAAATATTATCGTAACTACGCGAAATGGTTTGTTTGAGGGGTTTTTATTTGCCGGTATAGGCATGTATTTTGCCTGTTGCAAGGTCAATATTAGCAGAAAGCACGCATTAATGGGCTTTATTATTTCTATGCTTCTCATGGCTGTAGAGGCGTTTACAGTAATACATTTTAATATTGCGAGGGCATATAATATGTATTTATTTTTGGTCCCCGCAGTATTTTATATGTTCCTGATAGTACGTGATACTGAACTGCCGGACAGCAAAATTTACAAGTCACTGCGTATACTCAGCCAGCTTATCTATTTCATGCATATATGGGTTTTGGTAGTTGTAGACGCAGCTCTGTCAATAATAGATCCCGGTCTTGAAAAAACCTCTCTAAGATTTGTTTTGATACTGTTCACCACAATAATTTGTTCAATTATCGTGATGAAAATATCTGACTTTTCTAAATTCAAGTGGCTGAAAAAGCTTTATTCCTGAATGGAACAATTTAACGGCATAGACGGCGGGAACAGGCTCTTTTAAACCGACGGTTCACAGATCAAAGGGAATAAGACAGGAGGAGTCAAAAATGACAAATATAAAAAAATTGCTGCTTACTATAAGCTTAATACTAACTCTTGTGATCATGGGTTGTTCAAGCAATAAAAATGACAGTCAGGCTGATATAGGCTCTGACAAGAGAGTGACAGACGCTATTGAAACAGTCTCTGAGTTTTGGAATAATTATTATGATAAAAACGAATTCGAAAATAAATACCTTAAAATCATAAACACGAGGATAGTCAATATAAAAAACAATTTTCCTGATGAAGTTATCAGAGGCGATTTGATCGAAGACATTGATTATATAGTCGAGTTTGAGCTGCTGTCATGTTATCCTTATGGTGCGACACCGTATTATATTAATACAGGAACTGATAACTGTGTTGTTGTTTATAAAGACGGGACCGTAAATGTGCAAAAGAACCCTTTGTTTCTATATTCTGCAATGACATTTTCAACTGACTTCTCACCGATCATTGAATCAATAGAGGATTTCGATAGCCAATACGATCAAATAATAGAATTTGAATAATTTTATTATTTGCCCCATCCGCGGCCCCCCGGGGCCTTTGAGGAAGAGTAAACACACAAAAAAGAGGGGATAGGCATTGCCTGTTCCCTCTTTTTTGCGGCCGATATTGCTATCGGCCGCATAAATCGTTATTTACCGGTTCGCATTGTGTACAATATCAGTCTTCGGCAGCATCGTCAAGCGAATCGGAATTCCAGGAGTGTACGACTTCGCCTGTAGCTCCACTGACAAAGTCAACATTTACATTCGGGACATCTTCTCCCTTAAACATATAATAGTATCCGGATAATATTGTGAATCCCAAAACAGTAAAGGATTCCTCAAATCCCAGTTCTTCGGAATTCAGGGTTACAATAAAATTGGTGTAATCATTTTCGGCTTTGACGGAAGCTATATTATCATAGCTATCGGGCATACTTGCAAGACTTTCATCAATGCCGGCTCTGAGCTCCTTTATTATCTTATTGTGCTGTGATTTAGACATTACATATGTTATGGAGCCGTCTTCATTGAGGGTAGCCGACTTATATTTTTTATCGGCTACTTCTTCATCAAGAGCTTCCTGTGATACAGCTTCTCCCGCGTAATCAGCGGGGATAGTTATGGTAACGTTGAAAAGACCTTCATCAACCTCGATTCTACTGTTCTCAGTCTCGCCGTCTGCAGACGACTGAACCTCCGGCTCATCAGATGGAACCTTTTTGTCTTCTCCGCAGGCTGTCAGTGAAAATGCCAGCACCAACGCCATTAAAACAGCAATTGGTTTTTTCATAATATCAAACCTCCGTTTATATAAAATTCTGATCCTGTGATATAAAAGCAGTATCGGTGATATCCGTTTCAAATAAAATCATGCATAGATTTAGAAACGCTTTTAGTCAATCGCTTCCAGAGTCCACTCGTACTTTGTTTCTGACTGGATAGCCTTGCCCT
>JAFLUQ010000094.1 GCA_022508735.1 Oscillospiraceae bacterium | reverse complement strand
AGCACCTCGCCTGAAACGGAGGAGTGTATGGGTGCGGAAACGAAGGCGTCGCTGTCGGCGATCTTCATTCCCTTTAACACCCTGTCGCCCTTGGCTACTAACGGCTTACAGGGCGCGCCGATGTGCTGAGACAGGGGAAACACCAGAATTTCCGGAACCTCAAGCCTGCGTATGCTTTTGAAGCAGGTCTGAGCCTTCTGATCCTTCGGGTGAACGCCTCCCCTGAAGGTTAGTTTCGGCATTGTAATCTTCCTTCCTATTTTAATTTAAAGTCGCTTAGGGTAATTATATCATAAAATAATATATAAATCAAGAGTTTTGTCGAAGTTGTTGAATTTTACTTGATTTTTTTATGACTGTGGTATATAATATATACAAATATTTTGAAAGGACATGATCAAGCATGACAAAGGTTCTTCCCTTCAGAGGTCTCAGGCCGACAGGCCCGCTGAATGAGATAACCACCCCGCCCTACGACATAATCTCCCCTGAGGAGCAGAAGGGCTTTTATGAGAAAAATCCCGACAATATAATCCGTCTGGAGTACGGTCTTATGTACGACAGCGACACAGACGGCGACAACCGATATACCCGCGCGGCCAAGGAGCTTAAGCGAATGCTCTGTAGCGGTGCTCTCCGCCGGGATGACGCGGACGCCTTTTATATCTATGAGGAACTGTTTGAGCATCGCGGGAAACAGTATTCCCTTAAGGGCGTGATCGGCATCGTGGAGCTCAGCGAGTTTTCTGAAAAGAAGGTGCTGCCTCACGAGGAGACTCTTTCAAAGGCAAAGGCCGACCGTTTTGAGCTTATGAAGGCCACCAACTGCAATTTCAGCCAGATATATTCCCTCTATAACGATGAAAAGCAGGAGCTTCCGCGCCTTCTCGACGAGCTTTCGGCCCGCGAGCCGGACGAGAGCTTTGTGGCCTTTGACGGCCTCAGGCAGAATCTGTGGATAATAAGCGACCCCTCTGCCACCGCCGAGATAAGCCGTATATTCAGCGATAAGCAGCTCTTTATCGCCGACGGGCATCACCGCTATGAAACGGCTCTTAACTATAAGCGATATATGGAGGAGAACCATGCCGAGGGCGACCTCTGGAAGTACTGCATGATGTATCTGGTGGACATGAGCTCCCCCGGACTTGTGGTGCTGCCGACTCACCGAATAGTGCACAGCCTTGAGAATTTCAACGCGGCAGATATAGCTAAAAAGGCCGCCGCCGACTTCGATATAAGCGACATTGACCCTTCCAAGGCTGAGGAAATTCTCGAAAAGCACGCCGATAAAAACGTCTTTGTTATGTATTCCGAGGGCGGCTGCAGCCTGTTTGTGCTTAAGGATAAGGCTGCCATTGTCTCCGCTCTGCCTGACAAGGCCGACGAGTACCGCGGTCTTGATGTGAGCGTATTGCACACACTCGTCCTTGAAAAGCTTATGGGCATAGATAAGGAAAATATGAGTAAGCAGATAAATCTTTCCTATACAAGAAGCGCGGCCGAGGGCTTTGCCGCCGTGAACAGCGGCAAGGCGAACTGTGTGTTCCTGCTTAACCCCACCAAGGTCAGCCAGATAAAGAGCATCTCTCTCGTAAATGAGAAGATGCCGCAAAAATCAACCTATTTTTATCCAAAGCTTGTGACAGGAATAGTAATGAATATGCTTGGTTAGTCAGAGGAGAATCGTGCCACAATCAAAACAGTAAATATATATTGACAAAGCTCTGAGTTTATGGTAAAGTATTCGGTAAGGATGGTGATAAAATGCAGCCGGAAGATATGGAAAATGAGCTTCAGGAGGAAGAGGGAGCCTTTGACCTTCTTGAAATATTTGAACTGATACGAGGCAAGATCATATGGATAGTAGCCTTTGCCATGCTCGGAGCTGTCCTTGCTTATGGATACAGCAGCTTTTTGATAACGCCAAAATACAGCGCCAAGGCGGTTTTATATGTAAATAACGAAAAAACCATATCCTCTCAGAGCCAAATAACCACCACAGCCCTTTCGGCTACCGCCCGTTTGGTTCCTACCTATCAGGCGATCATCAGAACAAAGACAGCTATGCGCCGTGTTATTAATGAACAGGGTATTGAGGGCTATTCGCCGGAACAGCTTCTGAGTATGGTGAGCACCAAAGCAAGTGACGAGGAAACGGGCGTGTTTGAGATCTGGGTGACAGGCGAAGATCAGTACTATGTGGCTGAGATCGCAAATGCCGTTGCCGCGGTAAGCACCTCTGAAATTTCAAAATATGTTGAGGGCACCACTGCCAGTATATTTGACAGCGCCCGCATTCCGATATCAAAATCTTATCCCAGCAACAGGCGCAATGCCATTGTAGGCGGTATAATCGGAGCTGCTCTCTATGTGGTCTTCATAGTCCTGCGCGGGCTTATGGATCTGCGCATTAAGAGAGCTGAGGATTTTTCCAGAGTTATGAACGCTCCGGTTATTGGCGTGATACCAAATATGGCAATTCATAATGAGGGCCATGGCTACGCTTTACGTAAGAACGGGGCTACCGGCGAAAATTAGGCAGAGGAGACTAAGTATGGGCAGCAGTAAAAATACGCGTGCATATTCAAATAACAAAAAGAACAATCTTTTTTTCGGCGGAAAAAAGAATGGAGAGAGCACTATGTCTCTTGAGGATAAGCGCAAATTTATCCTCAACGAAAACACCGACTTTCAGGTTCGCGAGGCATATAAGGCCTTCCGTACAAATATAATATTTTCTCTTCCGGAAGAAAACAGCAACAAAATAATCATCACAAGCTCTCTGGAGGGCGAGGGCAAGAGCACTACCTGTCTGAACACAGCTATTTCCTTTGCTGAGACGAATAAAAAGGTCGTTGTAGTTGACTGTGACCTGCGTCGCCCGAATATAGCAAATCTGCTTGACATTCCGTTAAAGCCGGGCCTGACAAATGTGCTCGTGAGAATGAACAGCCTCGAGAGCGTAATCAGGAAGAATGTTCGCCCTAACTTAGATATAATTACTGCGGGCGATATTCCTCCGAACCCGTCTGAGCTTCTGGACTCTGAGCGCATGAAGAACCTTATGGAGACACTGAGCCAAGAGTACGATTATGTTTTTCTTGATACACCACCGGTTTTGGTAGTTACCGATACCGCGGTGCTCACCCGGTACTGTTCGGGCGTTATTTTGCTTGCTCACTATAACCGGACTGACCGCAATGCCGTTTCTGCGGCGGTTGAGCAGCTCAGGCTGGCCAATGCCAAAATCCTCGGCGGCATACTTAACGGCGCTGAGTCTGAAGGCAAGAGCTATGGATATAAGCGCTATGGCCGATACGGCGGTAAATATGGCTACGGCTACAGTACAAATGAATAACTCTGACAAGGGGAATATAGAAAAGTCATCACTTATGGGAAAAGTGATGACTTTTTATTATTTCTTATGTTTTTGTTTCCACTCCTTGATGCTCTCAAGACGTTCACTGAATCGGGCCTCCAGCCCCTGTTCTGTGGGGCGGTAATACTCCCGGCCGAGCAAAGAGTCGGGCAGACACTGCATGGCGGTGAGCTTTTCGGCAAAATCGTGGGCGTACTCATAGCCTTTGCCGTATTCTAACTCCTCCATGAGCTTTGTGGGGGCATTACGTATTATCAGCGGCACGGGCTCTGCAAGTTGGGTCAGTGCATCCTTCTTTGCCTCCTCATAGGCAGTGTAAAGTGAGTTGGACTTGGGGGCCAGAGACATATACACCACCGCCTGAGTTAAGTGCACCGAACACTCCGGCATACCGATAAAGTGGCAGGCCTGATAGGCTGCCACAGCCAGCTCCAGTGCTCTCGGATCGGCCAACCCTATGTCCTCGCTGGCAAAGCGCGTTACCCGACGGGCCACGTAAAGCGGATCCTCTCCGGCCTCAAGCATCCGTGCCAACCAGTACACGGCGGCGTCCGGATCGGAGTTGCGCATGGACTTATGCAAAGCGGAGATAAGATTATAGTGTTCCTCTCCCTTTTTGTCATATAGCAGGGATTTTTTTGATATGCACTGCTCAAGTGTTTCGCTGGTGACGGTAACGGCATCTTCAGAGAGGTCAGCGTTCAGCACCACCATTTCAAGCGTGGAAAGGGCGCTGCGTGCGTCTCCGTTAGCAAAGGCGGCTATGATCTCTGCCGCGTCAGGCGGCAAATTTACCTTTATATTTCCATAGCCTCTCGGGTCAGAGAGGGCACGGCAAATAAGAGCAGTCAGGTCTTCGGTTTTTAGCGCGTGCAAAACGAATACCTTGCACCGAGACAAGAGAGCCCCGTTGATCTCAAAGGAGGGATTTTCGGTGGTGGCGCCTATCAGGACAATGCTTCCCTTTTCTACAAAGGGAAGAAAAGCGTCTTGCTGAGCCTTGTTGAAGCGATGTATCTCATCAACAAAAACGATAGTCTTTTCGCCAAAGCGAGCGGCGCTCTCGGCCTGCTGCATGACGGCGCGTATCTCCTTTATCCCGCTGGTGACGGCGGAAAAGTCGATGAATTCAGCCTTGGTGCGATTGGCTATTATTTTGGCCAGCGTTGTTTTACCCACCCCGGGCGGCCCCCAGAATATCATTGACGAAATATTGTCACCCTCGATGAGTCGGCGCAGCACCTTGCCCTCTCCGAGCAGATGCTCCTGCCCAACGAATTCCGAGAGTGTTTCAGGCCTGAGCCGCGCGGCAAGCGGCTGATTAAGACTCTGGCCGATGAAGGTCTGCTGCTCCATATATCGTCACTCCTTGCAATTAATCGAAACCACTCTGCCTAACCGGCAAAGGGCAGCTCAGCTGCCTCTGTGGTGCGTGGGTAGTCAAAAATATCTTTAAACATGAACATGCACTCTCCGCCGTTCATAGTGAACAACAGCGTGGAGGCCTTATCTGCGGCGTTCATTACTCCTTCGGGGAGAGAGCTGTCAGCCAGAGTAATGAAGCACACGTTGCCTCTGAGGTGCGAGCTGTTTCGCTCGCCGGACTGAACGATGAACACATTTTTGCTCTTTGATATGAAGTCCATATAATCGTAGAAAACCTCTGTGTCAGTGTCTGTCTGACCGTTGGGAGTGGTATTGGTAAGCACAATAACGTTCTGAGCCGCGGTAGAAGCCATAGCGTTTGCCATAGCGATCCAGTTACTGTCAGAGAGCCGCCCGCTCCGAGGAAGAGAAATGATCAGCGCAAAGCCCTTGTCGATGGCACTGAAATTATCGGCCATAATGGGAGTGCGCAGGCCTTTCGGTAGCAGCTTGCTGTTGTACTTACCTAAAATGCCATAGCTGGTAGAAGCGGATATATCTCTGAGTCCGCGGCGATAGAGAAGCTGATCGAACAGAGTTTCCGTCTCGCCGGAGTAGGCAAATATTCCGAAGCTGTTGCCGCCCTGAACATAACCGTGCTTGTTATCCATATAGGTGTTTTCAGGCACGTCCGGTGCGGGGGTAGCGGGGGCTCCGACAGTGACAAGCACAAAGGCATAAAAGCCGTTATATTCAAGAGTCAGCACGCTGTGGCCTTCGGAATATGCGCTGACAATGCCGCCCGATATGTCGGCCGCAGCCGGATTGTCGCTCATGGCGGAAATAATGCCGGGGTTTTTGACATAGGCGTAGGCGCCGGAGGCAGAGTAAACCTCAGGAATGAGCTGATAGCTTTCGCCGGGCTTAAGATGAAGGCTTTCCGGCACGCTTATGCCTCCGGGCATGCCGATGACCTCGACAGTTACCGGGGCAGACTCGGTTCCCTTGTATGATGCGGTTATTACTGCGGTGCCGGCAGAGTAGGGATAGAACTCGCCGTTCTCGACTGCGCCGCTGACTCCGTAAACATTCCACACTGGGGCCTCGTCGCTGTTCCACACGGGATTTTCGTTTTCGTCGTAAAAGCGGCTTTCGATTGTCACGCTGTCTCCTAACAGCACGGCGTCAGCCGCGGCGCGTAGCCTCAGGCCCACAGCCTCGCCATCAGGGGCGTCGGAAACTATGGATACCGCATTGATGACACGCCGGTTCTCAGAGGGCGAGTTAACCACATGAGGAGAGCTGTTCCAGAAAGTGGAGGCAAGCATTCTCGTGGAACCGCCTCCGTCAAGATTAAGAGCGTTCACGCAGCCAAGTTCAAGAGCAATGTCAACCAATTCGTCCATGGTGGCACCGCGTGATATGCGCTGACGGCCGTCCACAGCTATGATGTATACCACGGTGCCGTCGGCGTTGGTGCCGATGCAGGTGCGGGGATTTCTGCCTCCTATCGTGTGGGTGTAGGGAGTTTTCTGCCCTCCGCTGAGAAGCATGGTGCCGCCGCCAAAGGCAGTCTTAACTCCGTCAATAGAAGGAGTGGCGGTGACGTTTACCCTCAGTTCATCGCCGACCGAGAAGTTGTTGGCAAAGAACATAGTCGAGCCCTCGCTGACGGCCAGCACAAATCCGTTTTCAGGTATCTGAGCCGGCGGCATATTGCGGCGGAATTCGGTTATAATGCCATTATCTACCACGATCTCGGCCACCTCGCCGCCGGGGGCAGGGGAGAGGCCTTTGTTCCAGCCGGAGGTGAACATCACGGCATCGCCGTAGTAGGTCACGTGCTTATTAAGATGCTTTACGGGGCAGACTTCTCCGCTTGGTGCGGTTACAGACATATTCATGCTCATATAGCCGAGAGCCAGCCGCGCTCCGTCGTAAAACCCGGCGGCCATATTTTCGTCGAGCTGAGACTGAAGCAGTTCACCGTCTTTTATCTCTATTCCAAGTGAAAAGCCCTGAGCGGCGTCAAAAAAGTCGGCGTTGGCAGCGGCTACGACGGACCCATCTGCCTGAACCATATCTCCGACGGTAGAGAGACTGTCGATCTGAGAGCCCTTCAGAAGCCCCAGCTTCACGTGCTCCTCCTTAAGGTCGGCCTTCACGCAGAGGATGTTCAGCCACGAATCTCCGTAAAAACGGCGTATGCGCCTGAGCTCCACTCCCTTGGTGACAGGCTCAGTCTCGTCATATGTATACACCGCACCGTAAGCGGCCGGAGCAGCTAAAGCGAGAATAAATATAAACGCAAGAAGTATTTTTTTCACAAGATCACGTCCTTCCGACTATATTGTACAACAAATAAGAGTGAAAAGCAACAGGTATTTTTTTTGGGCGTGGTTTTTATCGGTAAAATCACCCATAGAATACGGTTTTTATTGTACAAAATGCTATGTTGACATTTGAGAAAAAATGTGATAAGCTATAAATATGGGAACTGTACCCATTTTTTACGGAGGTGAGGAAAATGCGCTATAATATAGGCGACGCTATTGTGTACCCCATGCACGGCGCCGGAGTTATTGAGGGAATAGAAGAAAAAGAGGTGCTCGGTTCGCTTCGTGAATACTATATTATGCGTATGCCTTACGGTGACATGAAGGTTATGATCCCGCTCAATAATGTTGACGGCATCGGCATCAGAGGCGTCATATCCACCGCTGAGGCCGACGAGGTGCTTGAAAGCTTTGTATCGGTTGATATTGCGGTCAACGCCAATTGGAACAAGCGTTTCCGTGAAAATATGGTTAAAATAAAAAGCGGCGATATATACGAAGTGGGTGCGGTATTAAAGAGCCTCATGCTGCGTGACCGCAGCAAGGGTCTGTCCACCGGGGAGAGGAAGATGCTCTCTAATGCGCGGCAGATCTTTATAAGCGAAATGGTGATGGCAAAAGGCTTGACAGATACAGAAATCGAGCAGCTGCTGACAGATATAGTGGACAGGCAGCTTCAGGCATAAACAGTATCAGCACAGTATAAACATCGAAAGGAAGTGGCAGCATTATGGCAGAAAACAGATTTGTATCGGCAATAATCGTGGCAGCAGGCAGTTCCACTCGTATGGGAGCTAATAAAATGCTGCTGGAGATCGGATCAATGACGGTGTTCGAGCGCACTCTTCAGGCCTTCGAGGAGTGCAGCAGCGTAAATGAGGTCATTGTTGTTTCCTCAAAGGAAAATATCGTTCGCTACAGGAATATCGTCCATACGTCGATGCTCTCGAAGGTAACGAATATGGTTGTCGGCGGCAAGAGCCGCGGCGAAAGCGTAAAAAACGGGCTTGCTGCCTGTAATAAAGCGGCGGATATAATCGTAATTCATGACGGCGCGAGGCCGCTCATAAAGCCGGACGGCATCGACAAGTGCGTTGAGGAGGCCGCAGACTGCGGCGCGGCGGCTATTGCTACCAAGTGCAACGACACACTTAAGATCGTTGACGATGAGGGCTATGCGGTCAGCACCTTAGACCGCAACCATGTTGTTCGTATTCAGACGCCGCAGGCATTTAAGCGTGATATAATTATGCGTGCATACGAGGCCGATGATCTTGAGGCCACTGATGACTGTGCACTGGTGGAGCGTCATGGAGTTAAGACGAAGCTTATATATCTGCCCTACATTAACATAAAGCTCACCGAGCCTGTGGATATGACGATCGTGCAGGCTGCGCTCAGGGAGAGGGGCAGGCTATGAGGATAGGTCAGGGATACGACACCCATAGGCTTGTGGAGGGCAGAAAGCTGATCTTAGGCGGCGTGGAGCTGGAGCATAGCCTCGGCTTACTTGGGCACAGCGACGCCGACGCCCTGTGCCATGCGGTTATAGACGCGCTGTTCGGTGCTGCGAACATAGGCGATATAGGTACACATTTCCCAGACACTGACCCTAAATACAAGGGGGCCGACAGCATAGAGCTCCTGCGTGAGGCCGGGCGGCTTATCCGCGAGGCGGGCTATGAGATAGAGAATATCGACACGACTGTAATCGCCCAGCGCCCGAAGCTGGCGCCTCATACAAGGAGAATGGCTGAGCGTATGGCTGAGGCCTTGGGCATAGACCCGTCGCAGATCAGCGTGAAGGCTAAGACCAACGAAAAAATGGGCTTCACCGGCAGGGAAGAGGGTATAGAGACCCGTGCGGTATGTCTGTTAAAATAAAGGGCCGTAAAAAAATCGCGCAGATCGCTTAGGGGCCGAAAATATGCGTTGCAGGGAATATTATGTATTGATATAAAGCTTAAAGCAATAATGACTTAATGTTGAGAATCCGCCTTAGTAGCGGATTCTTGTTTTTTAGCCCCTAAGCTACGAACGAAAATCACCACTCGGCGTACCAATGTACGCCGTCGG
>JAFLUQ010000093.1 GCA_022508735.1 Oscillospiraceae bacterium | reverse complement strand
AAAGTTCCGTGCCGCCGCTTGGTCGTGGGTCGAATGACCTCCCTTGCGACAGCTTCATTAGTCTACCACATTCTTTTTCATTTGTCAATACCTTTTTTCAAAAAATTTTAATTTTTTTTGAAAAAGGAGCCTACGAGACAAATGTCTCTTGCGGCTCCTTTTCAATGTCACTTATGTTACGGCCCCTTATGTTTCGTCGATTATTATTCCTAAAGCTTCTTCTACCTCGGCGCCGGGAACCAGAATTTCATAGCCGGTGGACTGCTCCTTATTTATAGGGCGAACCATAACTATGATATTTTTCTTGCGCAGAGCTTCTTCAAGCCTCTGGGCAAGCTCCATATTCTTAGCCATATAAACTATTGTCCACATAAGATAATGACTCCTCTTCCTCTTAGCCTGATCGGCGATGATAGTATAATACACCATTATAAGGAAAAAATCAACTATTTTTTTTATAATTTTTACAATTTATACATATTCACTATTTCATCATCGTGCATTCCCGTCCGATTATACTATTTATCGTCAAAAATAATTCTTGCGATGGCGTGCATCTGCACTTATCGGAAACGATTATGTGACCATATGAACAGTTGATAACGATCGGAGTCTCCCCATTATTCTTAAAAATAACACTGCGCATACTATCCAATAACGGCAGCTCGTCGTCGCGGAGGTCGATCTCAAGATACGCGCCGGAGGGCACAGCCGAAACTTTCGGTGCGGCACTCCCTGCCGCCGATGCCCCTGATGTGAGCGGTGCGGCGCTGTCTAAGATCAGCTTGGGGGCTTCTTCTTCCTTAACATCGAGCCGACCTGTAAGCACCACAAGGTTGTTTTCACGGATAGTCTCGCCCATATTGGCATAGAGCTTCGGAAAAACTATGACCTCCATGCTTCCGGTGAAGTCCTCAATCGAAATATATGCCATTATAGTGCTGTTTTTTGTTATCTTTTCCTTAACGGTTGAGATAATGCCCGCCACGCTGACGGTGTCGCCGTCGGAAAAATCGCTCTCCTCCTCGCCCGCACTGAGTACACGGGCGATCTCGGGCAGACCCATTGCCGAAACGGCTTCGCGGTATTCGTCCAGCGGGTGGCCTGAGATATAGATACCTGTGGCCTCTCGCTCCATGTCAAGCAGCTCACGGCCGGGACGGTCGGGAACAATGGGGAAATCGTCAGCAAGGTTCTCGGACTCGTCGGAAGAATCAAGCGAGAAGAAGGACATCTGCCCGGCGATATTGTCGCGGGCGTTTCTCGATGCGGAGGACAGAGTCTGTTCGTATATCGCCAGCTTCTGTAATCTCGAGCCGGGAACGCAGTCGAAGGCGCCGCTCTTGATAAGGCCCTCAACTCCGCGCTTATTTAACTCCGGCCCCACCATGCGGTTGGCAAAATCGCGCAGGCTCGCAAAGTCGCCGCCGCGCTTACGCTCCTCGATGCAGGCGCGGACAAAGTTTTCGCCCACGTTCTTGATGGTCGTCAGGCCGAAGCGTATAGCTCCGTCTTCGATAGTAAAACTGCTGTCACTCTTATTTATATCGGGCGGAAGAATATTTATTCCTCTCTGCTTGCAATTATTAATATAAGTAGCTACCTTGTTGTTATCGCCCATAACGCTGGTTATCAGCGCGGCCATAAACGCTTCTGGATACAGGCATTTGAGGTAGGCCGTCTGGTAGCCCACAACGGCGTAGGCTGCTGCGTGGCTCTTGTTGAAGGCGTACTTGGCGAAAGCGTCCATATCGTCGTATATGCTGATTGCGGTCTTTTCGTCAATACCGTTACGTATGCAGCCCGGCACGCGGACGCTGCCGTCGTCATTAAGCTCGCCATAGATAAAGCTCTTGCGGGCCTTTTCCATGTCCTTGGCCTTCTTTTTGCTCATGGCCCGGCGCACCTCGTCGGCCCGGCCCATAGAGAAGCCGGCCAGCGCCTGAACTATCTGCATTACCTGCTCCTGATACACTATACAGCCGTAGGTAGCTTCAAGTATGGGTTCAAGCTTCGGATGCTTATAGCTGACCTTGCTGCGGTCGCCCTTGGCGGCCACATAGGTGGGTATGAAATCCATGGGACCGGGGCGGTAGAGCGCGATACCGGCGATGATATCCTCTAAATTTTCGGGCTTTAACTGACGCATGAAC
Organism: Oscillospiraceae bacterium; assembly: GCA_022508735.1. Lineage (GTDB taxonomy): Bacteria > Bacillota > Clostridia > UMGS1883 > UMGS1883 > JAFLUQ01. The sequence goes on along the minus strand of JAFLUQ010000093.1, from coordinate 7,033 downwards.
CTGCGCATGCCGCCGCTCTCAAGCTGGAAAACGCCGTCGGTATCGCCTTCGGATATCATAGCATATACCTCGGGCACATCGTAGTCGATTTTATTAAGATCAATATTTATTCCCTGAGCCTCAAGAATTTTCACACAGTCGTCGATAATGGTGAGGTTTCTGAGGCCGAGGAAGTCCATTTTTAAGAGTCCCAGCTCCTCAACGGTATCCTTGGTATACTGGGTTGAAATTATGTTATCGCTGCGCTGGATGGGCACATAGGTCGAAACAGGCCGCCCGGCGATAACCACGCCTGCGGCATGAGTGCCGATATTTCTTGGCAGGCCTTCAATAGAAAGGGCGGTGTCGATTATATTTTTCACGGTCGGATCAGTGTCGTAGGCCTCTTTGAGCTTGGGGTTTTCCTTAAGGGCAAGCTCCAGCGTCATGCCGAGGCGCATGGGCACCATCTTTGATATTTTATCCACATCACCGTAAGCTACGCCCAGCACACGGCCACAGTCGCGTATGGCTCCGCGGGCCTTCATGGTGCCGAAGGTACCTATCTGGCTGACGTTTTCGGGTTTATACTTATTTATAACGTAGTCAATGACCTCGCCGCGGCGTCGGGGGCAGAAGTCCACGTCAAAGTCGGGCATGCTCACGCGCTCCGGGTTGAGGAAGCGCTCAAAGATCAGGTTATACTGCGTCGGCTCCACATCGGTTATGTGCAGGCAGTAGGCCGCAATGCTGCCGCAGCCGCTGCCTCGGCCGGGGCCGACAGGTATGCCGTTCTTTTTTGCATAGTTTATAAAGTCCCACACGATGAGGAAGTAGTCCACAAAGCCCATGGAGCTTATAACGCCCAGCTCATATTCGAGCCTTTCCCTGTGCTCCCCGGCCCCGTCGCCGTAGCGCTCCTTAAGGCCCTCGTCACAGAGATGGCGAAGATATTCCTCGGCGGTGTAGCCCTCGGGCACATCGTAGTGAGGCAGGTGACGCTCGCCGAACTCAAACTCAAAATTGCACTTTTCGGCTATTTTAACGGTATTCTCAAAGGCCTCTGGTATATTCGGGAACAGGGTGCGCATTTCATCCTCACTCTTGAGGTAGAATTCCTCGGTGGCAAACTTCATGCGATTGGGTTCGCTGAGCTGCTTGCCGGTCTGTATACAGAGCAGCACGTCCTGATATTTGGCGTCGGCCTTAGTCAGGTAGTGGGCGTCGTTGGTGACAACGATGGGAGTGCCAGTCTCCTTTGCCAGCTTAAGGAGCAAGGGATTGAGCCGCTTCTGCTCCTCAATGCCGTGGTCCTGAAGCTCGATATAGAACTCGTCAAAAACGCTCTTGAAGAACTCCACCGACTCCTTTGCCGCCGCCATGTCACCGGCGGTCAGCGCACGGGGTATCTCCCCGGCCAGACAGGCGGACAGGGCAATAAGACCGCCCTTGTACTTTCCCAGCACATGGCGGTCAACTCTGGGCTTATAGTAAAAGCCGTCGACCCAGCCCTCGGACACTATCTGTATAAGGTTATTGTAGCCCTCCTTATTTCTGCACAAAAGCACAAGGTGGTTGGTGTCGTTATCCTCGCGGCCCTGCTTGTTGTACATATTCTTGGAGGTGTATATCTCACAGCCGATTATGGGCTTTATGCCCTCGGCCTTGCAGGCTTTATAAAAGTCCACCGCACCGTACATGACGCCGTGGTCAGTCAGGGCTATGGCCGTCTGGCCCAGCTCCTTCGCCTTTTTCGGCAGCTCGCTTATGCGGCACATGCCGTCGAGCAGGCTGTATTCGCTATGGACATGAAGGTGTGTGAACATGGTTTTTCTCCTTTTGTTTTTCGTATGGGTGCTATGTAATCACTCGTCCCGTGACCAGCCACCCTCATACCGGGTAACTTTTTCAATCGCTCCTGCATGCATATCGTAGTGGCCGTTATTCCACATATTGAAGATCCCCTCGACAAGGACATACTCCCCATCCTGGGCGTCCGGATCCACAATATCAGAAATGTCTCCGTCTTCTTCAACATATAATTCAAGCCACACGGAGTTTTTTCCTACTATATATTCATAGTCGTACTTTGAAAGATACAGAGCCGTATCCTCAAATTCCAGACTTCCAACGCCCTCTACTCTGACAAATCTCCCGTCGTATTTTCTGGGGTGAGCAATGAGTTGAATAAGCGAGACCTCTTGGGGTTCGGTCATATAATTGTTCAACATCTTGTTAAAGGCTAAATTCCATAAATTAAAAACGTACGCTGTAACAAGAAAAATTACAAGCAGAATACCTATAATTATTTTCGTTCTTTTTTTCATAATTGCTCCCCCAGCTCTACCAGCTTACTAAGCCGCCTGTTCAGCGTGCTGCGCCCTATTCCAACCTTTTCTGCCAGCTCGCTCAGGGTCATTTCGGGGTTCATGGCACGTTCATAGGCCACGGTTTTGAGGCCGTCGGGCAGAGTCTCAAGAGCGCCCGTGCGGGCCAGCTCGTCTATGGCGGCGCACTGACGGGCCGAGGCGGCCATGGCCTTGTCCATATTCGCAACGAAGCAGTTGCCCTGGCGGTTTTTTTGATTGTTTATATCCTTCTCGATCTGCACATAGGCCATCTCCATCATGGAGCGGGAAGCCCCCATGACGGTCAGGCTGTCGCAGACTGACTCGTAGTCCTCAAGATAAATAACATAGTAGTTCTTTCGCGAGGTGCTGCCGGGGTGAAGGCCGTAGCTTTCAAGCATCTCGGAGGCCAGAGCTGCGACCGTCTCATTATAGGCAAAAAGCTCTATGCGATAGTTCTTGGCCGGGTCGCTGACAGTGCCGGCCATGAGAAAGGCCCCGCGGAAAAACGCCCGCTTACAGCACTCCTCGGCAAATATCTCCTCATCTATGGCGGCCTCGCCGCCCTCCATTGTTATGCCCAGCTCGTCCACAAGGGCGAGCGGGACTTTTATATCGGGCTCTGTCTGGCGCTCGGCATAGCCAAGGGCCTTTTTAAGCAGTATACATACGCGCTTAAATATATCAGTCCGCTCGGTGCGCAGAGTTATGAGGCTTTCGTCCGCATTGCCGCCGAACAGCAGCATGGCGGCCAGCTCAGCCTTTATGCAGCAGAGCCTATTCGCATACGCGGCGCAAAGCTCGGTTTTTACGTCGGCCGCAAATGACATGGCCCCTCCTCCTTATCGTTGAATATTTACCGCTCTATGTCCTTATGAGTGACCGTCACCTTTGTGCCGTTTTGGGCCAGCTGCTTGCCAAGGGCCTCGGCTATGGTGACACTGCGGTGGTGGCCGCCGGTGCAGCCGATTGCAATGACGAGCCGGGTCTTACCCTCATCAATATAGTAGGGTATCAGCGTGGAGATCATATCGTAGAGCTTGTCGAGGAAAATCAGAGATTGAGGGAATTCCATGACATAATCCCTGACTGCTGCTTCAAGTCCGGTGTGGCCCTTCAGGTTTTCAATATAGAAGGGATTTGGCAGAAAACGCACATCAAACATAAGGTCTGCGTCAGCAGGTGTGCCGTACTTGAAGCCAAAGGACAACAACTCCACCGAGAAATAGTTCTCCTCGCCCTCGCCATAAAGGTCAGTGACTAATTTTTTCAGCTGGCGTGTCAACAGATTACTGGTGTCGATGATATGGTCGGCACGCTGGCGAAGGCCGCTGAGCTTTTCACGTTCCTTCTCTATGCCGTCGGCAATGCGTCCTTCGCTGCTTAGAGGATGGCTGCGGCGAGTCTCCTTATACCGCTTGATCAGCACTCTGTCACTGGCCTCAAGGTACAGCACCTCGAAGGGAAAATCCTCCATACGGAGGGCATCCAGCTCGGCTTCAATGTCGTCAAACATACCTCCGCTGCGTATATCGGTCACTATGGCGACGTTTTGCAAATGCTCGTCAGCATAGCAGGCTTTTGCAAAGGTACTTATAAATATAGGGGGCATATTGTCGATGCAGTAGTAGCCGATGTCCTCTAAAAAGTGCATGACCTGCGTTTTTCCCGCGCCGCTCATACCTGTTATGATCAAAAATCTCATTTGTTTTCACCCCAAATTCTTACCTCGGGTTCCAGAAGGATCCCGTCTTTATCATAAACTGTGCGCTGCACATGGTCGATCACGGCCAGTATGTCGGCGGCACAGGCGTTATTCTTGTTTATCACGAAGCCCGCATGCTTCTCGCTGACCTCGGCTCCGCCCACGGCGTAGCCCTTAAGCCCGGCATTTTCTATAAGGGTGCCGGCAAAATTGCCCGTCGGGCGCTTGAAGGTACTGCCCGCACTTGGATATTCTAACGGTTGCTTTTCTCTGCGGCGAATGCTTAGCTCCTGCATTTTTGCTTGGATCTCCTCTTTTTTTCCGGGCCGCAGCCGGAAAGTAACGGCGGTCACTATACAGCAGCTGTCCATCAGGGCGCTGTGGCGGTAGCCAAATTCCATCTCTTCACCCGTCACGGCATACTCTTTTGCGTCGGGGCCAACGAAGCAGACGGCCTCTACTACGTCCTTCAGCTCACCACCGTAGGCTCCGGCATTCATAATGACTCCTCCGCCCACGTTTCCCGGTATGCCAGCGGCAAATTCCAGGCCGGTGAGGGAGTTTTCGAGAGCAAAACGGGCCAGAGCCGACAATGTAGTCCCGGCCCCGGCGGTGATGCAGTTATCGAAGCGGCTTAGGCCGCTCATGTTTTTTCCGATGTGGATGACCGGCTCACTGACTCCGCCATCTAAGGCCAGAATGTTAGTGCCGTTGCCGAGCACCCTGAAGCCGAGCCCAAAGCCGGAAAGCACCTCCACCGCGGCGCGCACTTCTCCGCCGTCCATAGGCTCAATTATGAGCGCGGCCGGGCCGCCCACCCGAAAAGAGGTGTAGTCCTTAAGAGGGGCGTTTTCGGTTATACTGCCCTTCGGAAGGGCCTGCTTCAAAGCAGTTATAAGTTCACTGTTCATGGGAAACCTCCCCATAAAAATTATACTTCCAAATTCAGAAATTCAGCCAGTTTTCTGAGGCTCGTGTTCAAAATAAGCTCCTCGGGGAAATCAATGCTTTTAAGCAGCTGCCATGAGTTTTCAACCTCGCCCACATCGTCGCTGAAATGGGCGTCGGTGCTCAGAACAACGGGAATTTTCAGCTCTTTGCAGATAAGTGCTATCTCCCGACAGTTCTCATCGCTCCCCTTGCGCACGTCAAAGGAGTGGTGATTGATCTCGACGATGCGCCCGGTTTCCTTGACCTTTTTAAGCACGGCCGCATAGTCGCACTTATACCGTCCGTCGCCCATGTGCCCGACGATATTTACCTTAGGGCTGTGCTCCAAAGTGTTCAGCCAGGCGCGGGTCACGGTCTCGGGCGGCTGCTTTGGCGCAAAGCAGGGTGTGTGCATTGAAGCTATTACTATTTCGAGTGGGGCAAGTGAATAATCGTCAAGGTCGATCTCGCCCTCCTCATTCATTATATTAGCCTCGGCGCCGCGCAGAAGCCGCAGGCCGTAGACATAGTTCTTGAAATTCTTCAGGGACGAAAAATGCCAGAGATGCGCCCCGTCGCCTAAAGCGGGGCCGTGATTGGTTATAGCTATGCCCTCCATGCCCTTACGCTTCGCGGCGGCAATATTTTCCTCAAGCGTAGAGTAGGCATGGTGGCTTATATTCGTGTGAGTGTGAGTGTCAACGGCGATTATCAAAACAGATCACCGCCCGTTATATTTTGCTCTGACATTTGCTTGTTAAGACGCTCGCTTAGCTCCTCGGCAGCATTATAACCCATGCGCTGCTGGCGGTTGTTCATGGCCGCGATCTCGATGATGACCGCAAGATTTCGGCCTGGGCGCACGGGTATGGTCAGGCAGGGCAGTTCAATGCCGAGAAGGGTGGTCTGCTCGCGGTCGAGCCCAAGGCGCTCGTAGTTTTTTCCCTGCTGCCAGACCTCTAAGTTTACCACAAGGTTTATCTTCTCAGTGTCCTTAACGGCACCCACACCGAAGATACGCTTAACATCAACTATGCCGATGCCGCGCAGCTCCATAAAGTGGCGGATTATCTCGGGAGACGAGCCCACAACGGTCTTGGCCGAGGTGCGGCGTATCTCCACGGCGTCATCGGCCACAAGACGGTGGCCGCGCTTGATAAGCTCAATGGCGGTCTCACTCTTGCCGACGCCGCTGTCACCCAAGAGAAGCACACCCTCGCCGTAAACCTCCACCAGCACGCCGTGGCGTGTTATGGTGGGAGCGAGATACACATTCAGCGCGCCGATCAGGGCCGCAACAAAATCAGATGTGCTTTCATCGGTGCGGAGCAAGGGCACACGGTGTATACGCGCGGTTTCCACCAGTTCGGGATAGCATTCCAGCGAACGGGTCACTATAACCACCGGAACACCTGTCGACATAAGCCTGTCGTAGCCCTCGAACCTCTCCTCGGGAGTCTTCTGCATCATATAGAACTGCTCCGCCTTGCCGAGTATCTGTATACGGTCATGGTCGAAATAATCGTAATATCCGGCTCCCAGCTGGATACCGGGACGGTGCACGTCAGTGCAGCCTATCTTTATCTCATCAATATTATCGGGAACATATATCTCCTCTAAATGAAAGTCATTGATAAGCGTGGTCAGGTTTATCTTTTCTCTGTGTGAATCCATTTATCCTCTTCCTCCTAAGTTCTTAGTTTTCGCCCTGCCTGAGCTTCTCGCTCTGGAAGTAGGTGTTAAGTGCGTCGATCAATTCATCTAAATCGCCGTTCATTATGGCGTCGATTTTGTAAAGCGTAAGGTTTATGCGGTGGTCGCTGACTCTTCCCTGAGGGAAGTTATAGGTGCGGATGCGTTCGCTGCGGTCACCGCTGCCCACCTGACTGCGTCTCTCCTGTGATATGGCTGAGTTGCGCTCGTTCTCCATAAGCTCATAGAGGCGGCTGCGGAGCACCTTCATGGCCTTATCCTTATTCTTGTGCTGGCTCTTTTCGTCCTGACAGGATACCACAAGGCCCGTGGGAAGGTGGGTTATGCGTACCGCCGAGTCGGTGGTGTTTACGCACTG
>JAFLUQ010000092.1 GCA_022508735.1 Oscillospiraceae bacterium | reverse complement strand
AATTTTGAAATAGTTGTTGGCGCTTCTGGCGTTATAACCGTTATTGTAGCTCACAAAAAGCTTGTCGTTTTGAACGGAAAAGTTCACATCAACATATTCCTTACCGTTATTTGGAATGGTATAGATAAGCTCGTTCTTCGATGTATCCTCCACGGGCGTGCGATATATTTTATTTTCATTGCCCTTATAGTAATAGTATTCTCCGTCGTAAGCAACTGCCAAGGTGCCGTCGGCGGCCGCGTCGGGCAGCGCGAGGATCTCCGTATTGTAGTTATCGCTGTTTATCACAAGTCCGTCCTTGTCGGTGTAGCTGTACTCCCAGCCGAACTCATCATGGGCGAACCGCCATGTCAGGGGGAAATACGTTACGCCACGGAATGTGAGCAGAGGATATGCTTCATCGTAATTATCTATCTGCTTGCCGTTAACAGTTATAACAAAGCCGCATGGAGCTACATATTCATCAGGCAGCACCGGCTCCTCGCCGTAGGGGATCTCTCTCGGCATTACATACCAGCTTCTTGGGTTCCTGACACCCGAGAGATACTCACGGTACATTCCGCTGATATTTTCCTTTTGAATACTCAAGGTAAAGGTATCATTGTTCCAGTCGGTGGTGATGCCCAGAAAACGGCAGTCGTAGTAAGTCATTGGGAAGTAGGTTATGTCCTTGTACACGATCAAAGGGTATTCCCTGTTATTGCTTTCTATCTTCTGCCCGTTCAAGGTAACTTCAAAGGCCGGAAGCACAGCCTCCTCGGCAAAAGCTGCTGTTGACATAAGCATTAAAAACGTAAAAACAAATAATATTTTTTTCACAAAAGTTCCTCCCTATTTTGTGTTACATATATTAGACGACTTAGCCCTTGAAAAAGTTCCCGCATTTTAACAATAAATTATCATCATCAATAACCAATGATCTTCGGGTCCTGCTCCGTGATATATGATATTCTCTCCCCCGTAACGGCGTCAATAAAGTACTGCTCCCAGTTGTCGATCAGGAAAAGGCGGTTTCCGGCTGTGAAGGCGTCCCTGAAGTCATAGGGTGCAATTTTTTTCAGGCTGCCGTCAGCCTCCAGCGTAAAGAAGCCGTCGTTGGCAGGGTCTACCGCCAGATGCTTCACGGCCTTTACCAGCGGGCGGCCGTTTATCAGGCCGACAAGCTCAAAGACCTCGTATCCAGTCCATTCAAATATCACGGTAATGCCGTCGGGACAGATCATCTTTATCGCCTGATGCTCCTCGCCGTCTTCGGTGTATTTAACGGTTTGATACACAACGCCGTCATCTGCCATAAAGGGTATGGGCCTGTGTTCGTTTTCATATTGGCTGACCTTTTCTTTTATCTCAGTCTCGCCACGGCCCCATGAACTGTAGGCGAGGTGTTCCAGCAGCTTTACTTCGCCTGTGACGGCGTTAAAGGTCTTTGCGTCATAGTAGTAATTACGGTCACCGCCGCCAAAATATTCGAAGGAGTAGTTCATAAATACCGCGGTATCATCATCAGTACTGTGGACGAACTCCACTATCTCGTGTGGAAGCTGCGTGACAAGATTGTTCCACTTTACCTCGTTTGGACGGCTCAGCTCAATTGTCAGCCATTCATTGTACCTATGTGCGCCGATATACAGTCTCTGCGCCAGTTCACTAATGGGCAGATAATGTATTCCACGGTAAAACAGAATGGGATGCTCCTCCGCCGCGTTGTCCAATGGGCGGCCGTTCAGATATATGGGATGGTCGGGCAGAGTAAGCTCATACTGCTCTGAATAGACGGAGCTGTCAGGCAGATTCTCCGCATCGCGGTAATAGTTACCGTTATTGGTCATATCAGCTCTGACGTCATCGTCCAGAAATTCGCCGTATTCTATGCCGGTATAGGCTATATGCCAGCCCCAGTCCTCCCGCCCGGTGCTTTGGTCAACCCACGAATTGCACAGCCTGAAGCGGCAGATGTTCTGCCAGGTCATCGGCATATACACCACCCCGTCATATTCCAGTACGGGATACTCCGGCTCGGGCCACTGTAGCTTTCCGTAGCTCACGTATACGTCCATGCCCGGCAGTGTGGCGATTATGGGTTCTTCCCCGAGAGCCGGCAAAGCAATAATTGAAAGGCCTATGGATAAAATCAGCGCAATAAGTTTTTTCATTGTTTTTTCCTCCTGTTAAAGTTAATTTATATCTGCGTCATCAATAGAAATTTTCTCTCCCGTGACCGTGTCTATAAAGCAGTTTTCGTACATATCCACCAGATACAGCCTGTCATTCAATATAAAGGCGTAGCTGCTGTAGCGATAATCCATATACTTTTCCAGACTTCCGTCCTCTTCTATCGTGAAAAATCCGTCGTTCACCGGAGAGATCAGACTGCCTGTGCTGAATCCGTCAAGCTCTGCTTCACCGTTCCACAAAGCCTGCACCAACGGGCGGCCGCCTATCAGACCTATTAGCCTGAAGTAGTTGTGATCAACGTCAACCGCAGTCAAGGCTCTTCCCCCGGGTGTTATGGCATTAAGCCTGTGACCCTCATCGGTAAAATAAACGCTGCCATCCTCTGTTTTCAGCCATTGAAAAAACTCATTTTTGTGCACCGGGTCAAAATATCGGATCGCCGCATACGCCCCGTTCGCACAAAAATAGTGCCGTTGGCTTGTGTATCCGCGGTTCACAGTCAATACGCTCACTCCATCGCCAAGGTGATACTCCAAAGCGGACATCACCATGCCGGTCATATCGTCTATCGGCTCGTCGCCGTGCATGAGCTTTCCATTTTCGCACCAAAACCACTCTGTCACGTCAACAGGCTCTATTTCGTGCCAAACCTCTGGCCTGTCCTCAACCTCGAGTCCTCCCACAACGGAATAAGTCATGCTGTATTTCCCGTTGTTTGTCACATTTTTACCGTCAAAGCTATTGTAAAGATAGTAGCCGGAGCGATAGTTGTTTCCCCGTTTGAGGAGGTTGAGCACCACATAGTCTATCTGCCTGCCATCATTGTTGTAAATTCCGTCAAATTCATATTCCCACCCGGGCTCAATAACTCTTATGTTCATGGTATTGTTATATTGGTCCCATCGAAGCTCCATATGCAGCTCCCTGAGCACGGTTTCGGTCAGCGGCAAATAAGTGACGCCGCGATAATTCAAAATTGGCATGCCATCCACCGAGCCAGACAGTGTCTCGCCGTTCAGAAAGATCGTATATTCTGCCCGGCAGCATTCAAACCGCCATGGATGGTCATAAACCTCGTGCTTTGAGGTAAATATCCAGCCTGTTCTCCCGCAAAAAGTCAGGTAAAGCGTATCATTCTGCCATGCCATTGCCATTCCTATCTCCAAACAGTTGCGGAAAGTCATTGGCAGGTACAGCGTATTGTTGTATTCCAGAATGGGATATTCCACCTTGTAAGCGGCCATATCGTCCCAGTAGGACCAGTTAGTATCTGTTTTTACGTCGGGCAGAAAGGCCCACAGCGGCTCATCCGCCAAGGCTGTGATCGCCCCCGTCAAGAGAATAGCCAGTGCTCCAAGCAGTGTAAATATTTTTTTCATGGGATTTTCTCCTTCTTAATACAGCACCGCTTCCGCCAGTGCGTTCACGTCAATTATGCTCTCGCCATTACCCACATTGAGCGCGGGGATCGGGAAACCGTTCAGCATGAACTTCACGTCCGAGCTGACAACATCTATACTGTACGGCGCGGGATTTGTATTCAGCTCCACTGCCCACTGTACGATTTCCGGCTTTGTGACGGTGGTGGTTCTGGCCTCACCGTTCCAGTCCATTCCGAAGCCGAGGGATTTCAGCGCGCTCTCGCCCACATACACACTGCCGTTCACCGTATATGCCGGAACTGCCGCTCCGTTGATCGTCACCGTCGCGGTCTGCGCCGCCTGAGCCACGATCGTGGACGGTTCGCCGCGGCTGATGACAGCCGGGATAAAGTGAATTCCGGCCATATCGGCGTACTCCTCAAAACTATAGCTATACGGACTGTTTTCCGAATTATACGGCTCTCCGGCCCTTCCTATGATCGTCAGTCTGTCGCAATATTTGAACGGACCCACCTGAACGACCTCAGTCTTATCAGACAGATACTCAAAATAGGCTGTAGGCTTATAGGTCAGAAGCTCAATAGGCTCTCCGTAAAAAACCGCCGTGCGAAGGTTTTTGCATCCATAAAAAGTACCCATCCCGAGAGCACGAAGACCGGTGCCAAAGCAAAGATAATCCATCTCGGTGCAGCCGGTAAAATTGTATCCCGTTATTCTGCGCACTTTATCCGTTATATAAACGGTTCTGAGCTGCTTGCAGTCTTCAAATATGTCCTCACTCAGTGCGGTGCCGCTGTCACCCTGGGGGCCAAACGATTCCCTGTCTATGGTGACGTATTCCAGCCCTGTATTGCTGAACACCCCTCTTCCTATATAGCCATTGGGAATTCGGTTGCCCGGGCCAATCTCCTTAAGATTGGTGCAGCCGGTAAATGTGTAGTGGTCAATTTTCCTTATATTACTTAAGTCTATTCTTTCTAATGTTTCGTTCCCCTCAAATGCCGCGTACGGACTTAATATATCCAAATCTGCGGCAGGCAGCTCGATGTTTTTACACTTTGAGCCGTTAAAGGCCGCCCCGCTGATAGATATCACCTTCATTCCGTCTACCTCCGCCGGAATAACAATGGTTTCCTTTTCCCTGCCCGTATCTGTAAGACCTGTCATAGACCATCCTGATGTTGAAAAATTAAAAACGAGATCACCCTGAACATTTTTATTTCCAATAAATTCAGCGAAGGCCGCATCGGTGGTCAACAGACACAGCGCCATAAGCAAAACAATAACCTTTTTCATTTTGGCTCGCCTCCTGTTTATCTTCTTTATATAAATTAGACGACAAAACCGGAAAAAAGTTCCCGCTTATTTAAATGTTAACACAAAAATAGATAAAGTATATTTTCCTATTGACAAACGTATAATATAATGGTACAATAAATTGTACGTAAATATACCACAAGTCAGAGGAAGGAGTTTTATATAATGCTTGCCGTTAATTATTCAACTATACGAGGAAACTTGAAATCCTACTGCGACAAGGTAACTGACGACAATGAGACAGTCATTGTTACGCGAAAGGACGAAAAGAATGTTGTTATAATAAGTCTCAATGAATGGAACGCCCTGCAAAAAGCCGCACGCAATGCCGAATACATGAATAAACTTGACCGTTCTCTCGCCGACATAAAGGCAGGGCGCGTTATAGTGAAGGATTTGGAAGAATTAGAGGCGATGGAGAATGAATAATATCACCTTTGCTCCGGCCGCGTGGGACGATTATCTGTATTGGCAGACTCAGGACAAAAAGACCCTTCGCCGCATAAATCAGCTTCTTAGGGATATACAGCGCAGTAATTTTGAAGGCGTTGGCAAGCCTGAGCCGATGAAGCAGCGAGGCGACTGCTGGAGCAGACGTATAGACGATAAAAACCGTCTCGTATACTATATTCAGGGCGAAAAAGATATTATGATCATGTCATGCCGCGGTCACTATGAAGACTGAATAACAGCATTTTTAATTTCATAACCACACAATAACAGGGCCGCAAGCGCGGCCCTGTAACTGTTTACTTCAGCTTTTCTTCTAAATTCGCACGGATCGCCTTGATGAAGTCCTGCGAGTTCACGACTGTTGGCGTGATACCCTCGCAAAGACCGGCGAGGTCCTTTGTCATAACGCCGCTCTCAAGGGTGTCTATGCAGGCGGCTTCAAGCTTGTCGGCAAAGTCCACAAGCTCGGGAGTCTCGTCCAGCTCGCCGCGCTTGCGGAGTGCTCCGCTCCACGCAAATATAGTGGCTATGGGGTTGGTGCTGGTCTCCTCGCCCTTCAGGTAGCGGTAGTAGTGGCGTGTAACCGTGCCGTGGGCCGCCTCGTACTCGTAGTTGCCCTCGGGGCTTACGAGCACGCTTGTCATCATGGCAAGGGAGCCGAAGGCCGTTGATACCATGTCGCTCATAACGTCGCCGTCATAGTTCTTGCAGGCCCAGATGTAGCCGCCCTCGCTGCGGATAACGCGGGCAACCGCGTCGTCGATCAGGGTGTAGAAATACTCTATGCCAAGCTCGTCGAATTTAGCCTTGTATTCCTTGTCGAAAATATCCTGAAAGATAAGCTTAAAGGTCTGGTCGTACTGCTTTGAGATAGTGTCCTTAGTAGCGAACCAAAGGTCCTGCTTGGTGTCGATAGCGTACTGGAAGCAGGAGCGTGCGAAGGACTCGATACTGCTGTCCTTGTTATAGAGGCCCTGAAGCACGCCGGGGCACTCGAAATCGTATATGGTCTCCTTGAAGGAAGCGCCGTTCTCGCCGGTGAACACCAGCTCGGCCTTGCCCTTCTCGGGCACGCGGTACTCTGTTCCCTTGTACACATCGCCGTAGGCATGACGGGCAATGGTGATGGGCTTCTTCCAGTTGCGCACGGCGGGCTTAATGCAGCTGAGCAGAATGGGAGCACGGAACACCGTACCGTCAAGAATGGCGCGGATAGTGCCGTTGGGGCTTTTCCACATTTCTTTAAGGTTATACTCCTCCACGCGCTGTGCGTTGGGTGTAATGGTGGCGCACTTTACACCCACGTGCCACTTCTTGATGGCCTCGCCTGCGTCAAAGGTTACCTGATCGTTGGTCTCGTCGCGGTAAGGCAAACCGAGATCGTAATATTCCATGTTAAGCTCAACGAAGGGAAGCAGCAGTTCATCCTTTATCATCTGCCAAAGGATTCGGGTCATCTCGTCGCCGTCCATCTCGACGATCTTGTTTTTCATCTGAATTTTAGCCATAGATTTTTCCTCCCTGTATTATATAAATAGTTTAAATATAGCAAAGCGCGGTTATATTTCAATTTCTACGGTATAGGTTTTGCTGTTCCAGTAAACGTCACCGCCTAAAGCCTCGGCAATGGCCCTGATCGGAACCATTATCCGCCCATACTCCGTCACGGCGGGTGCGTCAAGGCTGCGGTTTCTTCCGTTAAATAGGAAGGTGTCGCTGTCGGGAGTGATCTCAACGGTGTTTTCGTCAAGAATACACTTTGCAGTGTTTCCGTCCCAGCTGACCTGAGCGCCCATAGCCTCGAACACCGCACGGATGGGAACCAGAGTACGGTCGTTATGGATTATGGGATCAACGTCAGAGGTGATCTTCCTGCCGTTGACCTCGACGCCGATGACAGGCTGAACGTCAAATGGGGCCTCGGTTATAAGGATCGAGGGGCGGGAGAAGGTATCATTTACAGACAGATAGTCTAGCGTACCGGTAACTGCCATCTGATTCAGCTTATTGATCACGAGCTCAACTGATGAGGTGTAGTAAGTCTGCCTGCCGTAAATCCTTCTGTCCGCAGGCTGTCCCTCATGCAGATAGCCGTCGTAAAAGTATCCGTTGCCGGTATCATAAGCGGCGCTATTGTAGATCTCATATGCTGTTCCGCCAACAAATTTACGGTTCAATCGGTCGAATTCCGCCTTGCTTATGAGTGTTTCCTCGCCGTATGGTATCTTGTAGAAATCCCTGTAATTATAGTTTTTGATCTCATAATTCACAGTATCGTAGTTGACGCGGAAGTAGTGCTGTATGTAGTCAACATATCCGTTAGAGGAGTCGATCTCATAAAAAATTGTATCAGCAGACCATTCATCCCTCGTCGGATCATCATAAAAATCATCCAGTATCGCTCTTCCCACTTTTAAATAGAGCGCGTTTCCGTTATTGACAATATCCACGTCCGTATTATAAATCGTATCATCAACATCACTGTAAAAGGTTGCTAAAGGTTCAGAACCACTTCCATCAGGATAATATATGCGGACTCTCATCTCATCACTTCTCTGGGTCATCGTCACCAGCTCAGGATGGCCGTCATTGTCAAAGTCTGCAAGCTCCGCAAAGTCATCAGACTTGTACTCCGTTTTAAGTATATCCAGATACCGCCCTACGTAAGCGGGCACAGTAACACCGGCGGCCTCGTCAGGCATATTGGAAGCGAGACCCTTCAGCTCTTTTATGAAGGCACGGGCGTTGGGAGCGGCATGCTCATTAGAAGCCAGTTCCCCGCCGATCACTTCTACAAACATCATGTAGTGCTGCTTTGAAAGCATATACATTATATCGTCTTCCGGCATATTGGGATCAACAAAGTACGGCCTGTTTCCCCTGTCAACTATTTCAGTATACCGGTCCTCCGGGTTGGTCGATATGCTTGTGCCATTGCTGTAGAGGGTGTCACGGTTAATATAGTAATAGTCGTACTCCGACAAATATATTTTATATCCGGCTTCCGGGGTATAGCCCTTTTGCAGTAACCTGCTTTTGGTTTCGGCAGTTGCCCGTACACTGTTATAGATCCATACGTCCACAAATTTATTTCCGTCAAACTGTTTTACCGTGCACGTTGATTCTTCTGACAATTCTAAATCTTCGTCATAATAGCTGAATTCGTCATGCCCGTATCGAAGAAATATGTATATGCTTCCATCCCTTCTGTAGAGATCTATATTTCCTTGGCTGCCTTCCAAATTATCTGTTTCAAAAACCAGCTCGGCCCGGCCGTTGTTATAAGCATATATCTGCTCAGTGTATTTAACATAAGGAAAATCGCCGTCACATTCTCCGTTTATCAGCACATATAGCTCCGGGATTCCGTTCCCGTCAAAATCTATGAGCTCACTGTGCAGAACGCCAAAACGTTCCCCTGTGTCGTTAAAAAATGTGTGAGTAGCCACGCCGTACCGGCTCACTAAATCCTCCAGCACTCCGGCATAGGCCGAGGCGTAATTCGTTCCTGCGGCTGCTACGGTCAGTACGGGCATAACGGCCAGAGTCATAACCAGGCAAAGCAGCAGAGCCGTTATTTTACGGAATTTCAACATTTTGAAATCCTCCTTACTTATTCTGATTGGCGTAGTAGTTCATCAGGCAGCCGTCGAGAATTATTTGTTTCTCGTTGGCGGTCAGGCCGGTAACGTAGAGAGTCAGACTCTCCATGGCGCCGTCCTTCTTTATAACGGTGGCGGGTATCTCCTCAGTGCCGTTTTCAATGGCCGCTCTTATGCCGGGAACATATACATAGTCGCCGTCCTCATAATTAAAGGGCGTGTCTTTATCGATAGTAAAGGGCAGGATACCCCAGTTTATGCAGTTGCTGCGGTAGCGCTTTGTGGCGAACTCATAGCAGATATTGCCGAAGCCGCCCAGCACCTTCTGGCAGGA
>JAFLUQ010000091.1 GCA_022508735.1 Oscillospiraceae bacterium | reverse complement strand
TGCTGTACGCCCTCGCCCGAAACGTCGCGGGTGATGGAAACATTTTCGCCCTTTTTTGTTATCTTATCTATCTCATCAATATAGATGATGCCGCGCTCGGCCAGAGCAATGTCGTAGTCCGCCGCCTGAATGAGCTTGAGCAGAATGTTCTCAACGTCCTCGCCGACGTAGCCGGCCTCGGTAAGGCTGGTGGCGTCGGTTATTGCAAAGGGTACCTGAAGTATTTTAGCAAGCGTCTGAGCAAGATATGTCTTGCCGCTGCCTGTGGGGCCGAGCATGAGGATGTTGCTCTTCTGAATTTCGACACCGTCCTCGTTCATCTCGTCCTGAACCATTTCAGCGTTTATGCGCTTGTAGTGGTTATACACCGCAACGGCGAGACTGCGCTTGGCCGCGTCCTGACCTATCACATATTCATCGAGTATCGCCTTTATCTCCACCGGAGTCGGAACGCCCTCCACAGCGGGAAGAGCTTCATCGGTCTCGTCAAAGTCGTCGTAATCGTCGAGAACTATATCATAGCAAGCCCGCACACAGTCCGAGCAGATATACGCGTTTATTCCCGCGATTATCTGGTGGTTTCCTATCTGCGGCTTGGTGCGGCCGCAGAATGCGCAGAATACCTGCTGATCGTCATGGTTATTTGCCATTGTCCTACCATTCCTTTTTTGATTTTATTAATGTAATGCCGCACAAAGACCGCCGGGGTCTCTGTGCGGTATTCTTTATCTTCTCTCGATAACCTTGTCTATAAGTCCGTACTTCTGCGCTTCCTCAGCGGTGAGGAAGTTGTCGCGCTCTGTGTCGGCCTTGATTCTCTCCAGAGGCTGACCGCAGTTTTCGCTGAGTATCTTGTTCAGCTTATCCTTGATGGCGATAAACCTTTCGGCGTGGATCTGAATGTCTGTTACCTGACCCTGATATCCGCCCAGGGGCTGATGTATCATGATCTCGCTGTTGGGCAGAGCAAGGCGCTTGCCCTTTGTGCCGCTGCTCAGAAGAAAAGCTCCCATGCTTGCGGCCATACCTATGCAGATAGTGGAAACGTCGCACTTGATATACTGCATGGTGTCATATATCGCCATGCCCGCCGTAACACTGCCGCCGGGGCTGTTGATATAGAACATGATATCCTTGTCGGGGTCCTCGCTCTCGAGGAACAGAAGCTGAGCCACGATGAGGCTGGCGGTCGTATCGTTGACCTCCTCACCAAGGAATATTATCCTGTCCTTAAGAAGACGGGAATAAATGTCGTAGCTGCGTTCGCCCTGACCTGTTTGTTCAATGACGTAAGGTACTAATGGCATGATTGCTTCCTCCTTAAATATATTGTTGGTTTATTATTTTAGTCCTGCTTCATTACGGCGTTGTCAACAAGGAACTTAACTGTCTTGGTAAGGGCGATGTCGCTCTTAAGGCCCTCGGCGTTGGGAGCCATGATCTCCTTCACCTTCTCAACCTCCATGCCGTAGCTCTCGGCCATTTTACCGAACTCGGCCTCAACGTCCTCATCGGTGGCCTCAATGCCCTCGGCCTTCTTTATGGCTTCAAGAACAAGGGTGTTCTTAACGGCCTCGGCAGCGGCGGGACGGATCTGTTCCTTTATATTTTCAACTGTCTGACCGGTATACTTCATGTAATTCTCAAGGGTAAGACCCTGGCTCTGCATACGGTAGGCCATTTCCTCAAGCTGCTTGTCGCACTGCTGATCTACCATGCACTCGGGAACCTCCACCTGAGCGTTAGCCACAACGGCGGATACGACCGCATCCTCATAGCGGTGCTCTGCCTCGTGCTCCTTGGCGTGGGCAAGATTCTCGGCGGTGTTCTTCTTAAGCTCCTCAAGAGTGTCGAACTCGCTCACGTCCTTGGCGAACTCGTCGTCAAGCTCGGGCAGGTTCTTGCGGGCGATCTTGTGCATCTTGCACTTGAACAGAGCAGCCTTGCCGGCAAGCTCCTCAGCGTGATACTCCTCGGGGAAGGTAACGTTTACGTCGATATCCTCACCGATGTTCTTTCCTATAAGCTGATCCTCAAAGCCGGGGATGAACTGACCGCTGCCGAGCTCAAGCTCGAAGCCCTCGGCCTTGCCGCCGTCAAAGGGAACGCCGTCTACGCTGCCGTCAAAGTCAAGAGTTACGGTGTCGCCCTTCTGAGCGGCGCCCTCCTCAATGGTCTCGATGCTGGCCGCATTGTCCTGCATCTTTGCGATCTCGGCCATAACCTCCTCATCGGATACTACCACAGAGGGCTTAACGGCCTCAATGCCCTTGTACTCGCCGAGGGTAACCTCAGGGCGAACTGTAACAGTGGCAGAGAACACAAGGTTCTCGCCCTCCTTGATTGTGATAATGTCGATCTTGGGCATCTCAACGGGGTCGATTCCGCTCTCCTCAACTGCTGCCTCATAGGCGTCGGGAATGCAGAAGTTTACGGCGTCGTCATAGAACACCTCGGCTCCGTAGAACTTTTCGATTATGTTCTTGGGCACCTTGCCCTTGCGGAAACCGGGAATAGCTATGCCCTTAACGTTCTTGCGATAGCTCTTCTGCATGGCGTCTTTAAAAACGTCAGCGTCGATCTCGATCTCCAAATAGGTTTTGCTGTTTTCCTGCTGTTCAACCTTCAATACTTTCATGGTTTATTTCCTCCTGTTGTTTCATTGTTTGCATATTCAGTCAGATTATATTTATATCATAAAATAAGGAAAAAATCAATAGTTTTTTTGAAAATTTTTTCGCGTTAAATCGGGGCTTTTTTATGTATATGTCACAACAAACCCGCGCCGCTCCTTCATATTATGCAGTGCAAACGGATTTTGCCGCCGATTTTGAAAAACTGCTTGCATTTTTTGCCTTTGTATTATATAATGATAAACTAAGGAGTGATGTTCATGGCGGAAAAGAAACGGCCTTCATTTATGATGAATGTGCTTACGATAATATTTTCGCAGATAGTTGTTAAGCTTTTTGGCTTCGTCTACCGGGTGGTGCTTTACCGCGTGCCCGGCTGGACAGACGAGACCAACGGCTATTATAATTTCGGGTTTCAGATATACGCCCTGCTTCTCGCTATAAGCTCGGTGGGCATACCGAACGCCATAAGCAAGCTTATTTCGGAAAAATGCGCTATGGGCAATTACCGGGGCGCGGTTCGCATTTTCAAAATAAGCCTTGCGCTGTTTGCGTCCATCGGCGGCGCGCTGTCCCTCTTGTTGTATTTCGGGGCGGGATTTTTTTCCACTTACATTCTTTCCGCTCCCGGTGCGGTTTATTCCATGAGAGTTCTGTCGCCCGCAATATTTTTTGTGTCGGTCTCAAGCGTTATCCGCGGCTTCTTCATGGGCCAGCATAACGCCAAAGCCACCAGCACCAGCCAGATACTTGAGCAGCTTTTAAAGACAACCACCTCCATCGCCTTTGTTATGCTCGTTGTGGGCAGCAGCGCGGAGTATATGGCCGCCGCGGCCACACTGGCCACAACGGTGTCAACGGTGCTCAGCTTTATGTATCTTCTGGCCTTTACGGCCCGTAATAAGAAGGAGCTTTACGAAAAGGCGGCCGCCACTCCCGAAGCGCGCGAAACGCAAAGTGCTCTCAGCGTGGCGAAGTCGGTGCTTTGGGTATCGATCCCCATATCCCTGGGCTCCATCGTTACCTCTCTTAACCGCGTGCTTGACATAATAACGGTCAACCGCGGCCTCATAACGGCCTTTGCCTCGCGTATACCCGACCCAACGGCCCTTGAGAAGAACGCCGCCACTCTCAGTGGCATACTCAGCAAGACCGACGTACTTATCAATCTGCCGCTGGCCATTAACATAGCCTTTGCAACGGTGCTTGTGCCCACGGTGGCCGGAGCCTATGCCGTTAAGGACTATAGCACTGCGGCAAAGCGCGTGAGCTTTTCGCTGCTTACATCTATAATAATCGCCCTGCCCTGCGCTGCGGGCTATGCGGTGCTGGCCGACGGAATTCTCAGAATGATATACCCCAGCGCGGCCAGCGGAGCGGTGCTGTTCATGATGCTTACGCCCACGGTGTTCTTCTCGGCCATGAGCCAGACCATCTACGGCGGCCTTCAGGGCATGGGCAAGATATTTGTGCCCGCCATAAGCGTGCTCTGCGGGGGCGTGGCGAAGCTCATAATAAACCTGACGCTTATACCTATGGAGGGCGTGAACATCTACGGCGCGCCCATAGGCAGCATAGCCTGTCAGGGAATAGCCTTCTTCGTGAGCTTCTATGTGCTTAGAAAGAACCTGCCCTTTAAAATTGACTATAACCGCTACTACCTGCGGCCCATAATTTCAACAGGTCTTATGGCCGCCGTTGTTTGGGCGCTGCACCACTTCGGCGAGAGAATGATCGGCAATACGATTGCAACTGTTTTGTCAATAGCGATTGGCGCAGTTGTGTACTTTGTAATGATCTTCGCGCTCCGGGTATTCACTCCCGAGGAGATGCGTATGCTGCCCTTCGGGGATAAGATAGCCAAGGCGCTCGGAAAGTAGGGGCTTTATAAGGGCTTTTCAAAAAAGTTGATAAGAAGGCTCCGGATGCGCCAAAGCGGCAGCACCCGAAGCCGAGGCCCGGCGCCGTCAGGCTTTCTGACGGCGTCACCTTTTCCATGTAAAATACTATACTACTGAAATTTGACCTTTGTATTTCTCAGGTATTAATTTATATTATGTATTTTGTTAAAAAAGTTTTAATAGCGGTTCTTTGGTACATACCGTGCCGCAAATAATAAAAGCATCAGGAGGAATTGGCATGAAAAAATTTTTAAGCGCCGTGATGGCGGCGGCAATGCTGGCGGGCTCGTTTAATGCGGCGGCGCTGGCGCAAAGGGCGGAGGAAGAAAGCCTGCTATTGCCGCCGGAGGTTGTTGAACTGTCTGACGGAGCCGCATTATTATATTCTGATAATGTGATAGAGGTCCAGCATAACAACACGATCGACGATATTGTTGCAATGGAGAGAAGTCTGCCGCACAGCGGATTTTTAAACAAGCAGACGAGATATGAAGAAGAACCCGTGCTTAACGCTCCGTACTATGCCGGTTCTTTGAACGAAGATGACCTTGACGACGCAATGAACGCGTTAAGGATGGTGCGGTATTTGGCCGGTCTGCCTTACGAGAACATAATCTTAGACGAATATGAAACCAAAACGGCGCAGCATAAGGCGGTTTTGATGGCCGTTTCCGAATATGGGCACCACCCGCCGCAGCCGGATGATATGAGTGATGATTTTTTCAGGACAGCAAACAGCTATAGCGCCGAATGTATATTTGCCGGCGTTTCTAATATATCGTATTCCGTTCTGGGATTTGTTGCGGATTCCGGAGCGAATAATATCGCACATGCCGGTCATCGGATGATCCTTTTGAAGCCGACGGCGGCAAAATACGGCATGGGCTATGCTTATAATGAGAACGCCGCATGGAGACATCTTATTGCAATACATGTCGGCGGCGGCTCATGGGCGGGGACTGACTCGTATGTGGCCTGGCCTAATGCCGGCGACTTTCCGATACAGTATTTTATCACGTCCTCACGCGTCAGCGGGAACGCGCCTTCATATCCATGGTCTATCAGTCTGGGAGAGCCGTACTCGTATCCGTCGAGAGCTGATATCGAGTTAAGGCTCACGCGCAAGCGAGATAACAAAACATGGCTCTTTAACAGCGACACTCCGCAGCAGGGCGATGGCATTTATTCAAGTCAATTGATGCATCTGTCTGTTGATTCCACTTATGGAAATAACATCATTTTCCG
Organism: Oscillospiraceae bacterium; assembly: GCA_022508735.1. GTDB lineage: Bacteria > Bacillota > Clostridia > UMGS1883 > UMGS1883 > JAFLUQ01. The sequence goes on along the minus strand of JAFLUQ010000091.1, from coordinate 3,561 downwards.
CCCTGATGTCACGTCCTTGGGCGAAATACGCGACGGGGATATTTTCACGGTTGAGCTTTCCGGAATAAAATACAAAAACGGAACTCCGGCGACCCTGTCTTACGAGATAAATTTCTTTGATCTTCAAGACGCGCTCACAAAAAGTAAAGTGGACATAGTTGCCTTGCATAACGGTGCTCCTGTAGAGGGCGCCAAGGTGACGATTGACGATCAAACCGTTATTACCGATTCAGACGGAAGGGCGAGTATGCGCCTTAAGAATAATAATGACTACAGCTATACTGTGGAAAAAGACGGCTTCAATATTGAAGAGGGCAGTATAAGCTTAGCCGAAGAGCCGGTAACGGAATTTGTAGACATGACTATACCGGTCATATTTACTATTGAAGATGCCGCCGCAGCCTATGATGCGGCAGAGCACAGCGTTAAGATAAGTGCCAGCCCCGACGTTTCATATACAGTCACATATAACGGCTCCGGCGACCTTCCCGTGGACGCCGGGACCTATGAAGTCTTGGTCGAGGCGAACGAAAAGGGCTATGTGGGACGTGAAACCGCCAAGCTGACAATAGCAAAAGCGGATATTACAGTTAAAGCAAATGATACAGGCAAAAAAATAGAAAACGCTGATCCCGAGCTCACATATACGATCACCTCGGGGCAGCTTTATGGAGATGACAGCTTTTCGGGCGCATTGTCAAGGCAGGATGGCGAAGAAATAGGGGGATATCAGATACTTCAGGGCTCGCTTGACCCCGGCCCCAATTACGATATGGAATTTATCCCCGGAATGTTTATCATTGCTGAGAAGACACCGCAAAATATCACTGTGTCAGAATTGCCCCGTGAAAAGACATACGGTGACGACAGCTTCAAAATAGAGGTGATTCCTGATGAAGCGTCAGGGCTCACTGACTTTACCTTTGAAAGCAGCAACGAGAGCGTCGCAAGCGTTGATGATATCGGCAATGTTATTATCAATGGAGCCGGTACGGTCGATATAACCGTGAAACAGGCCGGAGACTCCGAATATGCAGTTTTTGGTCTGACCCAGAGAATGGTAGTAAAAAAGGTTGAGATCGTTGTTACGGCTGACGATATAGCAAAAAGAGTAGACGCAGCCGACCCTGAGCTGACCTACACTTACACCGGCGCCCTTGTCGGGGACGATGCGTTTACCGGCAGCCTTGAAAGACGCCCGGGCGAGAAGGTGGGCAAGTACGATATTTTGAAAGGGACCTTGGCTCTTAATGACAATTATGACATGACCTATAATAAGGGCGTGTTTGAAATTCTTGAAAAGCTCCGTCAGAATATAACCGTTTCTGAGCTGCCCGACGAGGTTACATACGGCGACGACGCTTTCAAAATAGAGGTAACTCCTGACGAGGGATCCGGGCTCACCGATTTTACCTTTGAAAGCAGCAATGAAAATGTCATAGCCGTAGATAACGGCGGCAATGTCACGATCAAGGGCGTCGGCACGGCCAATATAACCGTGAAGCAGGCCGGAAATGTGGACTATGCGGCCTTTGAAAGCACCCGGCGCCTGACCGTAAACAAAGTAAAAATCGTTGTTACGGCCGACGATAAAATGAAGAAGATCGGAACCGATGACCCGGAATTGACCTATACCTATACCGGCGCCCTCGTCGGGGAGGATAAGTTTACCGGCAGTCTTGAGAGGCGCTCCGGCGAGAAAATCGGCAAGTACGATATTTTAAAGGGAACATTGGCGCTCAATGATAACTATGACATGACCTATAACAAGGGGATTTTTGAGATCGTTGAAAAAACGCCTCAGAACATCACCGTGTCTGAAATCGGCACAGACCCCACATATGGTGATGAGAGCTTCGCTTTGTCGGTCACTGCCGACAGCGAGTCGCAGCTTACAGACTTTACCTTTGAAAGTGATAACATCTCTGTCGCAGAGGTGGATGCCGAAGGCACAGTGACGATCAAGGGCGCCGGTGAGGCCAATATTACTGTGAAACAGGCCGGAAACGACGATTATGCAGCATTCTCCAAAACCCAGAAATTGACGGTAAATAAAAAGGGTATCACAATAAAGTCGATTGACCTTGATGAAAAGAAAATTGTTTTTGACGGTGTTTTACCGGGAGATGAGGCAATTACGATCGACTTTGACAGGCTTAAGCTTCTCAGCGTCTCAAAGGCTGACGAAGAAAACTCGGAGGTAACCGTTTCAAGTTTTGTGCTTACAGGTGACGGCGCGCAAAACTATGAAGTTAAGGATCAGAGCTTCGAGAGCACAATAAAGACCAAAAATATAGTTTTAGTTACCGTAAAGGCAAGCGGTGGAACAGTTGCCGGAAGCGGCAGCTATATAAAGGGCAGTGAGATAACCGTGACTGCCTCTCCCAACAAGGGGTATAAATTTGATGGCTGGTATATTGACGGCAAGTCGGTTTCATCAAAGGAAAGCTACAGCTTTACCGCAGACGGCGATGTGGAGCTGACAGCGAAATTCAAGTCCACCGGCGGCGGTGGCGGAGGTGGCGGAAGCTCCGGCGGCGGCAGTGGCGGTTTTGTCGGCGGCGGCACTGCTTCAACAAACAGATACACTGTTTCGATTTCGTACATCGATGAAAACGGCGATGTTGTTGGCACCGACAGCGTGCAGGCAGTGTACGGAGCTGAGCTTACGTCAAAGGATCTATCAGTCCCGCACGGCTATGCCCTTGATGAAGAGCTTTCATATCGCGTGACGAAAAACGACAGTCTTAAGCTGAGAGTTCTCCAAGGTGAGTATTTAGCAGAAGAACCGTTTGTAAACGGCTACGAAGACGGAACCTTCAGGCCGAATAACAATATAACACGCAGCGAGATCGCCGCTATGATTTTCAATCTGATGAAAGCTGACGATCAGGATTATACATACCACATTGGCAGATTCGCCGATATTCCGTCAACACATTTGGCAGGCAATGCGATTGGCTTTAATGTGGCCAATTCCTATATGAACGGCGATTTGAACGGAAATTTCAGACCCGATGACAGCATGACGAGGGCGGAGCTGGCACAGATACTTTATAATCTGGGAATTGCCTCTGCCGGAAACAGCACAGCCAATTTTCCCGATATAAACGGACATTGGGCGCAAAAGGCTGTCAGCGCAATGGCCGAGGCCGGAGTGGTCAACGGATATCAGGATAATACCTTCCGGCCAGATAACAGCGTGACGAGGGCCGAAGCGGTCACCATGATAGCCCGGCTTTTTCATAGAAGCGGCAGCTATATCAATGGCAAAGCATTTTCTGACGTTCAGCCTGATCACTGGGCCTATGGCGTTATTATGAATGCAGTTAACGGAAATTAAGACAATACCGAACAAAAAGGGGGCCGTTGCTGAAGGCAATGGCTCCTTTTTTGTAGAAAAATTATAGTTTACCAGCGTGCCGCTTGACCCATGCGCCCTCCGGGCGGTATGTTGCCTGTACCTATATCGCCGTAGAAATATAATTTTGTTTTTGAACAAAATTATATTTCGTAAGCGCAAGCGAGGCGATGCGGAAGGGGTGACCGATGGGGAAACCG
>JAFLUQ010000090.1 GCA_022508735.1 Oscillospiraceae bacterium | reverse complement strand
CACGTGATAGTGCCGTAAGGTGTGCGGCACAAATAGCGCAAGCATACGTTAACTGTGTGGCTGACCGGGGTCCGGGTTGCCCCATCGAGATAGATAAACTATAATTTACCGTAATACAGCCTGATATAATTAAAACCGCCTATGCGGCGGCTTTAATCGTTAAATCACCCGAAAATCAACTCGGCTACAGTGTCTCCGAGGAGTTCCTTGGTGGTTTCATCAAGGTCATTATAGGCCGAAAGTATCCTGCGGCTGTTATGCCTCCAGTTTTTGCTGAAGTCCACGAGATTATCTATATCGGCATCCTTCAGCACGGCGAACAGAGCGTCCACAAAACGCTCCAGCTGATCAGCTGAGAGCTTGGCGATATTGGCATTGAGCCTCCCTATAGCGGTGCTCAGGCCAACGCTCTCATCGTCAGTGTAGATGAAATCGCCGTAGCTGTCCACTCTCCAGTTGAAGATGTCGTGCTGAAAAATTGCCGCACCGTCGCTGTCTACCCTGTGGCCTATAGCGTCGCTCCTTAAGAGCTGCCCCACGAAGGACTGCCGAGGCACGATCTTCATTATGCGCCCGCCCATTTCCGTGTATTCGGGCATATCCAGCACTGAGGACGCAAAGCCCGGGCCGTCGAAATCATATACCATTTTCACCCGACTCCGCAGCTCCGCCCCTGAATGGAGAACGCTGTATTCGGCAAGATTGCCGCCCTTGCTGTGCCCGCAGACGTAAAACTCTCGCCTCCCCGCCGCGGCTTCGGCCAGATAGTCCACGCTCAGGGTCTGTGCCGGAACGGGGCAGCGGTAGGCCATGGCGAAGTCCTCCTTCCAGCCGACAACAAACTCGTCGGTACCGCGGAACACCACCACAGGCGCGCAGCCCTCCGGCTCAAACACCATAGCGCAGAAGCAGACCTCGCTGTCGTCATTTTTGACGGACTGAACGTCCCGCACCTTCATGCTTTGATATCGCACGCTGAAGGCCGCCTCAAAATAGAGCCTTCGCTGATCCTCGCCAAAGCGTTCGTCCTCAAACAAACGCTCACGTCCGGCAGCTCCGAGAGTCGCCAGCAAGGTTTCAGTGTTATCGATGTGCTCAAACTTCAAATAGCTTAGTTGGGATAGCACCGCTGCATCCACCGGGCAGAAGGGCTTTTCCGCAAAGGTTTTTCCGCCCTGAAGCAGAATAAAGTCAATAATATTAGGCATAGACTGTCACACTAAAATTCCCAGATATCTTCAAGCTTGTAGAAGAAGTTGTCTTCAATACTTCCGTCATACTCGAACTCGGGAACATTATCCTTATAATCTAAGCTGAGAACATTTCCCTCAAGATTTACGAGATAGTTTCTCGAATCATATACATTTGCATGATTGCTGAGAATATTCGTTATAAACTCAATACGAATATATGACTTTCCGTTTTCATCAAAATATGAGTACAGCGGGGAATTAAAGCTCGTGCTCCAACTGTCTTCTCTGTTATACATATCCCTGAAGGCGGCATACTGCTCCTGGGAGAGAATTTCCCCAATGTAGTTTCCCCACTCGTCACGCTGCGCGTGAAAATATTCATCGCTCATAAGCTCTCCGTCCGCGTTGAGTATGATATAGCAGGACGGAGTCCCACAGTCGTTCATCACCTGCAGCTCCACCGCCATAGTCATCGGATTCCATGTTACACTGGCGCCGTCAAGCAAATTGACAAGCTCACTCACCGGCAAATAAACTTCCCCTTCCTTAATCAGAGGTGTCATCTCGGCTTCTTTACCGTTAGACAGATTTTTGACCGTGAGCACAGAGCCCTGTGGGTTATTTTCAAGAAACTCACTTTTGACGTAATAGGGCAAATAACTGTTCCATTTTGTATTCCACTCGTACTTAGCATTGGTGTACTCCTGATACTCGGTCAGCTCGGCCATAATATCCACACTGTTCTGCTCGGTAATCTCGGGCGTTACGACCTCCGCAGCGGAGTAGTCGTAAACCGAGGTTGTTTTAAATGTGACCGTAAAGCTGCCCTTTTTGACCGTGTATGGATTTGTATAGGTGTCAGCGCCGGTTCCCTCAATAATGGCAATTATCTCAGCAAAGGCCGCGCTTAAAGCTTCAAGGTCCACGTCAAGAACGATCTCACTCTCGACCTTTTCAATAAGTCCGTCGGAATTAACGGTGTACTTAAGCGTCACGCCGTTTTTAAGAAGCCCGCTCTTTTCCAGCTGCTCGCCGATAACCGCGGCGTAGAGCTTAGCATCCTTCATTGCTTCGTCATATATGGCCCGGGCTTCTTCCGCTGTAGGCATCTCAGCGAGAAGCTCCTCGGCGCTTTCACCGGAAACCGCAGCTAACTTCCTGACGGTATTTTCGGTGTATTTTGTGTAAAGATCTACCGCGAGGGCCGCGCCCTCCTCTGAGGTGATGGCATCAATTACCTCATCGGCAATTCTCCGAAGAGCCGCCGCATCTATGCGCACGGTGTAAACATTACCGTTACCGGTCACTTCTGCCTCCTTCGCCAAAGAGGAAAGATTTTTGCTGATATACTCATTCAGCCTGTTCAGGCTCTCGATATACCCGGCGGAAGTATGAACATTTTCGTTCTGCGCATTGTCGGTCTGAGCCGTCCCTTCCAGCACGATATAGTCCTTACCTCGGGTGGCGGAGGTTATGAACATGGACGGGATCTTAAAGATATACCGCGCCGCATTCTCATCCTTCATCTGCCGCCAGAAGGAAAAAAACAGGCGAAGGTCGGGTTTAGAGAAGCGCATATCCACCCTCATGTCACCGCCGTTTTTAACGGTGGTAGTGTCAAGGGTCATGTCCTCGGCCAGAAGGTCAAGTATGTTTAGGATATCGTTATAGCGCCCGTCTATTCCCCCCATACCGGCAATGTTAGTAAGAACCAAGTAACCTTCATAGTTATATTCAGTGCGTATGGGCTCATGAACGGTCACATCCCAGCTCATGCTGCTACTTAGAGTGTAGTTTTCGGCCTCACCTGTGCGCCTCATTGCCGCCCACAGCTCAATATCTGCAGGCGTACAGCCCGGCAGCAGAGACAACGCCAGAATAAGGGCCAATATTAAGGAAGTGTATTTTTTCATCGTTCATACCTCCTCACTATTAGTAACGATAATAATAGTAATCGTAGTAGCTGTCACCATTCAGTCTATAGAATAAGTTATCTTCTATACCGTTATAACTGAAGCGTGCGTTCTCAGCGCGTATACTTAAAACATTGCCCTCCAGCTTGCACACATAGCCTAAGTAGCTGAAAAGGTCGTCAAAGTCAGCATAAACCTTTCCGTTCTCATCGTAGTACGGGCTATATCCGAGAATACTTCCGTCCTCGGCATAGCCGTAATAGTCCTCAAAGAATATATTGTCATAGCTTTGAAGCAAATATACGGTCTCGCTGCTGAGAATATCACCGTTATAGACCGTCGTGTAATATTCATAATCAAAATCCGAATTTTCCCAATACTCTCTCAGATATCTCACACCGTCGGCATTGGGCAGGAAAAGCACCGCCTCGCTGCCATCAAGGGCGGAGTATCCGCTGATATACGGGTAGCGCACCTCCACTCCCAAAGTTATCGGGTTCCAGCTCATGCTCGCGCCGTCAATGACCGAAAGCACCTCCTCCACAGGCATTGCTATACCGTACTGCCAGGTGTTTTCGCCGGCAACAACTATACCGGGAGTTACGGTGACTTCCTTTCCGTTTTCAAGGTTTTTGATGGTTATGGGGTCGTCAGCGCTGTGCCTATAAAGATAGGAGGTGGGGGCATGGTAGTTTTCCCAACCCTCGACCATGTTTTCGTACCACGACTCGCGGGCGGCCTCATAGGCCATGTATTCGGCATACTCCGCGCCGATGTTGATGCTGTTTTCAGCTGTCAGCACGGGCATATCCACAGCCGCCGCGCCGTACGCGAAATCGGTTACCGCGCTGACCGATACAGAAAAGGCCCCGTTGATCACCAATACGGTATCATCTTCATATATCGCCGCATCTATTTTTTCAGCGTCAAAGTCCACACAGAGCTCAATTTCCCGGCGGATCACAAGGCCGTCCTTCACGGTAAAACGCATGGTGAGGCCGTTGTCCAGCAGTCCGCCGGCATCTATGGCCGCAAAGATATCCTCAGCGCTCAGCCTGGAGATTTCTATCTCTTCCATGATACCCTCTTTAAACTCGTCAAGGGTAATGCCGCTGTCCTCAGAGCTTAAGGCGTATACAGCCGCAGCCATAAGGCTCACGACCTCAGGCTCAGAGAGCACAGACAGAGCATCCATACTCAGCCCCTTAATGGCCGCAGCGTCAAGGCGCACGGTATAGACGGTTTCATCACCCTTCTGAGCGGTCTCAGTAACAAGAGGATATGTAAGCCGGCCAACAAAGGCGTTCTTAAGCTGTTCACCGAACTCACTGCTGAGCTTCGGAACTTCGCCTCCGGAGATCATAGCCGCCAATTCATCTGCGTCAGCGTATATGTACGGCTTTCCGCCTGCAATATTGTAGATAAAGGGCGAAACCATAGAGGGAATACGGGCTATGATCCGATTCTCGCCCTGTTGCCAGAGGGTGAAGTCCGCCTCGGCGTCGGGCATGGCAAGGGTCACGTCTATTTTTGAGTTATCGCCGGACTTGGCGGTGACAGCCTTTACCTTCACCAGTTCGCCCAGCTCGACAAAATTCGTGAGCAGCTCATTATATTCTGCGGCCTCACCGTCATAATCCCACGTTCCGTAGAGATCGTCGTCAGGTCTGACCGCTGATGTAAAGGGCCTTGTTACGTCTATCTTATAGCTGAGCGTTGTAACGGCGGTGTAGTTCTCCGCCGCGTCGCTTTTCTCCAGTGCGTTATACAGCTCCACATCTCCCGGAGCACAGCCCGGCAGAAACACGGCGCACATAGCCAGAGCCAGAATAACGGAAACAAGCTTTTTCACGGCAATTACCTCCTATGGTCATTGTATTTTCATTTTATCATAAATTAGCCGCATCGTCAAATTAAATTTTATTAATAATTTCTCACCTGCACGTGCTCCCATTTTTCGCCGGTACGTACCCATGCGGTGCCCTCGGCCTCTACGGCGTATACCTCGTCGTAGACAAAAGCGGTTGCGTCCTTGCCGTTCTTGTCGATATAGCCCCACTTGCCGTCGCGCTTTACCGCGGCGAAGCCGAATTCATAGCTCTCGGCGTCCTCAAAGGGGCCGAACAGTGAATTGCCATTGGCGCCAAGGAAATACCACTCGCCGTTAAGCGAGACGGGAATCACGCCGAAGGAGCGATATTTCATGCTGTCGTATATGGCCGGCAGCACAAGCTCACCGTTTTCGTTTATTGCCCCGTACTTGCCGTCGATCTTAACCGCAGCTATCTGCTCGGTGAAGGCCTCGGCGTTTTCGTATTTCGGCTCTATTTCCCAGACTATCTCACCGATCTCGGCGGGCTTTTCGATACCTTCACCGTCCTCGCTTTCCATTGGGACCTCCAGCAGAACATAACCCCACTTGCCGTCTGTCATGGCAGGGGCGATGAAAATATTCTCCACAAGGCAGTAGCTGCCGTGAGCGTCGTCAAACTCGTAGTCGGTCAGGGCTTCTTTTCCGTTCTCAGTATTACAAACAAAGCGCACCTTGCCCGCGCTGTTTGTTTCGGGATAGGGGAAACCCTCGTCTCCCTCGGTGGTCACGAAATATGTCGTTTTGTATATTATGCCGCTTTTGCTCTCGGCAGCCTCCTTCTGCTTCGCAAATTCCTTCGTCATGCCGTTATTTCCGCACCCTGAAAGCATTATAGCCGCCAACAAAGCTGCTATTGGCTTTATATTTTTTCTTCTCATACAAAAAGTACCTCCGTCTACCTATATTTATTATACATTTTACACTAAATCCAAGGATTTTGCAATATAAATCTTGAAATTTTTTGTGCTCTGGTGTATAATGGTTGAGGTCAAAATGAGGAGGGAATACAATGAGTGAAATTATGGAAAAATACGAGCATTTCAAAAGCCTCGTTACAAAGCGCAAAGACGAATTTACCTCTCTGATGAACTTTGTGGAAAACGAGACCGCATACCTGAGTGCGCCCGCCAGCACGCGCTACCACCTGAATCACGAAGGCGGGCTGTTGGAGCACAGCGTGAACGTTTGTGAGGCGCTTTTAAAGCTTCGCCTGGCGCTTTCGCCGGGAATAAGCGAGGAAAGCTGCGTTGTAGTTGCCCTGCTGCATGACCTCGGAAAGGCCGGCGTTCCCGGAAAACCGCTCTATCTCCCAAACACCCCAACCCAAAAGCAAAAGGAATACGGTATAGCCGCGCCCTTCCGCATGAGCGACCGTCTCACATATATGAGCGTACCGGTGCGAAGCCTCTATCTCATAGGGCCGCGCTTTCCGCTGACTGAGGACGAAGCTCAGGCCATAGTTTACCACGACGGTCAGTATGTAGACGACAATCACTCCGTTGCCGCCAAGGAGAAGCCGCTCTTGCTCCTCCTGCACTATGCGGATAACTGGAGCAGCTTTGTAACTGAGAAAAGATCTAACAGATAAATCGGAGGAATACTTATGACAGAAGCAAAAAACATAAGAAACATCGCCATCATCGCCCACGTAGACCACGGCAAGACTACCCTTGTTGACGCCATGCTCCGCCAGAGCGGTGTTTTCCGCGAGAACGAGCAGGTGGAGGAGCGTGTTATGGACTCAAATGACCTTGAGCGCGAGCGCGGCATAACCATACTTGCCAAAAATACGAGCCTTGTATACAATGGCGTTAAGATCAATATAATAGATACCCCTGGTCACGCCGACTTCGGCGGCGAGGTAGAGCGCGGCCTTAAGATGGCCGACGGAGTGCTGCTCTTGGTCGACGCCTTCGAGGGCTGTATGCCCCAGACCCGCTTTGTTCTCAAGAAGGCCTTAGCTCTCAATCTCTGCCCCATCATGGTCATTAACAAGGTTGACCGTGACGGCGCCCGCCCCTACGAGGTGACCGACGAGCTCTTAGAGCTGTTTATAGACCTCGGAGCCACCGACGAGCAGCTTGACGCACCTATAGTATACGTCAGCGGACGTGACGGCTGGGCCAGCCTCTCGCCGGACAACCATCCCGACAATCTTAAGGTGCTGTTCGACCTCATAGTAGATACCATTCCATCACCGAAAAACACAGTGGACGGCGAGTTCCGCATGCTGGTTTCCAACATCGACTACGACAACTTTACCGGCCGCATAGCCATAGGCAAGATAGACCGCGGCATAGTTAAAACAAATATGCCCATAACCGTCTGCCGTGAAAACATGCCGCCCTATAACGCCCGCGTAAGCAAGCTCCACTGCTTCACAAACCTGAGCCGCGAAACTATCGCCGAGGCCGGAGCCGGAGAGATAGTTGCCATCAGCGGTATAGATAAGATCAATATCGGCGACACCATCTGCTCCCCTGCCGAGGTAGAGCCTCTTCCCTTCACCCCCGTGGACGAGCCCGTGCTTTCCATGACCTTCAGCGTCAACGACAGTCCCTTTGCGGGTAAGGACGGCAGCTACGTTACCAGCCGCCACCTGCGCGACCGCCTCATGAAGGAGCTTGAGAGCAATATCGCACTCAAGGTCACCGAGACCGACAGCCCTGACCGCTTCGTGGTGTCCGGCCGCGGCGAGCTTCACCTGAGCGTGCTCATTGAGAACATGCGCCGTCAGGGCTATGAATTCGCCGTTGGTAAGCCCCAGACAATAAACAAAGAGATCGACGGTGTGATCTGCGAGCCTATAGAACTGCTTACCGTTGATGTTCCCGATGAGCACACAGGCGTGGTAATGGAGGGCATAGGCAGCCGCAAGGGTACGCTTGTAAATATGGCCCCCGGCGCCGTAGGCTATACGAAGCTCGAATTCCGCATACCGGCCCGCGGCCTCATCGGCTACCGAGGCGAGCTGCTGACAGCCACCAAGGGCACCGGCGTTATAAATCACGTATTCGACAGCTACGAGCCCTTTATCGAGGGCGATTTCACCACTCGCAGCCGCGGCAGCCTCATTGCTCATGAGGATGGCGACGCCGTAGCCTACGGTCTTGCCAATGCTCAGGAGCGCGGTGAAATGTTTATCGGGCCCGGCGAAAAGGTATATGAAGGCATGGTGGTCGGCGAGTGCAGCCGCCTTGAGGATATTGTTGTGAACGTGTGCAAGCGCAAGCAGGCCACAAATATGCGCGCCGCCGGCAGCGATGACAATATCCGCCTGACTCCTCCCCGAAACATGAGCCTCGAGGAGTGCCTTGAATTCATCGGCGACGACGAACTCTTGGAGGTTACTCCCCACTTCCTGCGCCTGCGCAAGGCCATACTCAATACCGACCTTCGCGCGAAGGCCGCCAACCGTGCAAAAAAGAAATAAATTCCAATTATCAAGGCTTCGGCATCTCATTTGCCGAAGCCTTTTTTATTACATATTTTATCTCGTATTGCGCCATGTTCTTCTGAAAATATTAATAACGAAAGGAGGGATAACGTGAAAAAATTTTATACGGCCATTGTCGCTTTTATTTTAGCCTTATCATGCCTTAGTATAAGCGCAATGGCAATGACAGACACCTATACTGTCGTCAAAGGAGATTCACTTTGGAAGATAGCGGTAAAATATCAGGTCGGTCTCAGTGAGATAATTGAGGCGAATCCGCAGTTCACGAATCCCGACCTGATATATCCCGGCCAAAAGGTATACGTTCCTTTGCCTGACTCCGAGATCACCTCTTACGAGCAGCAGGTGATCGACCTCGTAAACGAACAAAGAGTAAAAAGCGGTCTCAAAGCGCTCACGGCAAACTGGGAGCTGAGCCGCGTTGCGAGATATAAGTCTCAGGATATGCACGACAAAAAATACTTTTCTCACACCAGCCCGACCTACGGGTCGCCCTTTGACATGATGAAAAGCTTCGGCATTTCTTACCGCTATGCCGGAGAAAACATTGCCCAAGGCTACAAAACACCGGCGGCCGTAATGGGCGGCTGGATGAATTCGAGCGGCCACAGAGCCAATATTCTCAATTCGTCATACACTCAGATCGGCGTCGGATATGTCGCCGACGGAAACTACTGGACTCAGATGTTTATCGGATAATTTCCCAAATAACACCTGGTGCAACACAAGTGGATGCAAAAAACTTGCCTTATAGTGTGGCTCTACTCAGACCGTCCGAAAAAATCGTGCAGAACGGACGAAAATCAGCTTGTAACGACGGCGTAGCCGACGAAACAATCCCTCCCGACGGCGTACGTTGGTACGCCGAGTGGTGATTTTCGTTCGTAGTTCAAGGGCTTAGAAATAAGAAAAT
>JAFLUQ010000009.1 GCA_022508735.1 Oscillospiraceae bacterium | reverse complement strand
CCTGTGTATACACGAAAGAATTACTATTCCAACGGCGAAAACGCCATAGTTATGAAAGCGGAAGGGGAGAATAGGCATGAATAAAGAAACAGCGCGAGCAGCTATAGTGTTGCTTTCATGCTGTGTTATGCGCGAAAGGAGGCGGGTCGAATGACCCTGGTACTCGGTATAGAAACCTCCTGCGACGAGACCGCCGCCAGCGTCACCCGTGACGGGCGGGAGGTGCTGTCAAATACGGTCTACTCCCAGATCGCGCTCCACGAGGTTTACGGCGGAGTCGTGCCCGAGATAGCCTCGCGCAAGCATATAGACAAGATAATATATGTTATCGACGCCGCAATCAAAGATGCTGGCATAGATAAGTCCGAGCTTGACGCGGTGGCCGTCACCTATAATCCCGGGCTTGTGGGGGCGCTGTTGGTGGGCGTTTCTGCGGCCAAGGCGCTGGCCTACGGGCTTGGTAAGCCGCTGGTACCGGTGAACCACATTCAGGGGCATATTGCCGCCAACTACATAGCCCACCCAGAGCTTGAGCCGCCCTTTGTGTGCCTTGTGGCCTCCGGCGGCCACAGCCATATCCTCCACGTTAAGGACTATCATGATTTTGAAATTCTGGGAGCCACCACCGATGACGCGGCCGGTGAAGCCTTCGATAAGGTGGCCCGTGTGCTGGGCCTCGGCTATCCCGGCGGGCCAAAGCTTAACAAGCTTGCTGAGGGAGGCGACCCTCAGGCAATCCAGTTCCCAAGGCCCCATAACGGTTTTGATTTCAGCTTCAGCGGCCTTAAGACCGCTGTCATAAACTACGTTCATAACGCCGAGCAAAAGGGCGGCGAGATAAACAAGGCCGATATTGCGGCCTCCTTCCAGCAGGCCGTGGTGGATGTGCTTGTGGGTAACACAGTTTCCGCCGCCAAGAGTGTGGGCTGCCCCGCCGTGGCCCTTGCCGGAGGCGTTGCAGCCAACACCGCTCTGCGCTCGGCCCTCAAAAATGCGGCAGAGGCTGATAGTATGCGGTTTTACTGCCCGCCCATGGAGCTTTGCACCGATAACGGAGCAATGATATCCTGCGCAGGGTATCTGAATTATGTGGCCGGTATGCGCGCGGACCTCAGTCTCAACGCCGAGCCGCAGTTAAAAATTGTGTAAAGGATTGATATATATGACAACAAACGAAAAAATAGAGCTTCTTCGCGGAGAAATGAAAAAGCTCGGCCTTGCGGCCTACGTAGTGCCCACCACCGACCCGCACCTCAGCGAATACACTCCCGATCACTATAAATTCCGCCACTGGCTCTCGGGCTTTCTCGGCAGTGCCGGAACCGTGGTGGTGACCATGGAAAAAAGCGGCCTGTGGACTGACGGCCGCTACTATATTCAGGCGGCCCGCGAAATAGAGAACAGCGAGATAAAGCTGTTCCGCGCCGCCGAGCCGGGAGTAAAGACCTATACCCAGTACCTCTGCGATGAGCTCAAAAAGGGCGACGTGGTAGGCATATCCGGGCAGTTCTTCTCTCAGAGCGGAGCCGATAGGCTGAAAAAGGACCTTGCCGCAAAGGGGATAGAGCTTAACAACGAGCATGACCTGTCTGAAAAAATATGGCTTGACCGTCCGCCACTGCCCTACAGCCCCGCATTTGTGCTGGACGTGCAATACGCTGGTGAAACGGCCCGGAGCAAGCTCGGCCGCGTGCGCGATGAGATGAAAAAGCGCGGCGTAACCCACTACGTTGTGGGCAAGCTTGACGCGGTTATGTGGCTCAGTAACCTACGCGGAGCAGATATCCACTGCTGCCCCTTCGCCATAAGCTATGCCCTTGTGGGGCCGGAAAAGGCGTGGCTGTACATAGATGAGCGCTCTCTTGACGGAGAGGTGAGTGATAAGCTCATGGGCGAAGGCTTTGAAATTCGCCCCTATGAGTCGATATACGGCGACATAGCCGCCCTTGGGGAGGACTGTACTCTCGGCGCTGACTTTAACGCCGTGAACAGCGGCCTTACCGCTGCCGCAAAGCAGTGCAGCCTTAAGAATATCCGCGACATCGTGAACCCGTTCAAGGCCGTGAAGAACGAAACTGAAAACAAAAACCTTATGGAGTGCTACGAAAACGATGTGGTAGCGCTCACAAAGGGCTTTTACTGGATATATAAGTGCCTTGATGAGGGCAAAAAAATAACCGAATATGACGTGTTCGAGAAGCTTATCGAGCTGCGCGCCGAGCAGCCGTTAAATCTCGGCCCCAGCTTTGATACTATCGCCGCCTACAAGGGCAACGCGGCCATGATGCACTATAAGCCCGAGCCTGATAACAGCGCCGTCCTTGAGAGGGAGGGTATGCTGCTCATCGACTCCGGCGGTCAGTACCTTAACGGAACAACTGACATAACCCGCACTCTCGTTCTCGGCCCCATATCCGACGAGGAACGCCACGCCTTCACTCTGGTGCTGAAGTCGAGCATCGCCATGATGACCGCCAAATTCCTGAGGGGCACCACCGGCGCAAACCTTGACATTCTGGCCCGCGGCCCCCTCTGGGACGAGGGAATAGACTATAAGTGCGGCACAGGTCACGGCGTGGGCTTCTGCCTGAACGTGCACGAGGGCCCGCAGAATCTTAGCCAGAGCCTTAACTCCGCCGCCTTTGAGATAGGCATGAACTGCACTGTGGAGCCGGGCGTGTATATTGAAAACAGATACGGAATACGCACCGAGAATGACGTTATCGTCGCTCCCTTTACTAAGACGGAGCACGGCGAGTTCTATCGCTTTGAGCTGCTGTCCTACTGCCCGATCGATGTCAGCGGAATTGACCCGCTGCTGCTTTCCGGCAAGGAGCGCGCATGGATAAACGCCTATCACGAGGTTTGCCGCAATAAGCTGAGGGGCAGACTCACCGACGAGGAATACGCATGGCTCGAGAATTACACAAGGGAGATCTGACCGTGGACAGACTGGAAAGTCAGCTTAAGTTTTTAATTGAGATCGACAAAATGAAAAATGTGCAGCGGCAGACCCTGCTGGCTGACGGCAGCCGCCGTGAGACCGACGCCGAGCACTCGTGGCACATGGCGGTCATGGCCATGCTGCTCATTGAGTACGCTGAGGATAGGGACAAAATAGACATTGACCGCGTTGTGCGCATGTGCCTTGTTCACGACCTTGTGGAGGTCTACGCGGGCGATACCTTCTGCTACGACGAGGCCGCAAAGCTGGATAAGCCTCAGCGCGAGAGGGAGGCTGCCGATAGGCTTTTCTCCCTGCTGCCGGCCGATCAGGGAACGGAGCTTCGCGCTCTTTGGGAGGAGTTCGATGAGGCGCAGTCGCCCGACGCGGCCTATGCCGCCGCCATCGACCGGATCCAGCCCCTCATAAATAACCACCTGACCAATGGCCACACCTGGCGCGGCGGCAGGGTAAAGGCCCATCAGGTCTATGCGCGTATGGAGAGGATACGCCATTCCTCGCCTAAGCTCTATGAGTATGCCTGTAATATAATTGAGGAAAACATAAAAAAGGGCAGCCTGAGCGAGTAAAATGATGAAATAAAAAGGCACAGGAATTCCTGTGCCTTTAATGCTGCCCCAAAAACCGCTGTGTTTTTTCATGTCAGCCTTTAAGTGCATATCCAGTCTACCTCTTGAGCCTCCCAGGGCATAGGCGGCTCAAGCGAAAAGAGCATCCTCTCGATCACCGCTTCGGGCACGGTCGCGGCGCGGCCGCGGTTTCTCTGCCGCTGGGTTTCCCGGTCCGTTTCAAGGTATACTATGCGCACAGCGGCATGATAGCGTTCAAACAGACTTATCCGCCGCCCTCGCAGGTCGCGGGTCAGGCTCGTAGCGTTCCAGATAAACGGCTGTTTCTTCCGAAGCAGCTCCTTTGCGCGCTCCTCCGCCTCACGCACTACCGGGGCAGGATTGTCCTCAGGCCTCATATGCATCTCTTTTCGCAGATAGTCCAGTGATATCATAGGCAAATCAGGATAGTGAGTGCTGATCCAGGTGTCTTTTCCGGCGGCGGGAAGTCCGCACATCAATATTACCTCGCCCCATGTATCGTCATAGACCGCCTGATCCGGCAAAACATTCCTCCCGGAAAGATAGGCCCTGCGGGTGTATGCGGAGGCGTAGTTCCCCACGCCTTTCAGGCAGCCCAGCTCTTCCGCCATGAGGGCGCACAGCCGAACCTGCATGCTCAGTTCTTCGGTGTCGGGCGCTATCCGCCCCCGCACGTCCGATTCTGATAAAAGGCAGAGCAGCTCCAAAGAAAAATCACCCGCAGCCAAACCTTCAGAGGCTATTCTCATTAAACGAAGCGCGCCGTCCTCCTGACCGAGAACATGAACGGGTACGGAGTGATAGCTGATAAGGCTGCAAACCGTTTCACGAAAGGCCTGCGCTTCAGGCGTTCCGCAAAGGCCGCACTCCCGCCACAGAAGGTCCCTCGCCATCTGTGCGCCGACCTTTGAATGACGGGGAGAGACCCACTCCCCGTTGTCCAGCCGCGTCGTGCGAAGCTTACCCACGTCGTGAAGAAGCGCCGCCAAAAAGACCTCCTGCCGCTGTCTCTCGGGCAGACTGCGGAATTCCTCTGCCTGAGACAGCGCGCCGCATACGGCCATCGTGTGGCTGAAAACGTCGCCTTCACCGTGAAAGGCGGGGTTTTGCTGCACATTTTTCATTGACGAAAGCATGACGCTCAAGGCGGTTTCTTCAAGCGCCGCCCGATCTATGGCCCAGTCCGGGGCGGACGGCACCGTGTTCAAAATTTTTTTCAGAGCACTATTCACATTTAACATAGCCTTTCGTTAAAGATGTCCTCCAACGGACGGCATAAACCGTTGGGAATGATCGGCTTATCCAGCCAATTGCCCTCAGCCTGGCCGGCGCACTGCGAAAAGCCTGCGCGCACAAACTTGACCCGTTCTTCGACCCGGCCGTTTTCCTCGATCTTGATGTACAGTCCCTCCATAAAGGGCGACGGGTCTGTTTCCCCGCATATGCGGTCGGCGTCCAGCCCTTCCTTTTCCGCCAAGGCGCGCAGGCTGTCAATTGAGTGCTCCGTCTTGTAATTTGAATTACCTAAATATGACAGAAGCTTTTCCTTCGAGGTGAAAGCCCCCTCGGCCAATACGGGCACAGAGCATACCGGCATCTGTGAGGTCAGCCTTCTGCGCGAAGGCGTATCAAGATAGATGCCGGTCTCACGGTCATAGATATCAAACTCCATGAAATAATGGGGCAGGGCGTCATAATAAACCGTGTGCTTGGCATACATCCATTCGCCGTACATAATGTACCTGCTGCCAAGCACGGAATAAAAAACATCCTTATGCAGAGCCGCCCATTGCTTCATCAGATTGTAATGACGCTCCCTGTAGCCGCCGGTCAGATAATGGCCTCGGCTTTGCAGAAGGAGCTTGCCGGCATCGTCAAATGAGATGCCTGTGTTTGCACCGTCTATTTTTTCCTCCACCACCAGATGCCGCCCGGCAATGCTCTCAAAGGGCACCTGGCTCAGATCCTCGTCTCCCGGCTGAAGACGCGAGCCCTCCAGATGAGGGGTTCGGGGATATTTTCTGATCAGATAATCTGAATTCATTGTGTTTTACCTCATTTCCGCGGGTGTTGCCGCCACTAAAAACAGATGGCCGTCCACTCCGTCAAAATGTAATTTTGAGCAGCCCGCACGGCTAAACAGGTCAGTGAGAATTTCCTTTGTCAGCAGATGAATGTGCTCCGGATTGTCGTCAGGCCTGGAGGGGACAGACACGACAACGTATTTTTTAGCCATTCGGACCGCGGCGGCAATTGCTTTATCCACTTCCGGAATATGCTCCAGCACCTCTAACATGGTCACCACATCAAATGAATTTTCGGGAAACGGTTGGTCGCATATGTTCTTCTGCTCCGCGTGAAGCTGACTGAAGCCTCCGGCGCTCAGTTCGTTCAGAAATGAAACCCGATTTTCGAGCAGATCCAGCGAGGTGACCCGTACCCACGGAAACGCCTCCATGAACGGCCGTATAAACACACCCCGTCCGCTGCCCACATCAAGCATGCTTTCAAAAGAAACTGAACGAAGGAAGCCTATAGTCCGTTTGACCCGCGGAAGCTCCTGTGTGCCGGTTTTAAAGGGGTAAAGCTTCAGCTGTATACTACGGCCGGCCTCAACAATTTCCGCAAGCTCCGGCTCCGTCAGTTCATCCGGCGGCGTTTTCAGAAGGTCGGCGCGGAGCTCCGGCGTTCCCACGCGCAGAGAATGCCCACGGATCCACGCGGCCGCCTCATATAAATTATAGCGTTCCTTTAAATCCTTTATTAGATGCTCGTTCATAGCTCTGTTAACTCCATAAAGTAAATTTTATCTGAAACAGTCAGTCCTTGAATAATTATAAATAAAGCTGCAAATTTTGTCAATAATTTTTAAATTTTTTATGGAAAATTATTTATTATATTTGTTATGTTGACAAATTGCACAATTTGATATATAATTATATACGGATTATTGTGACATTTTTACGGCAGTAACAAAAGGAGGGTTATAAGTATGGTAGACTTAAAGCTTCTGGAGGATATCGAGAAATACCTCTCTACGCTTGAAGGCGAGGAGGATAAGCTTAAGGCCGCAAAGGTGCGTAAGTTTATAGTTGACTTGATAGACGGAAAAAACGTGGAAGCCGATTTAAAAGAATTATTTAAGAATGATGAAAATATCCGTTTTTTTCGATCAACGAATTCCATGAGTGACGCGGAGCTGCTGCTCGCGGTGCTAAACAACTGTGACGAGAGCGTTTTGATAGAGCTTGAAAACAGCTTTGGAAAAAATTCGAGATTAACAAAAATAATTCGGGAACAGGTTCGCCATATACCCCGTGCAATATACGACGAGGAGCAGACCATCCAAAGACTTGAGCATATGATCGCGGAAAGCGAAAAAAGCGGAAACGAGCTCTATATGCTGCTGTGTAAATACATGATGGAAAAGGGTTTTGAAACTGACGCTGACTTTTATAACCATATAATGATGCCGAGGCAGAATTTTGCAAGGATCCGGGATAAAAGGAATACCCTTGGGAAGCACAGTATATTATGGATTATAGTAGGCCTTAAGCTGAACTACTATCAGGCGGAGGGCGTTCTGAAAACAGCGGGATATGCGTTTAAAAAGGATGATAAAAGAGACGCTATAATATCTTATATTATAAAAAATGTAGCAAATTATGATCTTGACATGGTGAATGATGTGCTTTACCATTTCGGTTTAAAAACATTTTTTGAAGAAAAATAATTGTCCACTAAATTTTTACAAGAAATCACATACATATGCTAAAATGGTGTCATGAGGACAGGCTCACTGAAATATGGATGGGAGGTAAAAGTTATGAACAGTGCAATAAAATGTCCGAGCTTTGAGGAATATGTAAGTCAAGGCGCAAAGCCGAGGTCAAGACTGAACGTAAACGAGTCGGTGGAATTCGCACATCCCATTGATGCAACGATCATCAAGGTTCTTGACAATAAGCTTATTAACGAGCTGTTTTCAAAATATGTGGGGGCCTGCGTTGACCTTACAGAGGGTCTGGCGCTGGCGTCAAGCATAAAGGTAGATGAAAACAGTCAGCCGGAGCTGTATGCGGTGTTAAATGAGTGTGCGGATAAGCTCGGGATTGACGTGCCGTATACGGTGATATCAAGGTCGGTGCCGGGAATTAATGCGCAGACCGTCGGCACAGATGAGTTTTCTTATATCGCGATAAGCAGCTTGCTCAATATGCTTCTTTCTGTTGAGGAACAGAAGTTTGTGCTCGGTCACGAGTGCGGTCACGTAGCCTTGGGGCATGTGGTATATCACACTGCGTTAAGGACTATAGGGAATTTCGGCAATCTGATTCCCGTCGTCGGCGCGGCGATTGCCGCAACGATACAGTATCCGCTCAATGCCTGGAGCAGAAAATCGGAAATATCGGCCGACAGGGCAGGCCTTATATGCTGCGGCGACGTAGCAACCGCAAAAAAGGCGCTGCTAAAGCTTGAAGCAGGCTTTATGAATATCGACAAGCTGGATGTTGACGATTATCTTGAAAACACAAGAAAATTCAGGCAGGGAAATGCGCTCGGAAAATTCACGGAGCTTTTCTATGAGCATCCCATTATTCCCAAAAGGATGGAAGCGCTGGACCTGTTCGCCAACTCGGAAAAGTATTACAGAATATCCGGGCAGGAGATTCCCGAGGGCAAGCGCCTCTTAAGCGACAAAGAGCTTGAAAAGAGAACGAACGAAATCATAAAAATATTATTATAGATAAGGAGCGCGAATTAAAATGAACGAAAAGCTGGGAAACGCATTAAAGTATTGTGAGGATGTAGCAGAAAAATATGAGGCGGAAGACGCAATAGCCCATGTGCGCTCCGCAAGAAAGCTGATAAACAGCGGCGGCGCAGGTGCTGTTGCCTTCATAGGGCAGAATTCAGAGACCCTTGTCGGCATGGTAAAAGACGTTTTAGCCTCAGATAAGCTCGAAGGTCTGTCTGTAAAGTATGTGGATAAGGCGTTCAGACTCAGGGTGTGCTACGGCGATGAATTTTCGTGCAGGCTGTCCGGGGCAAACAACGAATATAACGATTGTGGGCTGACTGAGCTCGCGGGCGCTCTTAAGGAGAGCGCAAAGGGCTATGTGCCGGACGTGGAGATAACCCTTCCGGAGGAAAAGCTCAAGCTGTTTGAAGTTAAGGCGCTGTTTACCTACAATAATTTTACGGAATATGACTGGAACAACGAGCTGGATACGGTTGATTTTGCCTTCCTCGTTACAAATGCAACAATGGCGATGAATTCAGAGGAAAGAAGCTTTGCAGAGAAGCATATGAGCCGCGTTTTCGGGCCTGTGCGCTCGGCGATAGTTGTAAACGGAATGTATATGCTGAACAGCACCGACGATCAGGAGGCCGTGCTCAGTAATGTAAAGACCATAATGAAGAGGCTCGGCTTAGAGCAGCTCTTTACCGAGACGGGCGATGTCGCCGAATATATCTATTTAAACGCCGCCGAAAATCTCAGCGATATGAGGGAGCTTAGAGACCTGCAGATCGTCAGAAACAGCTTCGAGGTGCTTGACAAAAACTTGGCTGAAAAGCAGGAGGCAGCGTCTATCGATTCCTCGGATGTAGAGGAGCTGATACAGACCATTGAAGAAAAGCGCGGGAAAATTGTGGCACGCGGAATAGTTTCGGCGTCGAACGTATATACAAAAATTATGTCGGTTATGAATATGGAATATATGGACGAGGTCGAAAAATATAATGCCGAAATTATCGACAATATAAGAAAAGGCATAGACAGTGCGGACGACATAACACTCTTGTCGGAAAAGATTCCCGGATATATTGAGACCTCATGGAATTCGTTTGAACAGAAAAAGAGGCAGAGCTTTATAGATAAGGTTCAGTCAGTTGTGGAATCAGCCTACAGTCAGATGGAGTTAGATGCCGACGCTTTTTTTGACGATATACAGGGCGAACAGAAGGTGCTGCTCGAGCGTGTTGTCGGCGAACTGAGAAAAAACATAGACAGAGGCATTTTTGACCCGTTTGAGCAGGACGCCAAAAACAATATCAGCACCGTATCAAAGGTGATGCTGATAGCGGCCCTGCCTGCAGCGCTTATCATGGGGCCGCTTACGGGAATAGTTACAGCCGCCGGCGCCATAGCCCTCAGCCACTACGGCAGCACAAAGCTTACCGAGAGCAATAAAAAGCAGCTGATAGATCAGGCAAAGAACCTTTGCAATAATGTGAAGATTGACTTTTACAACGAATTGGAAAAGCAGGTCGAGGCGGCCGCATCAAATGTCAGGGAGGCTGTAAGCGACGCCTATAAGACCTACTGCGATAAGCTGATTGAAAAGGCCAATTCTCTTAAAGACAGCGCCGAAAAGCTGAAGGGCCGCCAGGACGAGATCGCCGCTGTGCGCAGTGTTGATATAGCCAATATGATGGCTGAGCTTATTTAACCTAAGTTAACTATAGCGGCCGCCCGAGCGGCTGCCGCAAATATACAAGGAGGAAAAAATAATGAATAAGACAGTTCAGGAGTTAAAGAAGAATCAGGGCCGGGTCATTTCCGTGCTGGAAAACTTTGCCGACCTGATAGGCGAAATGGACGAAACCAAAAAGGCAAAATACGGCTTTGTTCCCGGCGTCGGTATGGAAACAGAAGCCGCACAGCTCCACTACAACAGTGAGGCAATAGGTCAGGGAATTTTCAATGTTCTGTTCACAGGCGTGTTCAGCGGCGGAAAGTCAACGCTTATAAATGCCGTTTTGGGAAAGAACCTTCTGCCCTCTTCACCTGTTCCGGAAACTCCTTCAATAACAAAAATATGGTTCGGCAGACCCGACGCCAAGGTTACGGTTCACTACAAGGACGGCACTGAGGACGAGATCATCACTGTCGCCGAATACCAGCAGCGCTTCAGGCTGAAAAACGGTGAGCCTGATGAAAGAATAAGCCATATTGATCTTGAGCAGGAGGAAAGTCTGTTTGAAAACCTTGTTCAGCTTGTTGACTCTCCCGGTCTGGACAGTGCGGCAAACGAATCGAAGCTCACGCTTGAGTACGAGCCCAAGGCAAACGCTATCGTCTTTCTTATAAATGCTACGGTGCCGCTGTCTAACAGCGAAAGGGACAGAATAGCCACAAAGTTTTATGACCGGCATCTTAAAAACGTTTTCTTTGTTGTTACACACATGGATACCGTCACCGAGGATGAGGATCTGCTGAAGAAAAGGATAATAGAATATACCGAGCGGGTGTTCACTGATGAAAATGGCAATTACGACAAGGCACTTGCCGAAAGAAGAGTGTTCTTCGTAAATGCCTATGGGGCGGTATGCGCGAAAACCGGCGAAAAATTCATGGTTAGCGTGGGCAACAAGAAAGTGCCTGTCGATATTGAGCTGTCCGATACGGGAGTGCCGGAATTTGAAGAGGCGCTCACTGAGTTCCTGGTTTCAGACGAAAAATACAGGGAGGCTTATAGCCTTAACAGAAACTATCTCACCGCATATTTCAGCGCCTTTAACAGCGAGGCCGAGAAACGGCTCAGTATTATCAGAGAGGGCGTTAATGAAAAGATAAGGGATAAAGACAAGCAGGAAAAAGTAATAAAAGACATACAGAATACCCTCGACAATATTCAAAAGCTCGTAGAGAACTTCATGGATGACGTGGCAATTAAGGTGCAGAATGAATACGGGCTCTTCACCCAGTCGGTGCGGGCCGATTGGGATGAGTATTTTGAGGCGAAGGCGCCTGAGGTTGAATTTGGCCTTGGACGCAACGCCCAAATAATTTCGGAAACGATCAAGAACAAGTTCTCTAAGGACGAAGACGCATACAGGTCAAAGGTCGAGGAAATTATGCGGCCGATAACAGATGAGATATTTAAGACTGTTCGCGTATACAAGAACGGTAAATCCGTTGAGGAAATAAGCGACGACTGCTATCTCGGAATTAAACTGGCAAGCTTCAAGAGCAACGTCAGCAGAAAGCTCTCGCAGTCGGCGGAGGGCTTCTCAAGCAATCTTGAGGTGTTGGTATCGGTGCTGATCAGCCAGACAGAGGGAATAGATCTTGACATCAGGAGGATCGTGGAAAATATATATCTGGAAATGGGCAGCCCAATTAACGTGCAGGATAACGGCAGTCTTGCTCAGGCCATTGTTACGCTGATACTGTGCAGAGACGTGGATACCGCATGGGCGGCATTGAACAATAAATTCAGCATAGGAGATCTGGTCAAAAACATCGTGCTGACATCACTTGTAGAACTCATAGTATATACCATCGTTATGACCATAACCGGATGGGGCATGGTGTATTTGGCTATCAGAACCGTAATAGGTATAATAAGAATAGGAAAAACGACCAACCAGATAGTGACAGACGCCTATGCGGACGCGAAGGATAAGGTATGCAGCGAGCTTGAAAGCAACGGCATAGCCATTGCCAGAAACATCTCTGACACACTGAATGATCAGGTGAACGGCGGTGTTGGCAAAATGAATGCCATAATAGCCCAGAAGATGAAGGATGAGCAGCAAAATCTGGCTAAGATCGAAGCGGCGTTAAAGAATAAGCAGATCGATGAAAAGACTGAGGAGGCCAGACTCGAGCAGATCAAAGCGGGGCTTGTGAAGGCCTATAACGAGCTGAGCGAGCATATCGACGGAAGGACATTTACGGAAAGCGATATACTCTTAATGGCAGCAGTAAAAACTGCCTGAGCCTGAAGGGGAATAGTGCCATTGGGCCGATAAAGCTGTAATTATTGGCTCAATGGCATTATAATTACCCCAAAGTGATTACCCTGTTAGGAGTGTTTTGATTTGGAATACAGTTACATCCCGCGAATACAGCGGGCGCAAAGCGTAGCTCTTGAGGTGCTGACGACCTCGGCGGAGCTTATAGGAGAAAGGGACGAGGCCCTTAAAGAAAAATACGGCTTTGAACCGGGGCTCAATATGGAGTATGAGGCGCAGCTTCTCAGAGACAGGGCCGATAATATAAGCAAGGGCATTTTTGAGGTGCTTTTCATAGGAATGTTTGGCAGCGGAAAATCGGCCCTTATAAATGCGCTTGTCGGAAAAAGCGTGGTCAATATGTCCCCTGTGCCGGAAACGGCGGCGATCACAAAGCTGTCCTTCGGCAGAGACCGTGAAACGGCAAAAATATTTTATAAAGACGGAACGAGCCGGGAGCTGGGGGCGGAAGAGTATAAAGCTATAAGGCTTATAAATAACCCTGACGTTGAGGAGACAGCTTATATTGAACTCGGCCTGAGGGAGGAGCTTTTCGGCAATCTGGTGCAGCTGGTGGATTCCCCGGGTATGGGCAGCTCAAGGCTTGAGACCGAGATCACGCTTCATTATGAGCCCCGCGCCAATGCGATAGTGTTTCTTATAAATGGCCTTGTGGCGCTCAGTTGTGAGGAGCGTGACAGAATACAGCAAAAATATTGCGGCAGGGCTATGCAAAACATCTTTTTTGTCGTGACCCACGCAGACATGATCACAGAGGGAGAAGACCTGGTCAAGGAAAATGTTTTACGCATGCTGAAGAATGTTTTCCTGAAAAGGGACGGAAGCTTCGACGAGGAGCTTTACGAAAAACGGGTATTCTATATCGACACGGAGGGGGCCTTGTGTGTAAAGACCGGAAGACCTAAGATAGTGCGTGTAGGCTCAAAAAATATCCCTGTTGATGTCGATTATGAGGCTACAGGTATGCCGCGCTTTGAGGCAGAGCTGACGGAATATCTTACCTCGGATACGAAATACATAACCGCCTATGAGGACACCCTCAGGCTGCTTGCGAATACCTATAAGGCCCTTGAATCGGAAAATTCGAGGCTTCAGAGCTACATACAGAAAAATGCTGCCGTGCTCCGCTCTGATATGGATAAGATGAATGAGCGCTCAAAGCAGGCTATGGAAATATCAAAAAAAATCAATGAGGAATTTCAGCGGCTTTATGACAACGTGGATGTGATCGTAAGAGGCGAGCTGCGCAAATTTGTTGCAAGGGTGAGGGTAAACTGGGACGAGTATTTTCTCAATAACCCCGCGACAGGCTTTGACATCGGAAAGGCAATGACAATAGTTAAGTTCAGCGTAGCCGAAAAAGCTAAGAGTATTTTTCATAACGGCTCCGTCTCTGATGAAGCTGTTGAACGCTTGTTGGAGGCCGTGAAGCCGATATGCGACGCTATAGTGATCTTCGACGAGGGCGGAATGCCGACGGGAGGATACATAGGAAATGAATTCAATGAATGCATGGAAAGGATGCGCTCGCTTATTGATGATTACCTGCATAAGGAGGGCGGCGCGGCGCAAAGGATCGACGAGCTCAGCAGGGCTCTTCCTTATGAATGTGCGCCTGACATTTTTTCATTTGAATTCGACGGTGAATACGAAAGGTATGTGCCTGACGGAGCAGATATGAGACATAAAATTGCCGGGCTGAGTAATTTATCAGATATAATGGCCTCGGTAGTGATTGTCTCCATAGCCTCGGCATTAACACAGTATATTTTTACGTCCATGACGGGCATTGGCTGGATATTCATGATCGCAAGAACAATAAAGTCCATGTTCGGCGACGGGATCGCAAGGGATAATGTGGCTACGACAGCAATAATAGAGGCGAAGGAGCCGATATGCAACAGCCTGGAGGGCTTTGGCGCTGATGATATAATGCTGACGGTGCGCCGCCGCATAACCGAGCACACTGAGCTGCTTGACCGGCGCCTGGCTAAAAATATGGCGGATACCGATAATATGATCGAGCTTATGAAGAAGGACGAAAACGCTGCGGTCCTCGAAGCGGAACGAATGGAAGCGGTAAAAAAACGGTATCTTGAGGAATTTAATAAATTCGGCGCTATGCTCGGAAAAGGGGCCTGCACCGGGGAAGAAGTATTAAAATACGCAAATAAAATTTAAATACCGAATAGAAGGGAAGAGTTTATATGTCAAGAAGAACAGACTTTTTGGGCAGCTGGCACGAGCTGGAAAACTCAATAAAGCTGCATATGGACAGCAGCTTTAAAACAGGAATCGGGATCGATCTTGATGAGCTGAAGAAAAAATATTTATTGCAGACGGAAAAGTGGACGATCAGAACATATTATGAGGGCCAGTGGCTCAAAGGGATAGGCGACGAAAAATTTGCCGATGAATTCCTCGGCCTTATGCGTACGATCGACTTCAAAATATCCGCTCCTACAAAGAAGAAGCCGATAGAGCTTATTGGCGGCGTGGTGATCGCGGCGTTAATATTGTTTATCATGAAGCTCTCTCCGGTTGCACTGGTTTTAAGCGCGCTGGTGATCGCGGGCGGTGCTGTGGCCTATGTCAAGGGCTCCAAGGCCCTGCGCGCCGGGTATAACAAGACGGTCAGAAAAGAGATAGTGGATACTCTGCAGCGTAAGGGCGAAGAGCTCGCCGCTCTTTGCGACAAGGTAGACGGCAAATAATAAACGGAAAACAGATAAAACAGATGCAAAGCGCTTCTCAGCAGCCGCTGAAGCGGCGTTAAAAATGTCAAATTATTTTGGACAAAGGTATTCACCGGGAGGAGTATAATACAAATAAAAAAAGGAGATAAACATCCATGTTAATTCAGGATACATTTGAGCTGGAGTCAAGGGGAACAGTTGTGACCGGCATTATTAATGTGAAAAAAATAACTGCAGGGAGCGACGTGGTAATATATGACAGGGACGGCAATTTTAAAGGCGTTTGTGAGCTGGTGGCAATAGAGATGAACAGAAAGCTGCTGCAGGAGGCGTTTTTAAATGACGAGGTCGGCCTGCTGCTCAACACGCTGCACTTTGAGACCAAGCCTCAGGTGAGAGACACCATTGTTTTTTAGTGAATAGTAAATTCCCGGGGCGATCAGCTTTACGGAGCCGTGCTTAGGCAGATTTTACGGAGGTGGACTGTATGGAAATGTTTAATGCTGAAAAAATGTATACATATATAAGAGGGTATGCCTGTGGGCTGAACATGAAGCAGACGCTCAGGGCGTTGTCGTTTGCAAGAGATAAGCACGAGGGGCAGATGAGAAAGAGCGGTGAGCCGTATATAATTCACCCTCTGACCATGGCCTGCAACGCCCTGAGCCTCGGCGTCAGGGACGATGACGTTATCGCCACCATACTGCTCCATGACGTCTGCGAGGACTGCGGAGTGGCGGCGGAGGAGCTGCCGGTGAATGATAAGGTCAGGCGCGGCGTGGAGCTGATGACCTTTGCCGTCATGGACGGAGAAACAAAGGAGACAGCCAAGATCAGGTATTACAATTTGCTGCTTGAGAGCAGGGAGGCCGCCTTTACCAAGCTTATAGACCGCTGCCATAACGTATCGACCATGGCGGGAACATTTACCAAAGAGAAGCTAAGGGCATACATTGAAGAGACCCGGCAGTTTGTTCTTCCGCTGCTGAGAAAGGTGAAGAACAAATATCCCGATGAAAGTGACATTCTGTTTGTTCTTAAATATCATATAGTCAGCGTAATAGACGCTATTGATCTCACGCTGGATATTTGCGAGGCTTAAATATTGCGAATATGGAAAGGGAGGAAACACTATGGATGCAAAGCTGATAAAAAACGCCGTTCTCGGCCTTGCCGTGGGCGACGCGTTCGGTATGCCGTATGAGACCGGCAAGCGCGGTGAATATGATGTATACGCCGACGCGAGCGACGGTCAGGGCGGCTATGTAATGAGGGGCTATAAAAAGGGTATGCCCGCCCATTGGTACGAGGATGAAATGCCCGCCGGGATCTGGACGGACGACACCGCTATGGTCCTTGCGGAGCTTGAAAGTATCTCCCGCCTCGGCAGAATCGACCCTGAGGATATGATGAACAATTTCTGCAAATGGCATTTCGAGGGCGAATTCACGCCCTACGGCAAATCCATCGGTCAGGGCAGACGAACCGTAGCCGCGCTGGAAAAATACCGCGGCGGTGCCAAGGCCCTCGAATGCGGCGGAGCCGATGAGCAGGACAACGGCAACGGCTCGCTCATGCGTATGCTGCCCTTTGCGTTCGTAGGGCCGCTTATGGAAAGCTCCGGCGTCACGGTGCGTGAGCTTTCGGCCCTCACTCACGCTCACGAATATTCCACCCGCTCCTGTGAAGTATATGTTGAGTTTGCGCGCAGGCTGCTTGAGGGCATGGATAAGCACTCCATAACCGGGGCGCTCGGCGACTTAGGCGCGCCTCTCGACAAAATAAAAAATATCGAACACCTCACCGAGGATGAGATAAAAAGCAGCGTTTTTGTTGTTGAATCGCTGGAGGCGGCGCTGTGGTGCTTCCTTAACACCGATAACTACGAGGATTGCATAATGAAGGCCATCAACCTCGGCGGCGATACCGACACTATAGCGGCTATAGCCGGCGGTCTTGCGGGGATGTGTTATCCCGTGCCGGAAAAGTGGATAGATCAGCTCATGCGCAAGGACTATATTACAGAAATGTGCGACAGATTTATAAATGCCATAAAGTGAGGCGGCCGGAAGGAGAGCTGAGCATGGTTTTTTTAGCTGATATTTTCAAAAATTTAGCTCTGGAGACGGTTCAATATAAGCTCCGCCTGGGTGAAAATGTATGCGAGCTGACGTTTAAATACGAAAAGCTGTACAATGACGCCTGGGATATGAGAGGGTATAAATACATTCTTAACGGGAGAGAGTATACGGATATTGAGTCCTTCCGGGGGCGCACTCTCAAAGAGATCGCAGAGGATATCCTCATAAGGGAGGACGTATACGGTAATAAGGTGCTGCAATGCTATGAATCCGTTCCCACCTTTGACAGTGAGGACAGGGAATGGGACGGTGCGGTGTCTGAATTTCTGATGTTTGACGGAAAAGATGTAAATCTCGTCACCAGCCGATATGGGTACAAGATACCGTCCTTTAAAGTTTACGGAGCTCTTACGGCTGCGCCCGCCATTCTGAAGCCGTATTTTGAGGAGCTGGGCTTCCCGGAGAAGGGCATTAAGTGGAATAAGGGGCTTGAGAAGGTCTCAAAGCTCAGGATCTTTCGCAATATATGAGCTATACACAGGTAAGAAGGTGATAACTAATGAATACTAAGAAGATCGCAGTGCTCGGCGGCTCCTTCAATCCGCCGACAATAGCGCATCTGAAGCTGCTTCAGTCGGCAATGTCTGCAATTGATGCGGATAAGGGCATTTTTCTTCCGGCGCCGGACGCGTATGTGCGCAGAAAGCTGGCAAAGGCCGGGTATAAAAATGAGACGCTATCTGAAAATGTGCGGCTTAATATGCTCGCTGCTATGGCCGAGGGCGACAGCCGCATAGAAATTGAAGACTATGAAATGCACCGCACCGAGAAGGGCTTCACATACGAATCTTTAGAATATATCCAGAACAAAAATCCCGGCGCGGAGGTATATTTCATTATGGGCAGCGATAAGCTGCATATAATTCCGCGCTGGCACAGGGCAGATGAATTTATGCGGCGCTTTTTCATACTTACCGCGTCGCGCATGGGCGAGGATATAGCAGAGCTGATAAGCGAAAATGAGTTTTTGACGGCCCACCGTGAAAGCTTTGTGCCCTTTGAGGCGCCTGAGGACATAGCGAGCATCAGCTCATCGGAGTTTCGCCGCCGCCTGCGCGAAAACGATCAGACGGCAAAAAGCTTTATTCATCCGGAGGTGTGGAATATCATGAATCAGATAGGTTATATTCCGGGAAGCAGTATATCCGACTTCCATGAGGAGAGGTACAGGTTCCTCAGTAATTTCTATGAGACGCCGATATGCTTCAACGGACTCACATACACAAATGCAGAGGCGGCATTTCAGGCGCAAAAGGTGCTCGACAATGAAGAGCGCATGCGGTTTTGCTCAATGTCGGCCGGCAAGGCAAAGAGCTGGGGAAGAAAGGTGCAGCTGAGGGAGGATTGGGAGGACGTCAAGCTTGAGCTGATGTACGGTATCGTAAAGGCCAAGTTTGAGCAAAATCCGTATATTGCCGGAAGGCTGCTCGAGACGGACGGGCTTATGCTGATCGAGGGGAACACCTGGGGCGACACGTACTGGGGAGTCAACTCAAAGAACGGAGAGGGAGAAAACCATCTCGGTAAGATACTTATGCGCGTCAGAGAGGAATTGAAAACCATTTTTGACGCCGTTTAAACGAGGTGATCACATGAAGCTGGAAGTCAAGCTTACGTCAAAAAGCTCGGCAGACGGAATATATAAGGTGACCGCAAAGGGCTGTATTGCCGCGTCGCTCTATTGGGCCGATGAAGAGGGCGCGCTGCCTGATTGGACGGCCTTCGCATATGTGCCTGTTCTGCCAAACGGAACGGGCACATTTCGTTACGTTGGCGGCCGCACCATTCCGCCCGGGGCGGAGTATGTGCTTGCACGGGCAGTGTATCCGGATTTTATGCATACCGATGAGGTGATGCTGAAGATCCCAGATGAGCAAAAGCCTACGGCGGCTGAGGAGGGCGTGAGCTTTTGCCTTATGAGCGATATGCACCTGTCAAATAAGCCCTGGAAAATAAAGCAGGCCCTTTTATGCGCGCCAAATACTGTGTTAATTGCGGGCGATCTGGTAAATGACGGCACGCCGGAGCAGCTGCAAAGTATGAGCGACATTCTTGCCGGGCTCGACAGGCCGGTGTTTGCGGTATCGGGAAACCACGATTACCCGATAGAGCCCCTGGTGTATTGCGGGCAGCGGTGCGACTCCCAGGCGGCGCTGCAGGCAGGCCTGTTAAAAAGGGCGGCCGAAGACGGGTATGAGATCGAATGCGACGAAAGCGGAGCCTATGCGGCGAGGAAGGGCAATATTGAAATTATAGGCCTGAACATAGCCTCTCACTGGCGAAAATTTGACTTCAGTCAGGGAGAGCAGCTCAGGTGGCTGGAGGCCCATCTTGACAGCGAGGGCGGCGCGCGGTGGCGCATAATACTTTGCCATGCGCCCCTTATCGCGCACAATCCCCAGCGCCCTCCCTCGGGCACGCCGTATTTCGGGCGCAATAAGGCTCTTCAAAGCATTATTAACTCGCACAGGGGAATAATTTTTGTGTCGGGCCACACCCATATTTCGCCCAATGACTACAGCGGCTGCGTTGAATTCGACTGCTCAAACAGAAATATCTATATAAACGACGGCAGCATCTGCCCTACGACCTATAAATCAAAGGAGCCGCTGGCCGCTGCCGAGTGGACAGACGGCGTGGTCACCGACCTTGTTTTGGGCAGCAGCACCGTAGAGGTATGCGCGCGGTCTCTGGCGGACGGGCGCAAAATTGCGCGCGGCTATTACAGCTATGAATTTTAGCCGACACTTAAAAATGAGAAAGCGGAGGTATAGCTATGGGATTATTTGATTCTCTTTGTAACGGTAAAAATTCCGCAAAAAATTTGCTTGCGGCGGGCGCTGAGCTTGAACGGAAAAATGACCTTGAGGGCGCCTTTGAGAAATATAAGCAGGCCGCCGATCTCGGCAATACAGAGGCTATGATGGCAATAGTAAGCCTATATTTATCAAAGCCGTTCCGTCAGATTGAAAAGTCGAATATGTTAGAGTTAATGCAAAGAGGTGTTCCCGTGCTTCCGTGGAATCTGGTCACAAGAAAGGAGCCGGACTATAAAAGCGCGCTCGAATGGTGCCTCAAGGCCGCCGACCTCGGAAACGGCAGGGCCTGCTACACAGCCGGCTGCTTTCTCTGCGAGGGGATAATATGCAGGGGCGATATTGAAAAGGGAACGGAGTACCTTGAAAAGGCCGTTAAAGCAGGCGTGCCGGGCGCGAAGGAAGCGATTTATCTGTTTAAGCCGAGCGGCGAGCGGCTGACTGACGAGGCTTATGAAAGCTGCCTTGAGCTGTTCGCGCAGTACGCCTCGGTCGGAAACGCCATGATGTATAAACGTTATTCCATATTAAAGAGCGGAACGCCAAAGCAGCTGGCGCGCCTCGGATATGTTTTAATTGCGGCGCAAAATAACAATCTTCCCAATTATGGGGTGTTTAAGTATTCGTTTACCGATTCGGGAATACCGTTCATTCCCGCCGCTCCAAAGCGTATGCAGTGGAAAACCTTTTTACGGTTTGATCTTAACGCCTTTGAAGCCGAGAACCCGCTGATAGCGATCTCGTCAGACATTATCCATCCGAAGAGCGGCTATTCTATGTTAGGTGAATTCCATCATGCCGCTTTAGCAGGGACGGCAGCTTACCGTTCCCCGGCCTTCGGCTGGCTCGGCGAAGAAAAGGCGGCGCTTGTGTTCAGGCTCGACAAGGCCGTGAGGCTTAATGCCGAAGCTATGGCAGAGGTTGTGAATTACTTTTCTCTTACGCCCGAGGAATATGAGGGTGACAGCGTCGCTTTCATGGTAGACAGCGGCGAGAAGGAATACAGTGTTGAAATAGCCTGCATAAACGGCGATAAGGTCGACGTGCTGTGGCGATATACGGTTGATGGCAGCAGTGAGGTGCACGAATATTTTGAGCCGGAGCTTTTGTCTTTAAATATAAACGATTGACCGGAATATAACAGGAGGGTGAAACAATGGCGGAAAAGAAGATCGTTGTGATGGGCGGATCCTTCAATCCTCCGACAATTGCCCATTATAAATTGATGCGGGCGGCGGTTGACGAGCTCAAAGCGGAAAAGGGAGTCTTTGTTCCCGTGAGCAGGGCATATCTGAAACGGAAAATGCGCAAAGACGGCGAGAGAATTTGCCTGAGTGAACGACTGCGCACAGATATGCTGCGCTCCATGTGTGAGCAAAACGACGGTCTTACGGTGAGCGAAATGGATCTCGGCGTCGCTCAGGTGACGTTCTATCAAACCCTGCGTAAGGCCGAAGAGGAATTTCCCGACGCAAATATCTACCTTCTGGCCGGTATCGACAAGCTGGGGCTTATAAGAAAATGGGCGGAGGCTTCTGATCTTCTGGCCCGCTATGGGGTGGTGCTTTTTTCGCGTCATGATGCGGAGGCCAAAACCGCCGTCATGCAGGATCCGGTCTTAAAGCGTTTCTACGGTTCTTTTGTGTTTGCCGCCGAACCGGAGGGAACTAAAGAAATAAGCTCATCTGAGGTTCGAAAGCGAATGATGAGTAAAGAGTCCTCAG
Source organism: Oscillospiraceae bacterium (assembly GCA_022508735.1). Lineage (GTDB taxonomy): Bacteria > Bacillota > Clostridia > UMGS1883 > UMGS1883 > JAFLUQ01. The sequence continues at coordinate 7,610 of JAFLUQ010000009.1, read as the reverse complement.
AGGATTTGCTTCATCCAAAAGTGTGGGAAAAGCTTAAGGAGCTGTCTGTGGAGGATTTCCCTGTGGAGATCGAGCGTTTCCAAGGAGAATATGATTTTTTAGGCAACGACTATACCGCACCCTTTGTGTGGGACGGACTGACATACCAGTGCGCGGAGGCGGCTTTTCAGGCGTCTAAATGTGAAGGTGACGCCGAGCGGCTGCGGTTTGTCGGCTGCGGCGCTGAAAAAGCGAAGCGTTACGGTAAACAATGTGTTCCCCGAAGCGGTTGGGAGGCTGACAGGCTGCGGCTGATGGAAGATATCCTGTGGGCAAAATTTTCGCAAAATCCCGAGCTGGCGGCCAGGCTGAAGGCTACGGGAAATGCCGTTCTGGTTGCAGGCAATCAGGGGAAGGATGCTTTTTGGGGAATGGATCTGTACAGCTGTCGGGGAGAGAATCATCTGGGAGAAATTCTTATGAAAATCAGAGCAAAGGAATAAAGAAAGGCGTGTATACGGTGGAAGGATTTGATCGTAACTCAGTTGTAGAGAGATATAACTGCGGAGAGGAAATAAGGTTTATATTTTTCTGGGGACATAGCGCGCGGCCGGGAGAAATCAAAAAATCCTGTTTAAGTCAGTGGTATCCGTGCAGCTTTACGCAGTGCGGCGTCAACTACTATACAACAGAGCAGTACATGATGGCGCAGAAGGCTCTGCTGTTCGACGACCGTGAAACCTATGAAAAAATCATGCAGGCGGACAATCCCAAGGCTTATAAGGCGTTAGGAAGAGAGATACGCGGCTTTAACGAGGACGTATGGAGCCTTCATAAGTACGGTATCGTATTGCAGGGGAATATAGCGAAGTTTTCTCAAAATCCCGGGCTGAAAGACTTTCTGCTTAAAACCGGAGACAGCGTTCTGGCGGAGGCCAGCCCATACGACTCTGTTTGGGGCGTTGGTCTGGCCATGGATGATCCGGCGATCGGGGATCCGAATAATTGGCGCGGCGAAAATCTTCTGGGCGCCGCTTTGATGGAGACCCGCCGGGTTTTATCCGCGGCTGAGGCCGCGCAGAGCGCTCCCGGTGAGAGCGCCTCCGTAAAAATATATTGACTTTTTTGGGGGCGCAATATATAATATTAATAATAGTCGAATATCAGGCAAAACCGGCGAAAAATGCGGGAAAAGCCCGAGGCATCTGCAATTTTGAACCGCCCGGTCTATGCCGGAAAATGTCGCTTTTTTGTTGACGCCTTTGTAAAGGGCGAGGAGTATAATACGAAATGTGAAGAGAAGCACACAGCCTCTTGGCAGATCATAAAAGAAAGTTGGAGCTGAGAATGAAAGTAATGCAGCAGGACATGTTTTCGCAGGTGTTTTTGCAGACGATGTATTCTTTGGAAAATTGCCAACCTCTGCTTGATAAGGTGGAGGAGACCCTGAAGCAGAAAAGCGCCGTTGTGAGGAAGCGGGTGGCGGAGCATAATAACGAAAACGCCCCCTTCAGAGTGGCCTTTTGCGGCGTGTTTTCAGCAGGCAAAAGCACCCTTATCAACGCCCTGCTTAAGTGTGAATACGAATTGCCTACCGGGACCACTCCGATCACAAAGGTCGTAACGAGGATCAGGTACGGCCCGGAGCTGTCCTGCTTCTATTACCATGATAATAGACGGGTAACTCTGGATAAACAGCAGTCGAAGCTGGTCATCAGGGGAGAGAGCCCCCTGCCTAAGGGCTGCACCACAGTGCATGTTGAAATGCCGGCGGATATATTAAGGGGCAACGTAGAATTCATCGACACTCCCGGCTTTGACGATGAAAAGGGCGGCGAGCTTGAACACATGAGCCGCAGAGCGATCACTGACGCAGATATGGCCGTGCTTTGCTGCAATTCCGGCCGGCTTGGCGTAATCACTGAGAAGAATCTGATAAATGAATTGGAAAGCGCGTCAGGCAACTTTTGCATGGTGCTTACCCGCGCCGACAACCTTAATACGGAAGAGGGAGAAGAGGATGTCAGGCAGAGCGCCCGGGGGTTTATGCAGGGTCGGGGAAATCTGGCAATGCTGCCCGGCTCTACCGGTAAATTTTTCATGACCATGTGTAATAAAAACAACATATGGCTTGACGGATTTGACAGCTATTTAAAGAATATTCTTAAAAACCCGGAAAAAAGGAAGGCCATACGTAATTCGACAGATATGCTGAGCATGATAGCTGTTGTGGCGGCTTTAAGCCGTCTTTCTGACGAAACGGCCCATGAAATCGATCTGTCGTCTGTTCGCGGCGCCATGCCTCAGCAGGAGCTGCAGGAGGATTTTGTTTCGGGTATGCTTAAAATGATGGAAACTGCAAGCAATTATTGCCCTCAGTGCGGACGAGCCATGATGAAGGAGCAAACAATATGCCCGTCCTGCGGAAGAGTGCATCAGATAAAGGTGAGAGCCATGAATCAGGAAACTATGGACAAGCTTTCTCAGATCTCTCAGTTCGTATCACATGATAATTCCGATTACAGCATCTGTTGGGATCTGGAGGCGAGAAAAATAGCCAAGGTGATCGAGAAAACAAAACGGCTGACCGCTGTTGCAAAAATACCCGGCGTAACAGAGATGCTGCAAAGCGATCTTGAGCGCTTGTATGATCACTGCAAAAACGCGGAATTTCAGATAGCTATAGTCGGCGTTATGAAGGCCGGCAAGTCCATGCTTATGAACGCGTTGATGGGCACGGAGATCGCGTCGGTGGATATCAACCCGGAAACCGCGTCGCTGACAAAGTTCCGTTCCGCCGATCGGTTTTACATAAGGGTGTATTTTCACAATAAGGAAGAATGGAACAAGCTCTGTGAAAGCGCCCAAAAAAGTACGAGCAAAAAACTGTCCGGGCTGCTTTCCACTCCCGAGGTGAAGCAGCTCTCGGGCAAATGGCTGGGCCATGCGCCTCTTGAAAAGCGCTGTGCAACCGTGGAGGAGCTGCGAGGTCAGGTGGAGCATTGGACGAGCGCCCGCTCGTACGACCACTTATTCGCCTCTGAGGTAGAGGTCGGCATTGACCGCAGCGTGTTTGACATGCCCGACGAGGTGGTATTTGTCGATACTCCCGGTCTGCACGACCCGGTGCAGTATCGCTCGGATATTACCAAGGCTTATGTAAAAAAGGCAAATGCCGTATTGATAGCCGTCCCGACAAAGGCTCTCACAACAGAGGGGCTGGAAAGCATCACGACGGCGTTAGATTATGTCGGCTCCAACAAAGAAAAAGCATATATAGTAGCCACCCAGAAGGACCAGAACAATAACCGTGAATGCGAAAAGGTCATCAAGGGGTGGGCGGAGCATCTGGTTGACGCGAAGCGCTATACGGATGAAGAAGAGGCCAGGAGGCATATTTTGATTACCTCGGGCAAGATGCACTTGCTGGTAGAAAAGTTTACAAGGCTGGATGAAGAAACGCTGGCCGCTGAGATAGAACAGCTGGAGTCGGGCGAGGCTGAGGCTTCCGCTCATTTTGAATCGGAGGATATCGGCAATCTTGAGGCCTACGCTAAGAGCACGTTAAAAAAATTCCTCAGATACGATGTTTTTTCTCTGAGAGAAAAGCCGGAGGATGCGAAGGCCCTTATAGAGGACAGCGGTATACCGGCACTCAGGGAATGCCTGTCGAGGAATCTGCTCTCACGCTACAAGGAGCTTTTGATGCGTGACATCAGGGACGAGTTCATTCGCTGCCGCTCAGAGATGAGGCGGATCGTAAGAGAAGTGAAGAAGACCAATGAAGATATTCTGCTGAGCTCACACAAGGGTACGGAGGAGCTGAAAAAGAAGCTGGACGAGTCGAGCAAGGCATATGAAATAGCAAAGGTGAAGAATAAAGAGATACGAGAGGCGGCCGAGGCCGTTCGGGCCTTTAATCTTCAGCTCATAGAAAGTCTGTAGGGGGGATCGATATGGGTTTTTTCTCTAAATTGGCCTCGGCCGTCCGCTCGACGGCGAAAACGGTCACCAAGGTTGCACAAAAAACAGTAGAGGTTGCCTCTACAGCGCTTTCTTACGCAGCTTCAAAGGCTGTCGATTGGGCTATCGACAAGCTTGGAGGCAGCAGCTATAACAGCGGCAGCATCGAAAGCAGAAAGGGCGTTGAGCAGGCTCTTGCAGATTTCCGGTCGGAGATAAGCGAGCAGGCAAAGGAGGCCGAGGAGGCGAGCATATATTCGGCAATGAGCCGCTTCGATGAGTTTGCGGATACGCTGGAGGAGTCCTTCCCGGAGCTGGTTGAGCTGGTCCGCAAGCGTCAGTCCGAGACGGAGAGCATGCTCGCCAACACGATCATCAACTACGCTCAGGAGCATATTTCCGAGAATGATCCCGTGTTTGAGCGGCTGCTTAAAATGGAGCCGGGCAGTGAGAAAAAAAGCAGAATGTCAAAATACATGCAGGATATTCTTGAAGACGCACAGGAGCATTTCGGGCTTCAGCTGAAGCGGCAGATCAATATGCTCAACGAGGAGCTAAATATCAGGCTTGAGCAGAAGATCGTTATGCAGGAGCAGCAGCTAAAGAATACAGAAGAGCGATACAGGCGGCTTTCGGAGCAGCAGTCGAGCGGTGAGCTTGACATCCGTAAAATTGAGGAGGAATGTGTTCCGATAATGGAGGCTGCGGCCTGCATACAATTTATCTTAGAACAGGAGGATCACGATGAGCATATGGTCGGCACTCGGTCTGGCAGATCGAAAGGCAATAGAAAAGCTGACAGAGCAAATTGAGGCACTGAGACAAGAGAACAGCGCGCTTATCGCTGAAAACCAGCGCCTTGTTTTAGCGCAGCTCAGCGAGAGGTTCATCAGCCTGTACGATGTTGAGAATCAGGGCGTCCGCCTTATATCCGATAAGATACAGGAGGAGCATAAAAAAACGTTTTTAGAAATTGGGAGTATGTCGCAGCTTATTCTTAATCATTTGACCTCGTCAAGCGAGCAGACGGGCGAGGGCATATCAGCTGCAAAACAGCAGCTTGAAGGGGATATCTCAGTCGTTCGGGAGTCGCTGAGCAGGCTTATGAAAAGGCAGGAAGAGGCTCAGAGCAGGATGGATGACAGATATGCGGAGATCAGGGAGACCGCCGACCGACTGGAGCAGACGGTCACGATGGACGGCGATCTGTCGAGAAGGAACGCGGCGGAGCTTAAGGCTCAGCTACAGGGCCGCATAGACGCAGTTATTCAGAACCAGAAAACAGAAGAAGAAGCCGCGGAGTCTTCGTTTAAAGAATTGACCCGGGCGTCGCTCGGCCAAGCCAATGAGATCAAGGCCTTGATCTCACAGTCGCTTAAACAGCTGCTTGACGAGCAGCGGCAGCTGGCGGGTGAGAGCACCCGCAGAGTCACCGAGGCCAATGAGGAGCTTGTCCGCGGAATTGAGCACTACTGTGCTTTTGCGCTTGAGGAGGTAAAAAAGACTGCTGAGCTTTATAGCCAAACGGAAAGCGACTCGCGTGAAAACATGAACAGAATGCAGGCGCTTTCAAATGAAATGCTTGAGCTGAGCGAGCGCCAGAAAACCGTTATGGGGCATCTTTCGCAGCTCTCTCAGGACGCCGATCAGTTTATGGAGATACAAAAATCGCTCAACGACATCTGGGAAATCATGAAGGCCGTATGGGTGGATTCGCTGCTCAGCGATTATCAAAAACAGCTTGACAAGTAACCGTGAAGCCTCTGTCGGCCTTTTGTCGCTTTTCTGTTGACAATATTCGAGTTATTATGCGTTATAATAACCTTGTAAATCGAAGCTTTGTATAAAGGAGGAATATATATGTTATCAGCAAGTGTTAAAATCAGTGATATCGATTATGAAAAGACTCTGCGTCAGATGTTTCCGGAGCTCAAAGCGATGCTTGACGCTATGGAACCGGAGAATATTGCAGTCCGTCTTTTAAAGAAGCTGGGCGATGATACGCTGCCCGTTGCGCTCAGTCTGCTGGATCAGCTCGGGCAGGAGACAAAAACCGAGCTCGCGATCCATCTGGTCAACACATACTCAACCGACATTTGCCGCGAGCTGAATAAGGCTCTTGTCAATAATGAATGGGGAAAGCACGTTGCCGTCGGCAGATTGTGGGTCGAACAGCAAAATGACGTGCTCTGCCTTCAGGTGAGCAGCATCAAGGCTGACTACAAGGCGCTTATAGATATGGCCGGGAATGATAAAAAGCTTGGCGCGCTGCTTTACGGCTTATTGGGCTTTGCAAAGGTGGGCATCAAGCTTATGTTAAGCCTTGCCCCGGATGCTCTTGAAAGAAAGACCCTGGAGCTGCTGTGGAGGGGAGATAATAAGAAAAAGCTGATGGCAATGGCAAAGGACGCCCTTGACAAGTACGGCGTGGCCTTAAGGCTTGATGACATCCAGCTTATGCAGGAAAATACGCCGGCTGTTAAGGTGATCGAGGCAAAGCCCCAGTTTACATTGCCTGAAAAGCTGGAAACAGAGCTTTTGGACGCTATAGCCGGATTCCTGAAAGGTAAGGCCGGCGCGGCGCTTTCAGAGCAATGAGAAGCTGAATAAGCATAAGAGAGCCGAAAATAAAAGGACCGTATCAGATAAGCCCGTTTTATGTGGGCGTTATGATACGGTCCTTTATTATTATCAGCTCTTTAGCTCAGAAATGATCAATACATTCCGCCGCCCATAGCTGCCGCCTGAGCTGCTGCGGCGTCGGCCTCCTTGTTGGGAAGGTCGGCGACTACGCTTTCGGTGGTGAGTATCATAGCCGCGGCGCTGGCTGCGTTCTGAAGAGCGCTGCGGGTAACCTTCGCGGGGTCAACGATACCTACCTTCAGCATGTCAACATACTCGTCTGTCAGGGCGTTGTAGCCTACACCTGCGGCGCTGTTCTTGATCTTGTCAACAACGACCGAGCCTTCTACGCCGGCATTGGCGCAAATCTGCTTGACGGGCTCCTCAATGGCGCGGAGCACGATGGACGCGCCTGTCTTTTCGTCGCCCTCAAGGCTTTCTACCAAAGCGGCCACGCTCTTGGTTGCGGCAATATAGCTGGCGCCGCCGCCCGCTACGATGCCTTCCTCAACTGCCGCTCTTGTGGCGGCAAGGGCGTCTTCGATGCGGAGCTTCATTTCCTTCATTTCAACCTCGGTGGCCGCGCCGACCTTGATAACGGCTACGCCGCCTGCCAGCTTGGCAAGACGCTCCTGAAGCTTCTCACGGTCAAAGTCGCTGGTTGTGTTCTCGATCTCGTTCCTGATCTGGAATACGCGGTCAGCAATGAGCTTGCTGTCGCCAATACCGTCAACGATGATGGTGTTCTCCTTCTGGATCTTAGCCTGACGGCAGCGGCCCAGCTGGTCAATAGTTGTTTCCTTGATATCGAGGCCAAGCTCCTCGCTGATTACCTGACCGCCGGTCAGAATAGCGATGTCCTGAAGCATGGCCTTGCGGCGGTCGCCGAAGCCGGGAGCCTTAACGGCAACGCAGGTGAAGGTGCCGCGCAGCTTGTTAACGATAAGGGTAGTAAGGGCCTCGCCCTCGATGTCCTCGGCGATTATGAGCAGCTTCTTGCCCATCTGAACGATCTGCTCAAGAAGGGGAAGTATATCCTGAATGTT
>JAFLUQ010000089.1 GCA_022508735.1 Oscillospiraceae bacterium | reverse complement strand
GTCCGTTCTGCACGATTTTTTCGGCCGGCCCCTGTGCCTCCACACTACAAAGCGATTTTTTTTACACTCCCTATATGAACTTTATTCGATTTCCCGGTGCAACATACATTCCGTCGCCCTCAGTTATACCATATGTCTCATAAAATTCGTCGAAATTGGATAATACGGCGTTAACGCGGGTCTTGCCGTCGGAGTGCGTATCAAATTTGGTGCAGTAGCGGTCATAGCGTGAGGAACGCACTTCCGCCCAGTTCTGGGCGTAGGCCCTGAACAGAGCGTCAAGGTCGAGATTTTTCTCCTTTGCAATGGTGAGTATGCAGTCCATAGCCATGATGTCGGCAATATTTTCGTCGCTGGTCAGCTCGCCGTCAATGTTATTATTGACGGCACTCTGATGGCCGGAGTAGATCTCGGCCAGCTTGCGTGCCTTTGCAGTAAAAGCCGCACGGTCCGAATCGTCCCACCATTTGCCGTATATGCCTGTGGAGTTGTAAAGACTTCCGCTTTCGTCAAGGGCGTGAGAGATCTCGTGGGCTATGACGAAGCCGAGCCCTGCCAGCAATTCTTCCTCGGTGAGAGATTCGCTGTAGTACGGAGCCTCTATCAATCCGGCATACACGCTGAAGCTGTTCCGATAGCGGTCATAGCTTGCGTTCACGGTATAACAGGGCGAGGCGGCATTTATTCTGCGGTAGAGGGAGTTGCCTGCGCGATTCAGCGAGATACCCAAGTCGATCATCGTATTCTTTGAAGATATAATGAGGTAGCGCTCATCGTCCCCCACGGAACGCTCAACCTCGGCGATTTTTGAGGTCATTTTGTCGAGCTTTTCAATGGCCTTTGAAGCAGTAGTGTGGGAAAAATAGCTGCTGCTTCTGAGCTTCTCGCGGAAGCCGTCAAGAATCTCTTCGGTGAGGGCCTTGGCGGCCTCAGTTTCAGCCTCCGAGCCGTACTTGGCAAGGTAGCGTTTTTCGTAGCTTTCGGCGTACAGCGCGGTGGCCATGCCTGTGGCATAGTCCGCACTGGTCTCGATTTCGCCGCCGCCGAGTATATCGCGGGAGAACTGGGCACGTGCGTCCCTGTATGGGCGGGGCAGGAAGGACATATAGGCCTCAAGCAGATTTATGCAGCCTATGGCCTTTATAACGTCAGGATCGGCGTCATAGAGCATATCTATGGCCTTATCCATATATTCGGGGTAAGGAATGACGTATTTCGTCTTTGTATCCTGATCGGCTCTTTCATTGATGGTTTTGAGCGTGTTTGTTATAGGCGACTGAGCAAGCTCATTGTTGTGAAAGTCGTGCCGAAGCTCGTCGTCACGGTCTTCGCTGTAGCGGAGACGCAGCTCTCTGTAGGTGAAGCGGTTATCATCATCTTTATTATCGCTGTCAGGGGCGGCGTCGCGGCTTTGCAGAATTTTCTCCCTGAGGGTCGGGGCGGATTTTTCGATCTCGATCTGCATATCCGTCACACGGCGGGCAAAATCCTCGGTGACGGGAAATTCCAGAACGTCCTTCATGAGGGTCATCAGCCGGTAGATATACTTTGTGTAGCTTTCGCGGGAACCGTCCACTTCCTCCCAGATGCCGCGGTTATATCCGGTGCCCAGATACTGTATTTGAATGCCGAAGGAGGTGCGCACGTTTTTGCTGCGCTCGGCATAGGGGATACCAACGCTGAAAAGCACGCTCACGCCGTAGTCACGGATGAGCTCGCCGTTCACTATGGCCAGGCCGTTCACATCGTCAGAAGACATGACCTTGCGGAGCAGAACCTTGAGCTGCCCAAGGTCTGTGTCGCTGCTGCGATCGCTTTCGAGCGCCAGCTTGTAGAGCTTGGCCGCTTCGTCGTCCATGGCGTCGTCGTAGGGGATAAGCCCTGCATTATGGTCGGCCACGATGTCAAGGCTTATTTGATTCAGTCTGTCGTTCACGGTTTTTGCTATTGTATCCATATAAGAGGCGGAAAGCTCACCGCTTTCAAGGACGGTGTTCGCTAAGTATTCGGCGTTCACCGTGGAATAGAAGTCGTCCTTAAGGCCCGGCTCGAGATCGGGAGCTTTGGCGCCTGCCGACCTTACGCGCTCGGTCAGCAGTGCGAGCTGCGAGAAGGTGATGTTGTCGTCGGCTCCGAGCAAGCCGTTTCCGTAGCCGTTCACAAGCCCGGCGCGGTAAAGTCTGTCGATCTCGGCCTCGGCCCATTCGGGCACGTCGGTGAAGTCTGTGGAGCCGCGCACCGCGTCGATGCCCGGCAGACAGCGGCCGAGTATTATAAGCGCTTCGAGGCGGGTTATTGTGTTTTCCGGGCGGATGGAATTGTCATCATAGCCCTTTATCAGTCCGTTACCGACGGCGAGGGCCACCGCTGATTTATACCGCTCATCTACGGCAGCTCCGTCGGCATAGGCCGAGAGGTCGGCCGCGGTGCCGGAGAAGCTGTTTTCTCCAACAGCGGTCACAAATTCATAAATCGCGGCCTGGCGCGAGGCCGCATCGTCGGCGGCGGAAAAGGCCGGAACCGACGAAAGCAGCATTACAGGCGCAAGCAGAGCCGCGATCTTCCTTTTATTGAACATATGGTTCACTCCTTCGGAATCAAAATATATTTTAATTTTACATCAGATTAACGAAAAAGTAAATACCATTTTGTATATTAAATATTATTTTTTCTTTACAAGCTCACGTTTTACATATTCGAGCGTGGCGTCTTCACCCTCGTCCTTAAGCATAATAAGGAGCTTAAGAAGCAGCTCCTTTGTTTTAGGGTGAATAACATTCTGCTCCTTAGAGCGCATGAAATACTCGTAGGGCGAGGCGTCAGTATAGGCCTCCTTTTTATATATGCGGCTGGCGGCGATCCGGTCGCAAAGCATTTCCGCCACATATATTTTCGGCATTTCAACGGGAACAATACGTTTGTCGTCCCCAAGGGCATAGTCCGTCCAGTATTCAAGATGATGCCTGTTTCTGCCCTTGTGGTGGAGCCAGGCCGTGCTGTAGCCCTTATCCTCACGCTCGGCGTTGTTGGGGCTGCGGTTGCCCTGATAATACTTGGCGCCGGGAATGAACTCCGTGGGCGTGTACTTTGAGAGGTCGTGCATGAGTCCCCGCCAATAAAGCCCCACCCGGAAGCAGTAGCGCATGACCATCAGCTTATGTGATGTTATGGTTTTAAAATGACCGATAATATTCATATGATCATACCTCTATCAAAGGGCTCTGATCCGCCTTGGATATGACGGCCTCAAGGCCGGAGCCGAACCGCTCCTTAAGGCTGTCGAACAGTAGCTCGGTGACGATTTTTTCGCTGTCGTAATGGCTGACGGAGATAAATTCCAGCCCTTCACAGAGGTAAAGCTCACGGGCCATATGGTGCTTGACGTCGCCGGTGATATACACGTCCGCACCCTTGGCGCGGGCCGCCTGCCAAAGCTCTCCACCGCTGCCGTTACACACGGCAACGCATTTTACAGGCCGATTCATGCGGGCGGTGGTGCACACCGTTTCAATGCCCAGCTCCGCCTTTATTTTAGAGCAAAGCTCCAAAAGGCGCAGACCCTCGCGGGGCGTGCATATGCGGCCCGCGCTGCCCTCTATGGGCCCGGTGGGCGTCAGCTCCAGACGGGAGCAAAGATAGTCGCTGAGGCCGCCGGGGCAGCTGTCTAAATTTGTATGAGCGCTGTATATGGATATGCCGTTTTCTATAGCGCTCAGCAGCATTTCGCCGTCGGGTGAGCCGTCTGTCACAGACTTTATGCCGCCGAATATAACAGGGTGGTGGCTGATTATGAGCTGCGCCCCCTCGCGGACGGCCTCGTCAACAACGAATTTGTCGCAGTCAAGGCAGAGCAGCACCTTGCTGACCTCGCGCCCGCCACGCCCGGCCAGCAGACCTATATTGTCGTAATCCTCGGCGTAGGAAGGAGGAAAGCGCTCCTCCATAAAGCTGATTATTTCACTTAGCTTGATCATTTAATATACCTCCATATAGAGCTATAAGTCGTTCATATTCCGCCTTATTGGCTGTGACCGCGCCGTTATGCTCTATCTTTGACAGGGCAAGGCGCAGCTTACGGATCTCGTCGTTTACATAATCCACAAAAAGCGATGGCCGTTTTTTTAACAGCACAGGCCCTAAGCGCTTTTCTGTCTCCGAAAGTGAAATCGGGCCGTTTCCCGGGCGAATCAGCATAGAGACATAGAAGCGGTCCTCCTCGCGGCAAAGCGCCTCGTCAAGGGTGACAAAGCCGTTTTCCGCCAGAAAGTCCCTAAGCTCATAGATAAGGGACTGGGGCTGCAGCACAAGATACTTTGTGCCCTTTATGCCGGATGAAATTATCCGCTTTATCAGGTCGCCGCCCATTCCGGCCAAAACGGCACATTCCGCCTCGCCTTCGCCAACGGCCGAAAAGCCGTCAGAGCGGCGAAGCTCCACATTTTTCACGCCGAGGCGGCGCACGTTGGCCTCAGCGGCCTTAAGCGGAGCGGAATTTATATCCACCGCCAGCACCCGGCTGCCACGCTGAGCCAGAGCTATGGCGATAAAGCCGTGGTCTGTTCCGATATCACAGTAGCTCCCGGCCTCGGGTGCGAGTGAAAGTATCATATTAAGCCTGGGTGAAAGCTCGCCGGTCATAGGCTCGGCCTCCTGTGTCCGTTAATATAGTAAAATTATAGCACCGTAGCCACATTTTGTCAAGCGAGAAGGGGGTAGGAGACTGTAAATTTATTGCAGGCAAAGTGGATATACATCTTGCTTTATGTATATGTTTGTGATATAATAAATGTATAATACATAAGATAGGGAGATTACTATGTATCAAATCAAACAAAACCCTGCAAAGCGGGCGACAGCTTTTGTTTTAGCCCTGCTTTTATCCGGCGCGGCACTGCTGACAGGCTGCTCGGATGACGAAGGCTCCCGTGGATACGGAAATGAATACAGACTGAGCAATCTCATGGATAATACGCAGGATAATGGGACAGAGAGCAGCATTCCGAGACATGCGCCAAATATGTATGTTGATTGGGAATCCGATCTCAGATATGATGCTGTTGAGGTTGATTGGTACTGTGAGATCGACGCCGAAAATACATACTGGGCAGTTCATAATTGGAATGGCGGTTATGCCGGATTTCAGAATAAGGGCGGGAAGCATTCATTGTTTCTTTCTCTGGCAGGCACAACTGACGCATATTCAACGGTTGAGTATGCCTATAACGGCTCAGGCGTAGATATTGGCGTAGGAGGAACGGGCAAAGAGGTTACAGCCAACTATAATTGGGAGGCCGGTAAATGGTATTCAATGCGCGTTCAGGTTGAGAGAACCGGCGGAAAAACCGTGTTTTCCCAGTGGCTTAAAGAGGGAAATGGCGATTGGATAAAAACGGCGGCTATAAGCTGCCCGGCGGTTGAATTTTATTTTGAAGGTGTTTCGGTGCTCCAAAAGGATACTACCTTCAATAATTATATGCGTAAATGCAGGCTTCGGAATGCCTGCGGTAAAATTTACGGCACTGATAATTGGAACTATATTGAGGAATGTGTCATAAAAAACACATATTTACCGGCTGACGGAGCCACAGGTGGCAACGAGGTATGGAATGCGACTTATGACTGCAATTGGGGCATTGGTGACGACTATGTTTGGGTGCAGTCCGGCGGAGAGGGCTTCACGCCGAACGGAAAGAGCCTTCCCGCAAAATACACACTGTTAAAGCATAGCGGAAATACAGCCCCGGTCAATGACGCGGCGGAGGAAGCAGAACCCGAGTCTGTTCCCGATGTTACGGTTATGGAAGTAAGGCTGGCAAAGAAAAACGAATTTCTTGATAAGGCAGCTGAAATCGAGAGCTATGCGGAGCTCTATTTAGAAAACGCCATGTCACAGATGGATATAAACAGAGAGTCGGGTGTGGTCTATAAAAAATGGGACGAGCTTTTGAACGAGGTATATCAATATTTAAAAACCGTATTGACATACGAAGAGTTTGAACGGCTGAAGAAGGATGAAATTGAATGGGTCAAAATAAAAGAAGCGGAAATAGAAGCAGCCGGGGCTGAATGGGAAGGCGGTTCGGGCGAACCGATGGCCCGAAATATGGCCGGAATAGCGTGCACAGAAGAAAGATGCTATTATCTGATAGACCTGATAGAGGTATAAACGCAGAAAAACAGGCGACGGTGTGAACCGTCGCCTGAGCTGTTATTATTGACTAATTAATAGGCTCTTCCCCAGTATACCATGGCCTTTGCTTCCTTGCCGCAGCATACGCACTTGTTGTCGCCGATAACCTCCTGCTCGAAGGGCATGCAGCGTGAGGTTGCGCCGGTATCTTCCTTGATCTTGTTCTCGCACTCCTCGTCGCCGCACCACATGGCCTTTACAAAGCCGGGCTTGTTCTCGATGATGTCGCAGAACTCCTCATAAGTCTCAGCGGTGAAGGTGCTGCTTTCACGGTGCTCAAGAGCCTTATTGTAAAGGGAATTCTGAATATCCTCCAGCACCTCGGCGACCTTGGCTTCAAGCTCGTCCAAAGAAACGAAGATCTTCTCGCGGGTGTCGCGGCGAACGAGCACGCAGCTGTTCTTTTCAATATCCTTGGGGCCGATCTCCAGTCGCAGCGGAATACCCTTCATTTCGTACTCGCTGAACTTCCAGCCGGGATTTTTGTCGCTCAGGTCAAGCCCAACGCGGAACTTTTCGCCAAGGCGCGCCTTGAGCTCCTCGGCCTTCTCCACAACGCCCTCCTTATGCATGGCGATGGGGATTATCATGAGCTGTGTGGGGGCGATGCGGGGCGGCAGCACAAGGCCGCTGTCGTCGCCGTGCACCATGATGATAGCGCCGATTATGCGGGTCGACATACCCCATGAGGTCTGGTGTACGTACTGAAGCTTATTGTCTTTATCGGTGTACTGAATGCCAAAGGCCTCCGCAAAGCCGCTGCCGAAGTTGTGGCTTGTGCCGCTCTGAAGGGCCTTGCCGTCGTGCATAAGGCTTTCGATGGTGTAGGTGGCTACGGCGCCGGCAAACTTCTCTTTGTCGGTCTTGCGGCCCTTCACCACGGGAATGGCCAGATACTTTTCACAGAAGTCGGCGTATACGTTCAGCATACGCTCGGTCTCAGCCTGCGCGTCCTCAGCGGTGGCGTGGGCGGTGTGGCCCTCCTGCCAAAGGAATTCCATTGTGCGCAGAAAGGGACGCGTGGTCTTTTCCCAGCGCACAACGCTGCACCACTGATTGTAAAGCTTGGGCAGGTCGCGGTGTGAATGGATTATGTTCTTATAGTGGTCGCAGAACAGAGTCTCACTGGTGGGGCGCACACAGAGCCTTTCGGTCAGCTTCTCGCTGCCGCCCATAGTTACCCATGCCACCTCGGGAGCAAAGCCCTCAACGTGATCTTTTTCCTTCTGAAGCAGGCTTTCAGGGATAAACATGGGCATATATACGTTCTCATGGCCTGTGGCCTTGAACATTGAATCAAGAGTTTTTTGAATATTTTCCCATAAGGCGTAGGCGTAAGGTCGAACAACGCAGCAGCCGCGAACCGAGGAATACTCAATAAGGTCGGCTTTTTTTACGATATCCGTGTACCAGCGGGCGAAGTCCACGTCCATAGGCGTGATCTCTTCAACAAATCTTTTTTCTTCCGCCATTTTTGTCACTCCTTAAATAAATATAGTATTTTATATATTCTAACATTATTGGCTTAGCTTGTCAAGAGGGAAATGCCCCCGCACCATGATTTGTAAAAAAATTGTAAAAAGACTTGCTTTTTTATGAGCGGTGTTATATAATATAAAGTATAGTATATACTAAGGAGTGACGGCTATGCCGGATATAGGCAATGAAAAAGAACGTGAGATCGCGCCGATTGATGAAGAAAATACAGATAATGAAAAGACGAGACGAATAGATATTTCAGAACACGTCGACGGAGCTCCGGCGGCCGAAGAGGCGGCGGCTCCGGTTGCAGCTGAAGCGGAAACAGAAAAAACAGAAGAAAAAACAAAAGAAGAAATAACCGAGCAAAGCGAACCGGCTGAGGCCGGGGAGGAGTATTCCGCAGCTGAGGGCACCGACGCCCAGCTGCTGAGTGAGTTTGCTCCCAAGCCAATAAATATACCGAACATTGATCTTGAAAAAGAGAAGAAAAAGCAGGAAAAGCGCAAGAAGAACCGTGGCAAAGAGGTAAAGAAGGTGCAGGCCCGCAAGAATAAGCGCGGCAAAAAGAAAACCGCCGGGCAGAAAGCTGTTGTGGCCATTGCCGGCTTTGTGTTGTTCGTGCTGATGACGGCGGCGCTTGCGGGCTTTATCTCTGTGCTTTCTGTTCAGACGGCCACCAGTGAGTATGCCTTCCGCCTGGCCGTGCGGAATATGGATGTGCCGGAAATAACCATAGGCGGCATACAGAACACCGAAGTTCTGGGGCTTGAGCGCTCGCCCAGCAACGCCGCACTGATAGATATAATCCGCGACAATTCAGACGTGCTTGTTACATACAGGGAGATCAACTCCGCTATTCGCGGCTCCGGCGTGGAGCGCTTTATTGCGGACAGGCTTAAAGCGGCCTCAGATTACCTGTTAAGGGGCAAGAGCTATAATGACCTTACCGGTGACGAGATCGCTGCCGTCATCAGGGAAAACTCAACTTTGGTGCAGAACCTTACGGGCAGAGTGCTCACTGCTGAGGATTATGAGGTCATATCCGAATATTTTGAGACCTACGGCGATCTCGGTGCGGTTTCGCGCAGGGCTCTTGATGAGACCCGCCTCAGCCGCTACACTGATATATCGCGGCATCTGACGTCACTGGTTATTCTCGGTGCAATGCTGCTCATATGCCTGGTGCTGCTTATTCTGATCTGCGTTATATGCCGTGAATCCACATATCTGCCTCTCGGCTGGTCGTTCATTCTCAGTGGTGTCATGGTAATACTGGCGGCTATATTCTTCCGCCCGTCCCATACGGTCAGCACGCAGTTCCTTCAGATCGTGCTCGACAGTTACTTTAGCTTCTTCACCGCCGCGGTAATAATTATCGCCGGTATATTCACCGTCATCGGCGCGTTTATCTTCCTGATAGGAAACGCCTCGGCTGACCACGACGACTAAAGGAGCCGTGAAAAAAGTCGCGCAGATCGTTCAAGGGCTTTGGGCTTGGCTTTAAAGCGATTATGTGTTAAAAGCTATAAATAGTTGTTAAACGTGGAAAATCCGCCCAAAAGGCGGATTTCCTTATTTCTAAGCCCTTGAACTACGAACGAAAATCACCACTCGGCGTACCATCGTACGCCGTCGGGAGGGCTTGTTCCGTCGGCTAAGCCGCCGTCACAAGCTGATT
>JAFLUQ010000088.1 GCA_022508735.1 Oscillospiraceae bacterium | reverse complement strand
GACGGCACCCATTTCAGAATACGCGCCAGCATCGGCGTAGCCTGGTATCCGGACGATGCACAGGCCTATGAGGTATTAATGAAATATGCTGATTTTGCCATGTATACCATCAAACACTCCACTAAAGGAGAGATCGCGGAATTCGACACGAAAACCTATGCGGCCGATTCCGTTCTGTTAACCGGTGTGGAGGAGATGAACCGCATCATCGACGAGGGCAGCGTTAAATACGCATTCCAGAGCATTATCTCAGCCAAAACAGGTGAGGTATATGGGTATGAGGCGCTCATGAGGGTGCAATCCAAGATATTCCAGTCCCCGCTTGAGCTTTTAAGAACCGCCAAGACCGGCGCCAAGCTCTATGAGATCGAGCGCCTGACCTGGACGAAGGCTCTGGCCGATTTCCAGGCTTTGGTAGACAAGGGAAGGATCGGGAAAAACGCCAATGTGTTCATCAATTCCATTGCCAACAGCAAGCTCGAGCCTGATGATGAGATTGCGCTGGAGAAACAGCATCCACACCTTTTGAAGCATATCGTCATGGAAATACTTGAAAGCGAAAGCTCTGATGACAAATGCGCCGCCCACAAAATGCAGCTCATCAAGAGATGGGGCGGCAGAATGGCACTTGACGATTTCGGCACAGGTTATAACAGTGAATATGCTTTGCTCACCATCCAGCCCAATATCATTAAGATCGATCGCTCTATTATCAGCGGCTGCGACAATGATGTCAGCCGACGGGTGATCATCCACAATCTGGTAAGGCTTGCGCGGACAAAGCAGATCCTTGTGCTGGCAGAGGGTGTTGAGACAGAAGAGGAGATGAAAACCGTCATTGCCTGTGGCGTCGATCTCATGCAGGGATATTATTTTGACCATCCCCTGTTTGATCCACAGCCCATTTCTTCCAAGATTTCCGAGAAGATACGGCAATCGGCGAAGCGACGCAGCGAAAATCAGGACAATGAGTAATTACTTTTACGCAATACATAAAGAAAGAAGGATGTAAAATGAAAAAAGTTGTATCCCTGCTGCTTGCGGCAGTTTTGTGCCTGTCTCTTGCGGCCTGCAATGACACTAACAGCACCGTTAAGACCAATAATGATAAGTTGGTCGTAGGCTTTGCTCAGATCGGCCAGGAATCCGGCTGGCGTGATGCGGAGACCAATGATATTCAGTGGTACGCCGCTCGTAATACCGATACAATTGAGCTGCATTTCGCTGATGCGGAGCAGAATCCCGAGAATCAGATCAGGGCCATCCGCGGCTTTATAGACATGGGCGTTGACGTTATTGCCTTCGCCCCGGTTATCGAGACCGGCTGGGAAGAGATCCTGGGCGAGTGCAAAAAGGCCGGCATACCCGTCATACTGGTAGACCGCGGCATTGATGCCGGCATCGATAGCAGTCTGTACACAACCATGATCGCCTCAGACCACGTTTGGGCCGGTGAACAGGCAGCTATCGTTATGGAAGAGCTCTTGGGCGGCAGCGGCACGGTGGTGGAACTGCAGGGCACTATAGGCGCCTCGGCTACCATCCAACGCGAGCAGGGCTTTGACGACTATATGGCAGCAAACTGCCCGGATATTGAGATCATCGACCATCAGTCCGGTGACTTTACCCGTGATCAGGGCAGAGCTATAATGGCGGCCATGCTTGAGACCTACGACCACATCGACGGCGTTTTCGCCCACAATGATGATATGGCTCTGGGTGCTATTGAGGCCATCAAGGAGGCCGGGCTGAAACCCGGTGAGGATATAAAGATCGTCAGTGTTGATGGCGTAAAAGGTGCCTTTGAGGCTGTGCTTGCCGGTGAGCTGAACTGCACTGTTGAGTGCACACCCCTCTTGGCTAAGCAGATATTCGACACGGCCGTGCTGCTTAAAGCCGGGCAGACCGTCGATAAGTGGATAGTGTCTGAAGACGACATATACACCGCCGATAAGGTCACTCAGGAGATCATTGACGCACGCACGTATTAAAACAACTGGAGGTCTCTATGACACAAGAAAGATTGGAGCAGCTTAAGGAATTGCTTGAAATTACCCGCAAGCTGATCAGCATTGACATATACTACTGCATCTATGACACGAACTGTATCGTGCAGTATATCTATCCGGAGGACGGTGATAAGGACGGTATCCATATAGGCAGTAAATTTATCGATCCCACCGGAAAGCTGGAAGAGGTTCTTGAGACCGAAAAATGTATCCATAACTACATACCTATGGACAGATTCGGCTTCATTATGGAGGGAAATCTGATCCCGGTGTATGAAAACGGTGAGCTCTGCGGTGCGATCTCCACGGCCTATGTGCCGGCAAATCAGCAGCAGTATGCGGCCAGGGAGCTTGCGGTACAGTCGATCTATTATCTGATCATGTCGGTGGATATGAAGAACAATAACCACTGTACCCGACTGTATTTTGATTATGAGAAACAGCAATTTCCCACAGATGCTCAGCATTTTGATGATTTTTGTGAAAAATCGGTTTCTTACATTCATCCGGATGATGTGACAGAGTTTCTGGACTTTACAGAGGTTTCTAAAGTGCACGAGCGGCTTCAGAGCGAGAAGACGCTGATGATGGAGTGCAGACTGCTGAGTGTTTCCGGAGAATATCGCTGGACTGAGCTGATCCTTACAAGGGGCGACGAGTATGAGGCCTCAGATGTGTATAATACCGCCGTCTATATGGTGCGTGATATTCATGAGCGCAAATCCAAGGAGCTTGATATTCTGGCCAAGCTTGAAAAGAATAATCAGCTGCTCTTTAAGCAGGGAATGACTGACGAGCTGACAAATGTTTATAACCGCAAGGGTCTGGCATGGTTCGGAGAGGATCTGCTGAAAGAGGCAAAAAAGAGCGATCAATATATTTATACAATGGCAGCTGATCTGAATGGACTGAAGTATATCAATGATAAATTCGGGCATGAGGAAGGGGACAAGGCCATAAGAACCATTGCGGAAATACTGCAGAAGGCCGTGCCGGCGTCCGCGATCGTGACTCGTACAGGCGGCGACGAGTTCACTATCATGGCCATGCTTGAGAAGGATTCTCTGCTTCCAATGGAAATAGAAAAGAAGCTGCTGAAAAGTATGAAGGATTTCAACGAAAACAGCGGCCTGCCCTATATGGTGGAAGTGAGCTTCGGGTGGGATTTCCGCCCGGCATCTGAGCTGATCAATTTGGACGATTGTATGAATCGGGCCGACAATAAGATGTATGACATGAAATCCAGAAGAAAAATGTCAAGCCGTTTTTCCGACAAAGTAGGGGAGGAGATCAGCAGGCGGTTAGGCAGTGCCAAGCAGCGCGTTTTTCTTCTGAGTGCAGACAGTGCGACAGAGGAGAATATAAGGGCGCTGTTTGATGCGGGCTACCTGCTCACCTCTTTAAAGACCACAGAAGATGCGGTGATGCAGCTGGGAGCCTATAGCGAGCCTGTTATGCTCATTGTGGACGACCGGCTTAAGGACCGGTCCGGCATTCAGTTTTTGCGGGATCTGCCGGAGGAGCAAAAGCGTAACGCTATAATGATCCTGCTGCTTGAGCAGGAGGATGCCGATGTTATAGCAGAGGCGTTTATGCTTGGCGTGGCTGACGTTTTGATAAAGCCTTATAATACCGCCTTGAACAAATGCCGTATCAGACTTCTGGGGCAGATGAATATCATGAATCGTAAGCTCGGTCAAATGCTGGAACAGCAGGTGACTATATGATAAGCAGCAAAAATCCCACAGCGATCACGGCTGTGGGATTTTACATAAGCAAATCAAAATACAAACAAAATTTTGAAAAAATCCCTTTTTCCTCTTTACTTTTGTAGGTTTTTCAGATATAATATATACGAGGTGATGATATGAGTAAGCTTGTTATAAATACTTATAACAAAAAAGCAACAATAAATAAAAATATCTACGGGCATTTTTCTGAGCATCTGGGCCGCTGCATATACGGCGGTCTGTACGTAGGGGAGAACAGCGATATCCCCAACGTTTGCGGCATGCGCACTGATGTGGTTGAAGCCCTTAAAGCCATAAAAATCCCTGTGCTTCGCTGGCCCGGCGGCTGCTTTGCCGACGAATATCATTGGAAGGACGGTATCGGCCCCAAAGAGAGCCGCAAAAAAATGGTTAACACCAACTGGGGCGGCGTCGTGGAGGACAACAGCTTCGGCACCCACGAATTTATGGAGCTCTGCCGCCAGCTTGGCTGTGAGCCCTATATAAACGGCAATGTCGGCAGCGGCACAGTTCAGGAAATGAGCGAATGGATAGAGTATATGACCTTTGACGGACTATCCCCGATAGCGAAGCTTCGCGAGGAGAACGGGCGCAAGGAACCGTGGAAGGTAAAATATTTTGGCGTCGGCAATGAAAACTGGGGCTGCGGCGGAAATATGCGTCCTGAATATTATGCCGACCTCTATCGCCGCTTTCAGTCATACGTTAAGAACTACGGCGACAATAAGGTATATAAAATAGCCTGCGGGGCCAATGTTGACGACTACCGCTGGACCGAAAACGTTATGCGTAATGCCTGCCGTCAGATGGATGCGATCACGCTGCATTACTATGTTCACCCCAGAGGCTGGATGGAGAAGGGGCCGTCGATCGAGTTTGACGAGACGGAATATTATATCACCATAGCCAAGGCCATGTATATGGACAAGATCATCAAGGGCCATCTCAGCATTATGGACCGCTTCGATCCGCGCCACCGCGTAGGGCTTATAGTTGACGAATGGGGCACATGGTATACCTGCGAACCCGGCACAAATCCCGGCTTCCTCTACCAGCAGAATACCATGAGAGACGCCATTGTGGCCGCATATACGCTGAATATCTTCAATTCTCATGCCGATCGTATAGTTATGGCAAATCTGGCGCAGATCGTGAATGTGCTCCAAGCCGTTATCCTCACTGAGGGCGACAAGATGCTGCTCACGCCAACCTACCACGTATTCGACCTCTATAAAGCGCATATGGATGCGGAGCTTTTGGATAGCTGGCTTGAGACCGTTGAGATAGGCACGGCCAAGGTCAATCCCTGGCAGGAGATATCTTGCCCTAACCTCAGCGCGTCGGCATCCGAAAAGGACGGAGTTATCACTATAACCGTATCCAATGCCGACCTCAGTAACACCTATCCGGTGGACTGCACACTGGTAGGGAAGAGGGCGGAAAGCGTTACCGGCCGAATACTCAGAAGCGGTAAGGTGAACGACCATAACACATTTGAAGCTCCAAATACCGTTGCTATTCAGAGCTTCGATAAATTTGATCTTGACGGAGACAAGCTTCACTTTGAGATGCCGCCTTGCTCTGTTATGGAGATCACGATCAAATAATAAAATGAAAAGTCAGGTGCGCCCTGACTTTTCATTTTAAAAAATTTCAAAAACCGGGAACTTTTACGGAACATATATCGTCTAAATTATATAATAACCATATAAAAGGAGGAGATTTACTTTGAAGACAAAATTTTTGGGCCTGATCATGGCAGTACTGATGCTGGCCGGCGTCCCGGCTCCTGCCGAGACGCCGGAAAACGCGCAGCTGCAGGCCGAGACCGTTACTCGCGGCGAATTTGTCGCCATGTTTGTTGAGGCTTTTATTGCGGACAGAACCGCTCCGGTTTCTGCAGCTGAGTTTTCAGATGTACCTGACAGCGATCCGAACAGAGCTGCGATTCTTATAGCGACCAATGCCGGGCTTATGAGCGGCTACGGCGACGGAACCTTTCACCCCGACGATGAAATTACATATGAGCAGGCGCTTAATATAATTGTGCGCTATGTAGACGGCTATAGCCGCAATTATCCACTTGGGTGCGTGAGGTCGGCTCTGGATATGGGCCTTGCCGACGGTGTTACGGCCATGATAGGCGATCAGCTAAGCCGCGCTCAGGCCGAGAGGCTGATAGAGAACACAAAGGCTTATCTGCCGGAGAGCAATGAAATAGACGATGATGACTCAGTATATTCCTGGGGATGGACTATAAGCAGCCCCGGCAACCCCATGAACCCCGGCAGCGGCGGTGGCGGCGGTGGCGGAAGCGTGGCCAAAGCAGGCTTAACATTGAGCGAGCCAAGCGATAGTTTCGGCTTTTACAACGGCTATTTCAACACCGAGGAATACACTTCAAATGAAGAAAATGTGTTTAAAAATGTCGTAACCTCTCCGCTCTCTACCTTTTCGATCGACACAGACACCGCGTCCTACAGCAATATGCGCCGTTATGTGCTGGGCGGAAGTGTGCCGCCTAAAGGCTCAATACGAACTGAGGAGCTTATAAACTACTTTGATTTCAATAATCCGCTCCCCGAGGACGGCACTCCCTTTGCAGTGTCCTCCGAGGTGGCTGTCTGCCCGTGGAACAGCGGCAATTACCTTGCAATGCTTTCGGTTCAGGGCGATGAGCTGAAGGAGAAGCTGCCCTCTAACCTTGTTTTCCTGCTGGATATTTCCGGCTCAATGTATGACAGTAATAAACTTCCCTTAGTCAAAACCTCAATGAAAATGCTGCTCGATCAGCTCGACGAAAACGACCGTGTTTCCATTGTGGTCTACGCCTCCGGCACAGGCGTGGTGCTCGAAAGCACTCCTGTTTCTGAAAAGGAGAAGATCATCGCGGAAATTGACAAGCTCCGCGCCTATGGTGCAACAAACGGCTCCGCCGGGCTCAATCTGGCCTATGAACAGGCCGAAAAGTCGCTTATCGACGGTAATAACCGCATAATCCTCTGCACCGACGGCGACTTTAACGTTGGCCCGTCCTCCACAGGCGAGCTCGAAAAGCTTATCGAGGAAAAACGTGACAAGGGCATATTCCTGACTGTGCTGGGCTTCGGCATGGGCAACTATAAGGATAACCGTATGGAAACTATGGCCGATAAGGGCAACGGCACCTACGCCTATATCGACAGTGCCCGCGAGGCCAAGAAAGTATTTGTGGACGAGCTGCCGAAGACTTTATACACCATAGCAAAGGACGTTAAAATTCAGGTTGAGTTCAATCCTGAGAAGGTTAAGGAGTATCGGCTTATAGGCTATGAAAACCGCGTGCTGAATAATGAGGACTTCGATAACGATCAAAAGGACGCCGGAGAGCTTCAGAGCGGCTCAAATGTTACGGTATTCTATGAGATAGTTCCCGCCGACAGTGAGGCGGCAGACGCCGGCTTAAGATACCAGACACGCACACTTACCGGCAGCGACGAGCTTATGAACGTTAAGATACGCTATAAAGAACCCAAGGGCGACGAGAGCATACTCAGGGAATATCCCATCACCGGCGAGCTCTCCGAGCCGAGCGCCGATTTCCGCTTTGCAGCGGCTGTGGCGGAGCTTGGAATGATACTGAATGATTCTGAGTACAAGGGCATATCAGACCTTAACAGCGTGATCTCTCTTGCAAAAGAGGGCATAGGGGAGGACGCCCTTGGCTTTAGGACGGAATTCCTGCATCTGGTTGATTTGATGAAATATACGAATGAATATTAAGTATACGAAAGGGACCGGCTTCGGTCCCTTTTGCGGTACACTCGCATACATTAAGTGTGGGAGGTATTGAAATGAATAGAAAACTATTTGCCGCGGCACAGATACACGGCAGTGACGAATATCCTAATATAAACGGCCTTGTAAAATTTCAGCAGACTCCGCAAGGCGTACTGGTGACCGCCGATATTTGCGGATTGCCCAAAATTGAGAGCTGTTACGGTGTGTTCGCGTTTCATATCCATGGCGGCAGCTGCTGCACCGGAAACGAAACCGACCCTTTTGCCGATGCAGGCACGCACTATGACCCATGTGACGCCCCGCATCCTTATCATGCCGGTGATCTGCCGCCCCTGTTTGCCAATAACGGACGCGCCTATATGTCGGTCCTGACAAGCCGCTTCACAGTTGATGAAATCATCGGTAAAACGGTTATCATTCACTCAAGGCCCGACGATTTTACGACGCAGCCATCGGGCAACGCCGGAGAAAAAATAGCCTGCGGCGTTGTTTGCACTAATTCCCGCTTTAATTGATTTTTTCTCAACATCTGATTGCTTGACTTTTTGACCCTCCGTATTTATAATTAAGCTAAAGCGCGCTCAATATATTACGGAGGTGTTTTTATGCAGATTTATTTTAATGAGGTGTTCCGCCGACTTCGGCGGGACAGAGATCTGACTCAGGAGCAGGCGGCGGACATATTCGGGGTTTCGCCGCAGGCGGTTTCCCGCTGGGAGACAGGAGCAGCTTGCCCGGATATTGCCTTATTACCCAATATTGCGGAATATTTCGGCGTAACGATAGAGGAGCTGCTCGGCGCGGACGAGGAGCGGCGAAGGGCAAAGGTGCAGAGCTATCTTGACGAATTCCAACGCTTTGTAATGAATGGGGACGTCAATGAATGTATCAGAATAGCCAGAGAAGGCGTAAAGGAGTTTCCAAACAACTACGCTTTGCTCGACAAGCTGATGTATGCACTCTTTATTTCAGGTGATGACAGCGGAAATATAGAAAACTGGCAGGAAAACAACGAAAAATATAAGGATGAGATCATTGAAATAGGCGAAAAGATCATTCGCGGCTGCACTGACGATGTTATACGCTATTACGCCAAGTCCCGGCTGGGCTTTCATTACTGCGAGCTTGGCGAGAAGGAGAAGGGGAGAGCCATCTTTGAATCCTTACCCAGTGAGGACAGCTCCCGGGAGGTCAATATGTACTGGGCGCTGGAGGGCGAAGAAAGGATGCAGCATATGCGTCAGCGAACCTATGATTATTGCAGTTGGTTGATTCAGGGCATATGGCGGTACGCAAAGCATGATATTCCCGACGATGAGCGGCTTGTTTGCCTTGATCTCTGCGAGAAAATTGCGGCGGAAATTTTTGAAAGCGACGACTACGGCATGTGGAATTGGCGCTTTGCCCTATATAATGTGGACGACAAAGCACCTGCATTGCTTCGTCAGGGCGAAGCCGAAAAAGCTTTAGTCGCTCTTGAGACAGCGATAAAATACACATATAACTACACCGCTCTGCCCGAGGTGTCTGTACATCATTCTCCGCTTGTGCGCGGCGTTAAATATACTAAGCGTCAGGAGTCCGTTGATACACGCACGCTTCAGGAGATACTGCTTGACCACATGAATTACCCGTGCTATAAAGAGCTGAGCAGCGATCCCCGGTATATAGCTGTAAAAGAAAAGCTAAATAAATAACTCGTCATGTAGTGTGGGGCGACGCAGGGCCGTCCAAAAAATCGTGTAGAATGGACGAAA
Source organism: Oscillospiraceae bacterium (assembly GCA_022508735.1). GTDB lineage: Bacteria > Bacillota > Clostridia > UMGS1883 > UMGS1883 > JAFLUQ01. Next base: position 152 of record JAFLUQ010000088.1, on the reverse strand, counting down.
ATCAGTTTGTGGCGGAGGTTTCACCTCCGCCACAAACCTTCCCGACGGCGTACATTGGTACGCCGAGTGGTGATTTTCGTTCGTAGCTTAGTGGCCTAAAAACAACGAAATCCGCCTTTTGATATGCACCCCAAAAGTTAGACGCTTTTGGA
>JAFLUQ010000087.1 GCA_022508735.1 Oscillospiraceae bacterium | reverse complement strand
CGGGTGTCCTTAAGTATATATCCGCCCTCCATAACGGCGTACTGCAGCTTGCCGTAGGCGGAGTAGTCAGTCTTTATCGAATATATGTTGCAGAGCAGCTTCTCCACGCGAACAGCCGCGTCTACGCCCAGCCGGGCGCTCTTGCCGTAGGCCCGCACAAGGCCGCCGGCCCCCAGCAGAACGCCGCCGAAATAGCGAGTGACCACTATCACCGCATCGGTCAGGCCCTCCTTACGGAGCACCTCCAAAACGGGCACTCCGGCGGTGCCCGCCGGCTCGCCGTCGTCACTGTAGCGCATAACATTGTTTTCGCGCAGGATATAGGCATAGACGTTGTGGGTGGCCTCCCGGTGCTCGGCCCGGACGGCGTTAATGAAGGCTATGGCCTCGTCCTCGGTGCTCACGGGGCGGCAGTAGCCGATGAAGCGGCTCTTTTTTTCTATCATCTCCGCAAAGGCGAACTCACGGACGGTTTTGTAATTCTCGCTCACTCTGTCACCTCAAATTCCTTTATCCTCGCGTAAAGCGCCGGGTCTGCCATGAGGGTGATCCTCGTGCCCTCGTTCTCGTAGCTCTCGGCGAGTATTACCTCGCCGTCGTGGAGCTTTGCGGCGGTGCCGCTCTGGGCGTAGGGGATGAGCACGGTAACCTTTCGCTTCTTGCCGGGCAAGGCGTCCTCGAGTATTGTCATTAAGCTCTCGATTCCCTCGCCTGTGGCGGCGCTCACAAAGGCGTAGTCGGTATATTCCCCCTTGGGGCGGGGAGAGAGGGGCGGCGCGATATCGCTCTTGTTGAACACGGCTATGGTGCGCTGCGCCTTGCAGCCCAGCTCCGAGAGCAGCTCGTCAACCACGCGAATATGATTTTGAAGCTCCGGGTCTGCCGCGTCTATCACGTGAAGCAGCACGTCAGCCTCGCAGGCCTCCTCCAGCGTGGAGCGGAAGGCCTTTATCAGGTGGTGGGGGAGCTTCCTGATAAAGCCTACGGTGTCTATCATGCAGGCGTTTCTTCCGTCAGAAAGCTCCAGCGCCCGCACCGTGGGGTCGAGGGTGGCAAAAAGCATATTTTCAGCAAAAATATCACTGTTCGTTATGCGGTTCATCAGGCTGCTTTTGCCCGCGTTGGTGTAGCCCACCAGCGCGGCGGTGGCCACGCCGTCCTTGCTGCGGCGGGAGCGGAGCAGCCCGCGGTGCTTTTCGACCTCTTTAAGCTCATTTTCCAGCGACTCGATGCGGCGGTGTATGTGGCGGCGGTCGCTTTCGAGCTTGGTCTCGCCGGGGCCGCGGGTGCCTATGCCGCCGCCCAGGCGGCTCAGCTGCTGACCCATGCCGATGAGCCGCGGCAGATTGTAGCGCAGCTGCGCCAGCTCAACCTGCAGCTTGCCCTCCTTTGAGCGGGCGCGCTGGGCGAATATGTCAAGTATCAAGGTACTTCTGTCAATTACCCGCGCTCCGGCGGCGTCCTCGATGTTTCTTATCTGGCTGCCGGTCAGCTCGTCGTCAAAGATTATGAGCGTGGCGCCCTCGGCCTCCACGGCGGCCTTCAGCTCTTCTATTTTTCCTTCGCCGAAATAGGTGGCGCCCTCTGGCTTGTCGCGGTTCTGCACCATAATTCCCACGACCTCGGCTCCGGCTGTCCGCGCAAGCTCGCGAAGCTCGGCCATAGTTTCGTCAGTGGTGTCCGAGAGCACGTCAAGGCTGCCGGTGTGCACGCCGCAGAGAATGGCGCGCTCTGTTTCCTTTTCAAATGTCATAAAAATCAGTCCTTTTAGTACTTATGTAAATATTTTAACAGATTTCAGGAAGAATATCAAGAGTATATATGGAAAAAATGAGAGATGAGAAATGCGCAATCAACTCATAACTCCTAACTTCTAACTCCTAACTTCTAACTCCTAACTGAATTCTGAGGTGCAACATGACAAAACAACTTTTCCCTACCCTTGCCGTATTATCCATCTTTTTTTTCATTGGTGTGTTACCCGCCGGGGCGGCCTTTATGCTGGGCTGTCTGTTAATGTCGGTGCGCACGGTGAAGTGGAGCGTTGTGCTCCTCGGCGCTCTTGTGGCCGACATCGCCGCCATGATAGTGGGCGGGAGCACCGTTGTGTTCTGGGGGCTGCTGATGGCCGCGGCGGTGATACTGTCGCTCAGGAGCCTGCCCCGGGCCGCTGTGCTGGCCGCCGCCGCATTTCTCGTGCTGCGGCTGGATATAGAACCGGCAGTTTACGTTTCTCTCTTTCTCGGAGTGATATGGAGCGGAATTTTACTCTTTACAAGTGAAACTAATTGTGCTATAATGAAAGATAATGATAAATTGGAAAGGAACAGACTGCCATGGCAAGAAAATCCTACGACAACGAAAGCATAACCATGCTCAAAGGCCCCGACAAGGTCCGTAAGCGCCCGGGAGTTATCTTCGGCAGCGACGGCCTTGAGGGCTGTGAGCACAGCGTTTTTGAAATAATAAGCAACTCTATCGATGAGGCCAAGGAGGGCAACGGAAGCGTCATCGAGGTCACCCGCTATGCCGACTGCTCCATTGAAGTGAGGGACTATGGCCGCGGCTGCCCGGTGGAATGGAACCCGCGTGAGGAGCGGTATAACTGGGAGCTGGTGTTCTGTGAGATGTATGCCGGCGGCAAGTACGATAAAGGAGAGAACGAGAACTATCTCTACTCTCTGGGCCTCAACGGCCTTGGCCTTTGCTCCACTCAGTACGCCTCCGAATACATGGACGTCACCATCTGCCGCGACGGCTTTGAGTATAAGCTGTACTTTGAGAAGGGCGAAAACGTGGGCGGGCTGTATAAGGAGGCAAAGCGCTACCGCCACACCGGAACGACAATAAAGTGGAAGCCCGACCTCGAGGTCTTTACCGACATTGACATTCCCCTTGAGTACTTCACCGAGAGCCTTAAGCGTCAGGCCGTGGTAAACGCGGGGCTGACCTTTAAGCTGGCCTATCACACTAACGAGGGCGTGGAGCGCTTTGAATATCGCTACGACAACGGCATTGTGGACTACATAAACGAGCTTTGCCCGGAAAAACGCCTTAACGAGCCCGCCTTTTTCAGCGGCGAGCGCCAAGGCCGGGACCGCGCCGATATGGACGACTACAAGGTCAAAATAAGCTTCGCCTTCACCTTTTCCAACGATGTGCAGGCTATAGAGTACTACCATAACAGCAGCTTCCTCGAACACGGCGGCGCTCCCGAGCGTGCGGCAAAGAGCGCCTTTGTGGCCGCCGTTGACGCCTATCTTAAGCAGAATAATAAATACACCAAGAACGAGAGCAAGATAAACTGGAACGACGTTACCGACAGCCTTATCCTCGTTACCAACTGCTTCTCCACCGTTGTGAGCTACGAAAACCAGACAAAGAAAAGCATAACAAATAAGTTTATTCAGGAGGCCATGACCGAGTTTATCCGGCATCAGCTGGAGGCCTACTTTATCGAGAATATCCCCGAAGCAAATCGGATCTGCGATCAGGTGCTTTTAAATAAGCGCAGCCGCGAGGCCGCCGACAAGGCCCGCACCAGCGCGAAAAAGAAGCTGAGCAGTGCAATGGACGTGACGAACCGCGTGAAAAAGTTTGTGGACTGCCGCAGCAAGGATCCCGACGAGCGCGAGCTGTATATCGTTGAGGGCGACAGCGCCAAGGGCAGCGTTGTTCTGGGCCGTGATGCAAGCTTTCAGGCCGTTATGCCCATCCGCGGCAAGATATTGAACTGCTTCAAGGCCGAGCCCGATAAGATATTCTCGAGCCCCATAATAACCGACCTTTTAAAGGTCTTGGGCTGCGGCGTGGAAATGAAGACCCGCTATAACAAGGAATTCCCCGAATTCGATATGGCTAACCTCCGCTGGAGCAAGGTCATAATCTGCACCGATGCCGACTTCGACGGCTATCACATCCGCACGCTGGTCATCACCATGCTCTATATCCTTATTCCCACGCTAATAAGCGAGGGCAAGGTGTATATCGCCGAGTCTCCGCTGTTTGAGATAACCCATAAAAACAAGACCTATTTCGCTTACGATGAGCGCGAAAAGGCCGAAATACTCTCTAAGCTCCCCGAAAAGGGCGTAGACATTCAGCGCAGCAAGGGTCTTGGTGAGAACGAGCCCGAGATGATGAGCCTCACCACCATGAACCCAAAGACCCGCCGCCTCATTCAGGTCCTCCCCGAGGACGCCGAAAAGACCGCCGCCATGTTTGACCTGCTCCTTGGCGACAATCTGGCCGGGCGTAAGGAATTCATAGCCGAAAACGGAAGCAAGTATATTGATCTGACAGAGGTGTCATAAACGCAAACGGCTGCCCGAGGGCAGCCGTTTTGAGCTTGTTTAGTTGCTCTTTGTAGGTATATACTTGCGAATCTTTGAGGCAAATTCACTGAGGCTCACTGTCTGAAGCCATACCTTGCCGGGGCCGGTGAGCACTGTGAGGAACAGCCCCTCGCCGCCGAAAAGTATGTTCTTAAAGCCCTTCACCGTCTCAACGGAATAGCCTACCGACTTTTCAAAGAAAGCCACATTTCCGGTGTCAACCTTTATGCGCTCGCCGGGAGCAAGCTCCATTTCCTTAAGGCTGCCGTCAAGCTCTAAAAACGCCGTTCCGCTGCCGGAAATCTCCTGAAGAATGAAGCCCTCTCCGCCAAAAAGGCCTGCGCCGAAGGACTTTGTGAATACAGACTTTATATTTACATTGTTTTCAGCACACAGAAAAGCGCCCTTCTGAGCTATGTACTCGTGCGATGCGTCAATGCTGAGTGGCTTTATCTCGCCGGGCACCGATGCGGCAAAGGTTATTTTAGAGTCGTCGCTATTCGCAGTGTAGGTGGCCATGAACATCGACTCGCCTGAAAAGGAGCGCGCAAGGCCCTTCAGAACTCCGCCCTTGGTGCTCGTTTCCATAGTAAAGCCGTCGGTCATCCACGACATACCGCCCGACTGTGTATAAATGCTTTCGCCCTTTTGAAGGGTTATCTCGACAGCGGGGAGGATCCCCCCGAAAATGTCATATTTCATGCTGTTTCTCTCCTTTTTTATAAAATGTTTTATATATCTATTATATCCGGCAAATCAGACGATGTCAATATTTTGTTCGCGGCTATAAAGAAAAATATTGCAAATTGATATGTTTTGATATATAATATACATAAGCAAGCTGACTCCACAGGAAAGGAATGAGCCCAATGCTGAAAAAAATAATAAGCGCCGTTGTTTCCATCGCACTGCTGCTGTCGGCAGTTCCGGCAGCGCCTGCTGTGGAGAGGGGAGAGAAGGTCACCTTAATTGTTGAGCTGGAGGGTGCATCGCTTTTGGAAATGAAAAACGCCGCGGCTCTTGGCGCCGTGATGTTTATGGAAACTGCCGAGGCCCGGACGGCGGAGGCGGGGATATTGTCTGTGCAGACCTCAGTCAAATCGGATATAAAAAAAATCGTCAGTGCCGACGTGGATGATGGCTATACCTATACCAGCGTTTTTAACGGCTTCTCGATGCAGGGCTATATCTCTGATATCGATAGCATAAAGGCCATAGACGGAGTAAAGAATGTGTATATCTCACGGGATCATGCAGTGCCTGACATGCCGGCGGCAGCCGGCGCAGAGCTCATGGAGACAGGGAACGTCGGCCCTGAGGTGGGCGCGGATATGATGAACGCCGGGTATATGTATGATTTAGGCTATGACGGCCGCCATCAGGCAATTGCTATTCTCGACACTGAGTTTGACGTGAACCACGAGTTTTTCGCCGAGGGCGTCAAAGAGCCTAAGCTTACAAAGGGAGATATCGACCGGCTCCTGAAGGATGGAGGGCTCAATATAAACGCCTCGGCAGATCAGGTCTACAAAAGCAGCAAGATACCCTTTGCCTATGACTACGGCGAAGAAAAAGCCGATACCTATTCTCTTGCGAAGGTACACGGCACACACGTCGCCGGTGTCGCGGCCGGCAAAAACGGTCACCATAACGGAACGGAATTTTCCGGAACGGCCCCAGAGGCACAGCTTGTTCTGATGAAGGTCAGTGATGAAAGAGGGTACCTGCCGGATTATGTGTCACTGAAAGCATTTGACGACGCTTCAAAAATGGGTGTGTGCGCTGTGAACTACAGCATCGGAAGGGAGGTGCTGTCATGGTGCTTTGACGATGTAATACAAAATCTCAGAAATGCCGGAATAATCGTGATGGTCGGTGCGGGCAATGACGACAGGGCGCCGGAAACAGCCGACCATCCCGACTACGTATATCTGAGCAATCCCGCGCTGCTGGATACCGCGACGGCCGTTGCGTCTATAGACGCAAACCTCATCTGGGCCATTGAAAATAAAATGACGCTCGGCAGCAGCGATATAGTGATATACAATTATAGTGATGACGAGGGGTTTTTTGCTAAATTCTCCGATAAGTTTTATGATTATGTGGTTATTACGGGCGGATCCGATATTACCGGCGCTGATCTCAGAGGTAAGATCGCGGTTTGCCCTTACGATGTGTACAACGATAGAGAGTCGGAATTTGAGTTTTCGGATGCGGAGGCGCTGATCGTTGTATTAGATGAAGCTCAGGATAACAAAAGTACATCGCTCGGCGATAAGCCGGTCGTATTCGTCAGGTCATCGAGCGGAGACATTCTCTATGCCTCGACGGATAAAAAGCTCAGAACAGCTGATAAGCCTGAGTATTATCAGCTGACCAAGGAACCCGAAATGTCTTATTTCTCCAATTGGGGCACCAACACCACGCTCGAATTAAAGCCCGAGGTCACTGCACCGGGGGGAAATATCTTTTCCTCTGTTCCGGGCAATGATTATGCGAACTGGAGCGGAACCTCAATGGCAACGCCCCATATGACGGGCGCGGCAGCGCTTATGTGCGGCTTTATGGAGAAGAAATACCCCAATGTGAAAGGCGCCGACAAGGTCGCCCTTATGGAAAATCTTTTTATGAGCTCGGCGAGTATAGTGATGTGCGGAGGAGATGACCCCATTCCCGAATCGCCGCGCCGCCAGGGAGCGGGGCTTGTTGACCTTGAAGCCGCGGCAAAGCTCCCGGTGATCCTCATTGGCGACTATGGCAAATCAAAGCTCAGCCTCGGCGATATGCTGGATGATGAGATAGAGCTGACCTTTACGGCCAAAAATCTGACGAACAGAAATGTTACCTATGACGATGTAAAGCTCTATTTGATGACAGATAACTATGAGACGCAGGGCGGTATCAATTATATTTCAGATCAGGTCCCCCTGAGCTTTACCTCTGATGCAAAGAAGAGATACACAGTTCCCGCGGGCGGTGAAACGGAAATAACCATAAATATTTCTCTCGATAAGGCCGAAACCAAAAAAAACCTCAGCATCTTCACAAACGGCTTTTTCGTTGACGGCTTTGTGGAGCTGAGCAACAGTGAAACTAAGGCCAGCCTGCCCTTCACCGGCTTTTACGGTGACTGGACGTCCTTTAGCGCAATGACCCCCACATATTTTGAGGAGGGCGGCAGCGAGGCCTCCGGCGGCCTTATGTCTGACAGCGGCGATATCCTCGGAAGGAACCTTATCCTGAAAAAAATGCTTGAGTCAGGGAAAGCTTCAGAGAGCGAATATGCGCCGGAAGAGTATGAGGGCGAAAAATATGTTGGATATTCGCCTGACGGCGACGGCATATTTGATTATATGCATATAGGCCTGTATATGCGCCGCTGCCTCACTGACGAGATCGCGGTGATAACTAACGCCGCCAACAGAAATGAATACTGGCTTATAGAGCTGGACCGCGGCTTAAGCCGTAGTAAAGAAGGTATATATGAATGTGTGCTCGAGGAATATGACGACTATAACAACAATATTCCCGACGGCGATTATATATTGAACATCAGCGGTCGTCTGGCCTATGACAGCGACAGGAGCGGCATTGAGGAAAAGGAATTCATATTCTATATCGACACAGCTGACCCCGTGGTCAGCAATATGCGCATCTATGACAGCGGCGGCAAAACCTACGCCGCCTTCTCGGCCAGCGATAACCGCTATCTCATGGGAGCGATAGCCTATAAGGGCGAAGAGGAGATCGCAATGGTGCCCGTAAAGCCATCAAATAGTGCGGAAATAGTTCTCGACGTTACCGGCGCCGAGATTGATATGCTGGAATTTAAGGTTTTCGATTATGCCGGTAACGTTACGAGCTTCACCTTTGGCAGCGTGAATGCGAAGCTTGTCGCTGATCCGATATGGAGTGGCAATTCTCTGAAGCTTACTCTGAACGTAGATAATGTCGGCGAGGCCGTCAATGCGGATATTATCGCGGCGACCTATTCCGCCGACGGCATGCTGCTATGCGCCGCTTCTCACAATCTGTTCCTCGAAAGCGGGCAGCAGATAGAGCAGTCGTTCAATCTGACTGATTCCGAGGCCGCGGCCTATGCTAAAGTATTCATATGGAAGCACGGCGCGCCGGTGCCTGTTTCGGGTGCTTATCATATAAGGTTGAAATAATTCAAAAAAACACTTGACATATATGGTAATTTGTGATATAATGGACATGTAAATTACTATAATATATATAAGAAAGGATGTAGAAAAAATGAAAAAGTTATTTGCGGCATTGTTATCCGTGGGAGTAATGGCAGGCGCGTTTGCGGGCTGCAGTAAGGCTCCGGCAAATGATTCGATCGACAACGAGAGCGACGGGCAGCATAATGCCTCCGCTAAGACGTGGGTCATCGCCACAGACACAGTATTCAAACCCTTTGAATATACCGACGCAGCTGGTAATTTCGTTGGTATCGACGTTGATATCGTTGCGGCTATTGCAGAGGATCAGGGCTTTGAATATGAAATGAGAAGCCTTGGCTGGGATGCCGCTATACAGGCTTGTCAGGCAGGTCAGGCCAACGGCATGATCGCCGGCGCGTCTATCACAGACGAGCGTAAGGAAAGCGGCTGGATCTTCTCTGACGGATACTATGACGCGACTCAGTGCATGACAGTAAGAGATGATTCTGACATAACAGGCTTCGATGGCCTTTCCGGCAAGAACGTTGCCGTAAAGACGGCTACTCAGGGTGCTGCATATGCCGAAAGCCTTAAGGATGAATATGGCTTCAACATCACCTATTTTGAGGATTCTCCCACTATGTATCAGGCGGTTTCCGGCGGTCAGGCGGTCGCCTGCTTTGAGGATACTCCGATCATGGCCTCCTCTATAAAGGAAGGCGGTCTCAACCTGAAGATAGTTGAGGGTACCGAGAATCAGGGCAGCCCCTACGGCTTTGCGATCTTCAACGCAGACAATCAGGAGCTTGTTGATATGTTCAATGCCGGCCTTGCAAATATAAAAGAGAACGGCGTGTATGACGAGATCATAGAGAAGTATCTCGGCTAAAGATCGGGCCTTAAAAAATCGCGCAGATCGCTTAGGGGCTAAAAACCTTGCTTTATATACGCTTATAAAAGCCTCGAAAAAGGCGAATAGACGTGGGAAATCCGCCTTAGTGGCGGATTTCCTTGTTATTAAGCCCCTAAGCTACGAACGAAAATCACCACTCGGCGTACAAACGTACGCCGT
>JAFLUQ010000086.1 GCA_022508735.1 Oscillospiraceae bacterium | reverse complement strand
AGTCATATTCGCGGGCCAGCATGAGGAAGTCGTAGCTCTGCATGAGCATATAGTTAAACTCCAGGAAGCTGAGACCCTTTTCAAGTCTCTGCTTGAAGCACTCCGCCGTCAGCATCTGGTTGACGGAGAAGCAGGAGCCGATGTCGCGGATAAAGTCAACATAATTGAGCTTCAGAAGCCAGTCGGCGTTATTCACCATAATGGCCTTGCCGTCGCTGAAATCCACAACTGAGCTGAGCTGCTTTTTGAAGCACTCACAGTTATGGTTTATGACCTCGGTAGTCATCATCTGTCGCATATCGGTGCGGCCCGAGGGGTCGCCGATATGACCTGTGCCGCCGCCAACAAGGGCGATGGGCCGATGACCGTAGTTCTGCATATGGCGCATAACGACCATCTGCAGGAAATGACCGACGTGCAGACTGTCCGCCGTGGGGTCGAAGCCTATATAAAACGACACCTTCTCCTTTCCCAGAAGCTCACGTATTTCATCTTCGTGAGTCGTCTGCGCAATGAGACCGCGTTCTTTGAGAACGTCAAATACATTTTCCATGTCGTACACAATCCTTTCTTATCAGCCCGGAGGCCAGCTAAGGCTGCGGCCGCCGAGCATGTGGAAGTGCAGATGATGCACCGTCTGCCCGCCGTTTTCGCCGCAGTTGTTCACAATGCGATAGCCGCCCTCGGCTATGCCCTCCTGCGCGGCGATCTCTTTAGCCGCTAAGAATATATCAGTTATAACGCCTGCGTTCTCAGCCGTCAGCTCGTTAGCCGAAGCGATATGCTCCCTCGGCACGATCAGCACGTGAACCGGCGCTTCGGGGCTTATGTCCCTGAAAGCATAAACCTTATCGTTTTCATAGACCTTCGCCGAGGGAATTTCCCCAGCGATTATCTTGCAGAATAAGCAGTCCATTACTTTCCCTCCATTCCTTCATATTTCTTCATCACGTCCGTAATGAAGCTTTGCGCGTTTTTGAGGTCCTGTTCGTCGGGGTGGCCCTTGCTTATGCCTCCCAGCAGCTTGAAAACAAAGAATTTATCCAACCCTTTGCAGCCAAATGAGCCGAGAACAGCCGTACCCTTTTTATTCAACAACCCGATAAGGGCACTGTGACTTTTTTCAGTCTCTCCGGTGCCGCTGGTGGAAAACACAAAGGCGCGCGTTTCCTTGCCACAGAGCTTATCCGCAAACTCCATGATGCCTTTACCATGCTTTCCGAAATAAATTCCGCTGCCAAAACCTACAATATCGTAATCGTGAAAATCATATTTAGACGCGTCGGCAAGCGCGGAGACCGTAACAGGCGCGGCCTCCGCCATGGCGTTGGCTACCTTAAAGGTGTTGCCCTGATGACTTGACTCAACCACTATAAGAATTTTCACTTAATAACACCTCTGTAAAAGCTATTACTTGCTTGTCTGTGCTTCAACAATCTCGTCTACTCTTGCCAGAGCATCGTCAACCTTGTTAGCCTCGGTGCCGCCGCCCTGAGCCATGTCGGGCTTACCGCCGCCCTTGCCGCCGGCAATAGCGGTGATCTCTTTAATTATAGCTCCGCAGTGAACGCCCATGGAAACGGCTTCCTTAGAGGCCATAGCCACAAAGGTAATCTTGCCGTCGGTATTGGCGGCCAGCACGGCCACACTCATGGGGATCTCGGCCTTGATCTTGTCGGCCATGGACTTGAGTTCGTCAACGCCCATACCGTCAAGCTCGGCGGTGAGCAGCTTGACCTCGCCTATATGCTTGACGCCGGCCATGATATTGTTCACCTTGGCCGCGGCCATTTTTTCCTTAAAGGTCTCGATCTGGCGCTCGTATTCGCGGCTCTGAGCCATAACGCTCTCGGCGCGCTTATCTATCTCGCGCACCTGATTGGTCTTAAGAGCTATTGCAGTGCTTCTGATAAGCTCGTCGCTCTCATGGATATAGCCGAGCACGCCCGCGCCGGTGATGGCCTCGATACGCCTTACGCCGGCGGCCACGCCGCCCTCGGAGAGTATCTTGAACAGACCGGCCTGAGCGGTGTTTGTGAGATGCGTGCCGCCGCAGAACTCTACGCTGTAGTCGCCCATGGATACAACACGCACAATGTCGCCGTATTTTTCGCCGAACTGAGCCGTAGCGCCAAGGTTACGGGCCTCGTCAATGGGAAGCTCCTGCACGGTTATGGGCATGGCCTCGAGGATCGCGTCGTTGACCTTCTGCTCTACCTCAGAGAGCTGCTCGGGAGTCATAGCCTCAAAGTGAGAGAAGTCGAAACGCAGACGGTCGGGAGATACAAGAGAGCCGGCCTGAGCAACGTGAGTGCCAAGGGTCTCTTTGAGAGCCTTGTGCAGCAGGTGGGTAGTGCTGTGGTTGCGGCAGATTGACATTCTGTTCTTCTTATCCACGGTCAGGGTAACCTCGCCACCCAGCTTGAAGGTGCCGCCGCTGACGCTTACCTCGTGGAGATACAGACCGTCGCCGGTCTTTGTGGTATTAAGCACGGCTGCCTTAGCACCGCCGGCCGTGATCTCGCCTATATCGCCTACCTGGCCGCCCATTTCGGCATAGAAGGGCGTCTTTTCTGTTACGATAATGCCCTTTTCGCCGTCGCCTATCTCGGCGCTCACCTCGCCCTCGGAAACTATGCCAACGATGGCTGATTTGGCGGTAAGGGAAGTATAGCCAACAAACTCTGTGGCCTTGGCATCCTCAAACTCGTATACGTCGTCGGCATCCCAGCTGGAACCGTCCTTGCGGGCGGCCTTTGCGGTCGCCTTCTGCTCGCTCATGGCCTGATTGAAGCCCTCTACGTCTACATCGAGGTTCTTTTCAGCGGCCATTTCTATGGTCAAATCAAGGGGGAAGCCGTAGGTATCGTGAAGCTTGAAGGCCTCTGCGCCGCTCAGAGCGGTGCGGCCCTCCTTAACGGCGTCTTCTATATACTGGTTCAGCACAACGAGACCGCCCTCGATTGTGGCGTCAAAGCGCTCCTCCTCTTTTTCGATAATTCTTCGTATATATTCGCGCTTTTCCTCAAGCTCGGGATAGGCCTGCTTGGAGGCGTCGATAACGGTATCGGCCACCTCAAAGAGGAACTTGCGATCAATATTTAAGAGCTTCCCGTGACGGGCAGCGCGGCGGAGCAGACGGCGAAGCACGTAGCCGCGGCCCTCGTTGGAGGGGATAACACCGTCGCTCACCATCATGACTGTGGAGCGGATATGGTCGGTAATAACACGGAGGGATACATCGGTCTTTTCGTCCTTCTTATACTCGACTCCGGCTATGAAGCATATGTGCTTCATAACATCCTGAACGGTGTCTACCTCAAAGAGGTTATCCACGTCCTGCATAACAACGGCCAGACGCTCAAGACCCATGCCCGTGTCGATATTGGGATGGTCGAGGGGGTTATAGTTGCCCTCTTCGTCCTTGTCGAACTGGGTGAACACCAGATTCCAGACCTCCATGAAGCGGTCGCAGTCGCAGCCTACGGCGCAGTCGGGCTTGCCGCAGCCGTACTTTTCGCCGCGGTCAAAATATATCTCGGAGCAGGGGCCGCAGGGACCTGTGCCGTGCTCCCAGAAATTGTCTTCCTTGCCGAGCTTGACAACACGGTCGGGGGCGAGACCCACCTCGTTGATCCAGATATCCTTGGCCTCGTCGTCCTCCTCGTAAACAGAAACATAGAGCCTGTCGGCTGGAATGCCCATGACCTCTGTGAAGAATTCCCACGCCCAAGCCGTGGCTTCCTTCTTGAAATAGTCGCCGAAGGAGAAATTGCCCAGCATCTCGAAGAAGGTACCGTGGCGGGCAGTGTGGCCCACACGCTCGATATCAGGGGTACGGATGCACTTCTGACAGGTTGTCACGCGCTTACGCGGCGGAACCTCCGCCCCAGTGAACCACGCCTTCATAGGCGCCATACCCGAATTGATCAGGAGCAGGCTGGCGTCGTTCTTAGGCACCAGCGAAAAGCTGTCTAAACGAAGGCAGCCCTTGCTTTCAAAAAAGCTCAGAAACTTCTCTCTGATCTCATTCAAACCCATTTTTTCCATATATGTCAACTCCTTAAAATCTTTTTACCCTAATTGTAAATATTATATAATTTTCTTATTGATTTGTCAAGGAAATATCTTGATTTTTTATACCATACTGTGATAAAATAATAAGAAAAAGACTCTAAAGAGGTATTTTTATCATGACAAGAGAAGAACGCGCCCTTGAATTTATGAACATAATGGAGGAAACCTATCCCGACGCGGAATGCTCGCTGGACACCGTGAACGCCTTGCAGCTGCTGATATCGGTGCAGCTGGCGGCTCAGTGCACCGACGCGCGGGTAAATATAGTCACCAAAACGCTCTTCCCCAAGTACCCGGACGTACACGCCTTTGCAAATGCCGACCTTGAGGAGCTGGAGCAGGACATAAAGCCCACGGGCTTTTACCACAACAAGGCAAAGAATATCATCGGCTGCTGCCAGAGGCTTATAGAGGTATACGGCGGAGAGGTGCCTGACACTATGGAGGACCTTCTGAGCCTCCCCGGCGTGGGGCGCAAGACTGCGAATCTCATCCTCGGCGACGTGTTCCATAAGGGCGGCATGGTCATAGACACCCATGCAAAGCGGCTCCTTAAACGTGTGGGCCTCACTACCGAGACCGACCCGACAAAGGTGGAGTTTGACGTTGAAGGCCTGTTCCCAAAAGAGAGGCAGTCTGACTTCTGCCACCGGCTGGTGCTCCACGGCCGTGCGATATGCGACGCGAGAAAGCCCCGCTGTGAGGTCTGCCCGGCAGCGCCGATATGCATGAAGAAAATATGAACATTGTACTTAAGCCGCAAAAAAGAAAAAGCATCGGCCTTTATCCGCAGCCCGGCTACATACTTGAGGTGCGCTACCCATACGGAATGCCCCACTCCGCCGTTGACTCTTTTATCGAAAAGCACCGCGGTTGGGCGGAGGAGGCCCTGCGCCGAAAAAACGCGGAAGCGAGCGCAGAGCTCACTCACGAGGATAAGCTCCCCTTTCTTGGCAAAGACTATCCCATATCAGAGCCAATGGGCGGGAAAATCGGCTTTTATCCCGGTGTCGGCTTTCGCCTGCCAACAGAAAACACCGCGGAATATGCCGAAAGGATATACCGAATGGCCGCAAATGAGATCTTACCCAAAAAGGTTAAGGCCATATCGGAGAAAACCGGGCTTAAATACACCTATATAAAAATAAATTCCGCCCGCACCCGCTGGGGCAGCTGCAACGGAAAGAACGGGCTGAATTTCAGTCTGTACCTGATGATGGCTCCCGAATCGGCGGTGGACTACGTGATAATCCACGAGTTGGCCCACACCTCGCACCACGATCACAGCCGGGATTTCTGGGCCTTGGTGCGCAGCTTCTGCCCGGACTATGAGGCGCAGAAGGAGTTACTGAATGAGTGCGCCAAGCGCCGGCGGGAGCTGGGACTGTAAAATATAATAAAAGGAATGTGAACCAAATGGAAGAAAAGACCCTGAGGGTCCTCGAATTTAATAAAATAACCGAACGGCTTGCGGAAATGGCAGTCTGTGAGCCCACAAGAGAACGCTGCCTCAGTCTGAAGCCGGTGGACGACATATACGAGTGCTCGCGGCTGCTCAGCCAGACCACCGAGGCCGAGACTCTTATACTCAAAAAGGGTGCGCCGCCTCTCAGCCCCATAAGAAGCGCAAAGGGCGCGGTCATGCGGGCGGCGGCCGGAGGCATACTCACCATGGCTGACCTATTGCTGGTAGCTCACACCCTGCGCATAGCGCGGGCGCTTAAGGGGTACCTCGATGAGGAGGAATTTGAGACCTCCTTCCCCCAGATAAGCATGGCGGCAGCCGGGCTTGACGAAAACAAGCGGCTGGAGCAGTCTATCTTCGGCTGCATACTCAGTGATGAGGAAATGGCCGACGAGGCCTCGCCCGAGCTTTCAAGAGTGCGCAAGCGCATACGCTCAATGAACAACAAGGTTCGCGATGTGCTTAACGACATGATAAAGTCACCGCGCTACAACATGATACTTCAGGACGCCATAGTCACCATGCGCGGCGACCGCTTTGTTATTCCCGTAAAAAGCGAGCATAAGGGCGCGGTGCCCGGCATAGTGCACGACAGCTCCTCAAGCGGCGCGACGGTCTTTATTGAGCCCATGGCCGCCGTGGAGGTGAACAACCAGCTTCGTGCCCTCATGGGTGAGGAGCAGGAGGAGATCGAGCGTATACTCATGGAGTTTTCCGCTAAGGTAGCTCAGGAGGCCGAGCTTATCCGCCGCGACTGCGAGGTAATCAGCGAGCTTGATTTCATCTTCGCCAAGGGCAAGCTGTCACGCTCTATGAACGGCGCGGCGCCGCGGCTCAATTCCGACGGAGTGATCGACATCAAGAAGGGTCGCCACCCGCTGATAGACAAAAACACCGTCGTTCCCACGGATATCTACCTCGGAAAGGACTTCGACACCCTCGTTATAACCGGCCCTAACACCGGCGGCAAGACTGTTTCGCTGAAAACGCTCGGTCTGCTGACGCTCATGGCTCAGGCTGGGCTGCACATTCCGGCGGGCGAGGAGAGCGAGATAGCCATTTTTGAAAACGTGTTTGCCGATATAGGCGACGAGCAGTCCATCGAGCAATCACTGAGTACCTTCAGCTCACATATCGTGAACATTATCGACATATTAAAAAAGGCCGACTACAAGTCGCTCGTGCTCTTCGATGAGCTGGGCGCCGGTACGGACCCCATCGAGGGTGCAGCACTGGCCGTGGCCATACTCGAAAGGGTGAAAATGGTGGGCGCCAAGACAGCCGCCACCACCCACTACAGCGAGATAAAGCTCTACGCCCTGTCTACCGACCGTGTGGAGAACGCAGCCTGTGAGTTTGACGTGGAGAGCCTTCGCCCCACCTATAAGCTGCTTATAGGCGTTCCGGGCAAGAGCAATGCCTTCGCCATATCCCAGCGGCTTGGCTTGGAGGAAGATATTATCGACCGCGCCAAGGAGCTTGTCACCAAGGACAACACCCGCTTTGAGGACGTTATCACCTCCCTCGAGGAGAGCCGCCTTAAGGCCGAGCGCGAGCTGGAGGGCGTGGAGGCCGCCAAGGCCGAGACACTGGCCGCCCGCGAGACCGCACTGCGCCAGCGTGAGAGCATAGAGAAGCAAAAAGAAAAAATCATGAACGACGCCCGCCGCGACGCGAAGAAGCTCTACGAGCAGGCAAAGCGCGAGGCTGATAAAATAGTGCGCGAGATGCAGGAGCTCTTAAAGCACGCCCATGAGGATAACCGTAAGGCCCTTGAGGAGGGACGGCAGAAGCTCAGGAGCGGCATGGGAAAAATGGAGGAGGCTCTCAGCGAGGACGTGTTCAGCGTCAAGGGTCAGCACATAGACCCGAAAAAGCTGCGCCCAGGCATGGAGGTCGAGATAACCACCATGAATCAGAACGGCACCGTTCTGACCCTGCCCGACAAAAACGGCAACGTTCGCCTTCAGATGGGCATTTTGCAGGTCACAGCCAACGTCACGGCCCTGCGTGAGCCTGCCGGGCAGAAGAAAAAGAAAACAGCCACAATAAATTCCGGCGGCGGAGGCTTCAACAGCACAGTTGTCAAAAGCGAGATAGACCTGCGCGGCATGCTGGCCGACGAGGCTGTTATGGCTGCCGACAAGTATCTTGACGAGGCGGCCATAGCCCGTCTTGAAAGCGTGAGCATCATCCACGGCAAGGGCACCGGCGCTCTCAGAAATGCCATACACGACCTTCTTCGCCACCACCCCCACGCACGGAGCTACCGCCTCGGCAAGTACGGCGAGGGAGAAAGCGGCGTAACGATCGTAGAAATTAAATAGGCTTCAATGAGGAGTGAGGAATGCGGCGGGCATTTGCCCGCCTATCCCCACATGGACTTGTGTTGTAACAATGAGTGCTTGTTTCGCAGCAAAAATCGAAGCTCAGTTATATTATATATTGTCGTCAATATATTTTCAATGTGTAAAGTTTGCAAAAATATATGGACGTCAATATGCAATTTGTACAAAGGGGGGGTAAATAATATGCCATTGACACCTGCGCAGCGTAGTGCAACAGCCAAATATACCGCTAAGGCCTATGACAGAATCGAATTAAAAGTCCTGAAAGGCAACAAAGAGATCATTCAATCCTATTGCAATGAAAGAGGCTTATCTGTCAACGGACTCATAAATTCCCTGCTCCGCGAACGGCTTGCCGCCGACGGGGTGGAAATGATAACGAGAGAGCCGAATGAGGAATAGGATATATTATTGTTCGGCGCACAGATTCCCATACAAAACCACCGACCGCATCTGCGGTCGGTGGTTTGCTGTTACTGCGATCAGTTTCTTACTGTTACTGCTGCCGGTGTTTTGCCATTTTCTAATATTGTCTCTATCCCTGTAAGGAAGGCCTCCAGATCGCCTTCGACAAGGCCGTAATTCTTGTGACCGTCAACAGTGGGAGAGCTAAGCATATAATAACCGTCAAAGCTCTGCTCCATAAGGAAATAGGACATCTCTCCCCGCGGGCTGCAGACTATAGCCGCATATTTTCCGATAGTAAGCGCGTCCTCTATTTCAGCCAGATACAGAATGATGTAGTAATTGTCGCCAAGCATCATCGCGTCTGCATTGTAATTCTGATAGGCATGAAGAGAGTACCTGTCGGCCATATCAGCCAAAAGTGCGTAAAGATCGTCTTCGCTGCTTATTACGTGCACCTCATCGCCATCGATAAGCTGATTTATAATTATGGTGTTCATTGCCCTTGACCATGCCACGTTGTCTATCTGCGCAACAAAGCCTGTGGGATCGTTCATCATCATATTGCTGAGTTCAGCGCCGCCCTCTGCAATCAGCTTTGGCATGGTAGTCTGCTCAAAATAATACCTCGTCTTAATGAGCATTGCCTTCTTCTTGCCGTCTTTATCGTCCGAAAGGTCAATTATCGGGTTAAGATCTACGATCGCAATATTGCTTGTAATAATTACCGAATAGGTATCCTGATCCCACTGAACATCGCAGTCCAAAGCCTCGGATACGGCACGGACCGGCACAAGGGTGCGGCCGTCTATCACAGTGGCAGGAACGTCGAGGGTCACAAGCCTGTCGCCTATGTACATTTCTTTGCTGTCAACGGTGAGAACTATTGTAGACTCGCCGGGATATGCAGTTATTTTGCGAGTCTCACCGTCATAGTCCACAGCCACGCCAAAGGCCTCAAAAATTGCACGAAGCGGAACCATAACGCGCCCCTCGATCATCATGGGCTTAACATCAAAAGCAATGGGCTCTCCGTCAAGTATCACGCTGATATCGTTCTCTGCTCCTGCAGGCAGGGCCGCAAGCAGGATAAGACAAACAAGCACTACAGATAAAAACTTTTTCATATTTATATCCTCCTTTGAACTCTTTTACATATATTATACACAAAAAGTCACACTCTGTCAACATAAAAACAGGGACTGCCGTGCAGTCCCTGTCATTTTTTTACATGGGATGAACCTTATCCTTAGCGTCGGCAAGCTCGGCATCAAGGCCGTACTTTCCGGCCTGACGGAACTTGAAGAACTTGGTGGCCACCTGACCGAACAGAGCGTAGCTCAGAACGTCTTCGTCCTGCTCGATATATTCCTTTATCTCCTCGCGGAACTTATCAAGCTCGTTGGGGATATCGTCGGCGGGACGGCCGGTTATCTGCTTCTCGTCGCCGA
>JAFLUQ010000085.1 GCA_022508735.1 Oscillospiraceae bacterium | reverse complement strand
GTGGGTAACGCCAAGTGCGGCGATATTATGAAGATGTACATGAAGATCGAGGACGGTATCATCAAGGACGTTAAGTTCAAGACCTTCGGCTGCGGCGCGGCTATAGCGACCAGCTCTATGGCTACCGAGCTCGTGAAGGGCAAGACTATTGAAGAGGCGCTTGAACTGAGCAATAAGGCCGTTATTGAGGCCCTTGACGGGCTTCCCTCCGCAAAGATACACTGCAGCGTGCTGGCTGAGGACGCTATTAAAGCTGCGATCGACGACTACTATAAGCGTCAGGGATTAGAAAGCCCTATTGAAATTCAGGAGCACGACCACGATCACGAAATAGACGAAGAAGAATAACCGAATATACGAAAAATCCGCCATGTGGCGGATTTTTTTCATCCCAGATAATAGGTTTTCACAAATTCCTCTATGTTCACATTCCTCGACATATAATGCAGTAACAGCTCGGCGCAGGCGCGGCTGTCGCTGCCGGCGTTGTGGTGATTCAGCCCGATGCCGAGGAATCGGCACATAGTGCTGAGCCTGTGATCTGGCAGCTCCGGTAATGCTCGCCGACCGATACGGCAGGTGCAGGTGTAGGCCGCTTTCGCACACCAGTATATGCCGTAGGCCCTGAGGCATTTACTAAGCACGCCCATATCAAAGACGGCATTGTGGGCCACGAGAATACCGCTGCTGAAAACAGGCTCCACCTCGGGCCAAAGCTCGCCGAAAGTCCGCTCGCGGCGGACCATTTCCGGCGTAATGCCGGTCAGCTCGATATTGAAGCGATTGAAATACGTCTCCGGATTGACGAGATAGTCCAGTTCCTCAATTATCCTGCCGCCCTCGATGACTGTTATGCCAAGGGCGCTCATGCGGTCATTTCTGAAATTCGGAGTTTCCACGTCAAAGGCTATGTAGCGATCTGTCATTGCCGTATCCTCTGTAAATATTTAATATATATACCATAATATTACCACAGTCTCCGGTAAATGTCAACAAAATGTCACAAATTCTAATATATAGGTCATAAATGTTCATATAAGGCATCACAATTATCTGATATAATTAAAATGAAGGAGGTATACATATGAAAATTATAGCATATATTCTTGCCGCTCTGATGATTTTTCAGGCAGCGGCAATACCGGCATTTGCAGATGAAGGGACAGGTGATTTTGTGACTCCGCAGGGACAAAACAGTACCTATAACCTAAACCTCGACTGGAAGTATAAGCGCCCCGGCTCGGCATGGCCGCTGAAGGATGCCGTGGGCAGTGAGGTTAAGGACGGAAAGAGCTTTTATGATTTTGACTTCGATGATTCAGATTGGGAGACCGTCAGCGTGCCTCACGCGGTGAACGCCTCCGACTCCTTCGACAACGTCATCGTCGATGCGGGTGAACCCAGTCTTTACCGGGGCTTTATGCTCTACCGCAAGA
This sequence comes from Oscillospiraceae bacterium, assembly GCA_022508735.1. GTDB lineage: Bacteria > Bacillota > Clostridia > UMGS1883 > UMGS1883 > JAFLUQ01. The sequence goes on along the minus strand of JAFLUQ010000085.1, from coordinate 8,501 downwards.
GCTTTGTGCTGCCGGAAAGCGAGGCCGGAAAAAAGGCCATTCTCGAGTTTGAGGCCGTGCGCCAGACCGTATACCTTTGGGTAAACGGCGAGATGGTAGGCTACTACGAGGCCGGTACCGCACCCATAGGCTTTGATATAACTAATTTTGTGCGCCCCGGTGAGAAAAACGTCATTGCCGTGGCCACCGACAACGCGGCTTACCGCGGCTCGGCCTTCCAAACGCAGGAGACCATACCGGGGCACGAGCCGGGCGACGTCTCCGGCATTGGTTATCAGTGGAACCAGAAGGACTTCAACGAGGTTCAGGGCGGAATAACCGGAAACGTGAACCTTTATACGAGCCCGAAGCTGTACCAGACAAGACCGCTATATAATAATCTTAAAACCACGGGTAATTATATATACGCCTCCGATTTTGACATAGACGGCAAGAGCGCTGTTATAAACGTAAAGGCTGAGGTGCGCAACGAGACCGGCGCAGATGCGAACGCGGTGCTGGAGGTCTACGTGGTTGACGGCGACAGAGTCGTGACGAGCTTTTCCTCGCCGGAGCAGGCCGTGACCGCGGCGAGCGACGCAGGGCTTGTGCTTAAGTCTGTCGTTCCGGCTGATGCCTATGATGAGGAGCCCGCTCCCACCAATGCCGATACCGTTGACGTGACATACATATCCGCCTCGGCGCGGGCCGAGAACCTCCGCTTCTGGAGCTTAGACGACCCGTATCTCTATGATGTTTACACCGTTCTTCGAAGCGGCGACATTGTAGACGTGCAGAAAATAACCACAGGCTTTCGCAGTGTGGACTTCAATATAGAAAAGGGCGGTCTTCTCATAAACGGTGTGCCTACCTACCTCCGCGGTTACGCTCAGCGCTCCACAAACGAGTGGGCGGTCATCGGCGTGGCCAACGACTGGCTCAGCGACTACGATATGCAGCTTGTGCGTGAGTCCGGTGCGGACTTCATACGCTGGATGCATGTCAGCCCCAAGCCCGTCGCCATACGTGCGGGCGATAAGTACGGCGTGGTCTCCGTCTGCCCGGCGGGCGACAAGGAGGGCGACCAGGGCGGCCGCTACTGGGATACCAGAGTAGAGGCCATGCGTGACGCTATAATCTACTTCCGCAACTCTCCGTCGATAATATTCTATGAGGGCGGTAATGCCGCCATAAGCGCGGAGCATATGCAGGAAATGACCGACATAAAGAACCTTCTTGACCCGAATGGAGGAAGGTACATGGGCTGCCGCAGCATCACCAGCCCCGAGCAGATTGCCGCGGCGGAGTGGGCCGGAACCATGATCTACCGCTACGACTCGTCGGCCAAGGCTTCGATGTATCAGGTGGATAAGCAGATGCCCATCGTTGAGACTGAGTACAAGCGTGACGAGGCGCCCCGCCGCGTGTGGGACGACTTCTCGCCCCCGGACTACGACTATGTGAACAAGTGGCTGGGCGACGGCGCGAAAAAGACCGATGGCTACGATATATGGGACCTCAATCAGGAGGATATGTCGGTGACTCTCGCCAGCGACGGCGACGGCTACGCCTATTTCTATAACAACCGCGTGGGCGGCCCTACCGGCAACGACTACTACAGCGCGGCGGCCATGATGGTCTGGTCCGACTCCAACATGCACGGCCGCAACTCCGGCTCGGAAAACGCGCGTACCTCGGGTCGTGTAGACCCCGTCCGCATCAAGAAGGAAAACTTCTACGCCGTGCAGGCCATGCAGGATAAGGGCGCTAAAATACATATCGTCGGCCACTGGAACTATCCCGAGAATACCGACGAAAACTATACTTACTACGATAAGACATGGAACGGCACCTATTGGGAATATAACGATACCCAGCTTCGCCGCGATCCCACTCATAAGACCGTGTATGTGGTCGGCTCCGAGCTTTGCGATAAAATCGAGCTTTACATAAACGGCTCTCTCGTTGGCGAATGCAGCACCCCAAGGGACACCTTCGTTTTTGAATTCCCCGACATCGACGTAACTCAGTCCGGCGAGATCAGCGCCGTGGCCTACAGTGATAAGGGCAAGGTGATCGCCATCGACAAGATAGAAACCGTGGGCGAGCCTGCTGCCATAAGGCTGACTCCTGTTACGGGCCCTGAGGGACTTCGGGCCGACGGCAGCGATGTCTGCTATATCGACGTTGAGGTCGTGGACACGGAGGGCCGCGTTTGCCCGCTGAATTACGACCGCATCGACTTCACCTTTGATGGTGCGGGCACCTTCCTTGGCGGCTACAACTCAGGCACATATAACGAAACAAGCGTCATTCACAAGGATTACTGCTATGCAGAGTGCGGCACGAATCGCGTGTTTGTTCAAAGCTCTCCCGAGGGCGGCAGCTTTAAGCTCACCGCCGTTATGGAAGGCCTTCCCGCGGCGGAGGTCAGCCTTGAGATGACCCCATTCGAGCTAGATAACGGACTTACCGCCGTTCCCCAGCAGGCTTATGCTAAAAACACTCCTGTTACCAAGCCGGAGACCATGTTCGACCGACTTGTGGCCGAGAATATCGCCAATGCCGCAGTCAGAAACCGTGCGGCAGGAGCTAAGAAATACACCGTAATTAATGTCGGCACCGGCAAGGCGCTCGCCGTTATAGACGGCGGACTCGCCTATGCAGACATAGACGAGGGCAATTCTGCCTTTGTATGGGGCTTCAATCCCACCGGAACCGACACGTTTAACCTCAAGAACAGTGCGAGCGGAATGTCGATTGACGTACCCGGGCTGTCTACCGAGGACGGACGTGAGCTGATAGTCTACGCCACCAACTCCGGCGACAACCAGAAGTGGCGCGTTGAAACCGGCGAAAACGGTCTCAGCACCATTACCTCTGTCAGCTCAGGCCTGACTTTAGACGGCTCAGGCGAAAAAATAGCCCAGCGCAGCGCCGACGGCTCGGCCTATCAGCAGTGGCGGCTCACAGAGGTAACAGAACGCGACGAATATAAGGTGCTTGTGAATGGCACAGAGGTGCAGTTCAACACAAAGCCCTACCGCCCGGACTCCTCAAGCGGCGTGCTCTGCGAGCTTCGGCCCGTGCTTGACGCCATTGGAGCGGACTATAGCTACCAGATCGAGGGCGAGCTGCCTGATGATCTCGCCAGCTTCTCCTTGCCCATGCTCACACTGACCGCCTCCGGCGCTGTGGTAGTCTGCGGCGAAACAGCTATACACCGGGGCGAGGAGTCTAACCTGACAAACGCCGAGTTTTACGCTGAAAACGGCGAGCTCATCGCCGAGATCGCTCCGCTCATCGGCTATATCGACGGAGCGGAGATCGTGACCGACGCGGAAACAAAGACCGTAAATATAACAATATAAAAGAGGTGCGGGAACAATGAAAAAAAGGTTAATAAGTTTATTTACAGCCCTGACTGTGGCGGCCTTTGCGCTGCCCACAGTCACCATGGCGGCTGAGGTAAAGACCCCTAAATATCAGCAGACTGCCCGCCAAATGGAAAAGCTGAACCGCGGCCTTATCGCGGTCAGAACCCAGGATGCGCCGCGTAACGGCATAGCCGGCGGAGTGTACCTGTCATGGCGGCTGCTGGGCGACGAGAGCCTCAGTAATCAGGCCTTTGACATCTACCGTGACGGTGCGAAGATCCATACTACCGGTCCTCACGATGCCACCAACTACCTTGATACCGGCGGCAATGAAAATAATGTTTACAAGGTCGTGAAAGCCGGTGCTACATCAGCACAGGTCAGCGCAGAGCCGGGCGTGAAGGCCTTCCGGGAGTGGAATCACACCGCCCGCGGCAGCATGGTCGGCAACGGCAGCGAGGCCAACTCCTTCTCGTGGGTGGATATTCCCCTTGTGCGCCCGGCCGATGTGAAAAATCACGGCGGCGGCTGGAGTCACTATCATACGGACGGCAGCAATGAGGCCGGAGGAGCCAACGACGCTTCCGTTGGCGATCTTGACGGCGACGGCGACTATGAGTTAGTTCTCAAGTGGAATCCCAGCGACGCCAAGGACAGCGCCTCCGGCGGCTACACTGGTAATGTGTACATCGACGCTTATGAGATAAGCGAAGATAACGGCGGCTATATGTGGCGCATAGATCTGGGCAAGAATATCCGCGCCGGCGCCCATTATACCCAGTTCATGGTATATGATTTTGACGGCGACGGCAAGGCTGAGGTGGCCATGAAGACCGCTCCCGGCTCCATCGACGGCACGGGTCATTACGTTACCGAGGTGGGCGACAGCGACGCTATCCGCAATGCCGATAACAACGCCGTGCATCTTAGCGGTAAGGGAATTCCCACCAGCGGCGGCGAGTTCCTGACTATATTCGACGGCGAGACCGGCCGCGCTCTTTACACCACCGATTACATTTCCCGCGACGCCGGCGGCTGGGGCGACAGCAATTATAACCGCAGTGAGCGCTATCTCGCGGCGGTGGCATATCTTAACGGCGAAACGCCATCTCTCATCATGTGCCGCGGTTACTATAACAGAGCCATGGTGCGGGCCTATGATTGGGACGGCGAAAAGCTCACAATGCTTTGGGAGCATAACGGAGATGCCCAGCGTTCCAACTCCCTCTACGGTCAGGGTAACCACAACCTGTCCGTTGCCGACGTAGACAACGACGGCAGAGATGAGATAGTCTATGGCTCCGCTGTGCTGGACGACAACGGCTGGGCTATCGGTAATACATACCTGGGGCACGGCGATGCCATGCACGTTTCCGACTTCAATAACGACGGTATTCAGGAGGTTTTCTCCGTTAAAGAGAAGAGCGGCAGCAGCATAAACGCCCGCCGTGAGGACTTCAGAGTGGCATCGACAGGTGAGAAAATTTACTCGGTAAGCAGCAGCGGTGATAACGGCCGAGGTCTTATGGTCAACGCTGACGACAGCTATGCGGCTACACACCCAGACGGTCTGGCCCTGGGTTGGAGCGCTGTCTTCGGCGAGGCTCATGACATGACCGGCAAAAATGTGGGAGAAAGACCCGGAACAAATTCCAGAATGATGACCAACTTCGCCGTTTACTGGGATGGAGATCTGGGCCGTGAGCTTCTGGACGACAATCAGCTTGCCAAGTATCACACAGATGGCACAAAAAATGCCGAAGGAAAATGGAATAGCTGGACCGGAAGATTCTACAATGACGGTCAGGGCTACCTTCCGGCTTCATCTATAAACGATTCCAAGCAGAATCCCTCTCTGTCCGTTGACCTCTGGGGCGACTGGCGTGAGGAGATAATCATGCCCATAAATAACGGAGAAAATGATACTCCGTATCTGCGAATATTTACATCTACTCTTCCAACGGAGTACAGACTTACGACCCTTATGCACGACAGCCAGTACCGCACGGCTATTGCATGGCAGAACGTGGCATATAACCAGCCGCCCCACCCGAGCTACTATATCGGCTCTGTGGCGCTGGCTACCGACGCAAACGGCAACAAGCTCAACTACCTTGCTCCCGCGGTGCCTTTTACGAGAGTGAGATACGCCGAGACCATCCCGGTCGAGAGCATCACTCTCACCGAGAAGAGCGTGACCGTTCGCGAGAACGATACCTATCAGCTAAAGGCCACAATTTACCCCGAGAATGCCTCGACCCAGAGCATAATTTGGACCTCCAGTGATGAAAGCGTGGCTAAGGTAGCGGGCGGCGTCATCACAGGTATAGCCCCGGGAACCGCCACCATTACGGCCACCACCCGTGACGGCGGTCATTCTGCCGAGTGTAAGGTGACGGTTATCAGGATAAACGTAGACAGCATCAGCCTGTCTGAGGATAATATTGCCGTAAAGGAGGGCGGCTCTCACTGGCTCACCGCGACTATATATCCCGAGGATGCCACGAGAAAGGACATAACCTGGATGTCGAGCGACGACCGCATCGCGACCGTTGACGGCGGACGGGTCACCGGCGTCAGCGCGGGCAGCTGTACGATAACGGCAACCACTGCCCTCGGCGGGCATTTCGCCATATGCCGCGTGACTGTGCTCCCGGTTGACGATATAGACGTGCTGGATGACGGCGTGTTTGACGGCATGGGTGGCAGCGGTACAGTGGTAACCGGCGACAAGACCTCCGCCTCTCTCAATCAGGAGGGCGCACCTCAGGGCGGCGAATTTTACAGAGATTTTATTCCGTTCTTTAAAGATACGGCTACCATTTCCTTTACATTTAACACCGGCGGCAAGAAGATCGACGGAACAAACTGGAACTGGGACGGGCATGAGTATACCTTCGGTCTCGAATTCCTTGACATCTTTGGCAATAATATTCTGAATCTTTCTCAGGCTTACAGGAGCGGTGCTCAGAGCACAATGGCCGCAGAAAACAATGCCTGGGAGGAGGCAATAAAGGATTCCTGGACACAGGTGGGCAACGGCTCGGAAAATCCCATGAACCGCAGCTCCACCACCTGGCTTGTGACACTGGAGTTCAACTACGACGAGGATAGCTGCACCGCCACGATCATGGGCGGCAATAATGATATCGGCTACACAAAGACCTTCTCGCTTGAGGGCAAGAGCTTTAAGCGCCTCAGGTACTATACTACCGTAGACGGCAGCGGCCCCATCTCTGTTGGCCCCTATCTCACAAATCTCAGTTATACGCTCTCTACGGCAGATAAAGATGTGTCTCTCGACATTCTAAACGTGAACGGACAGACTGCCGAGGCCCGGATTATCGGCGGCAAGGCCGGCGTCAGCAGGGCCCTGCTCGTGGGCGAACTATATGACAAAGACGGAAATGTCGTTGAGACCGAGGAGTGGGCCGTTGAGCTTCCGACAGTTCAGAAGACCGGCTTTGACAAGAATATCGGTGACTACGACCTGAAGCTGTCACTGTGGGACGGCGATACCCTTTTGGCAGAGAGCTCTCTCTCGGCAATAAGCAGGCCCAATATAGGGGCAGTCACGGCCACAGCCGAGCCGCAGCCTGAAAACTCCATCAAGAACGCTTATGACGGTGATCTTAACACCGTATGGGCGGCCGAGGGCACTCAGAGCATCACCTTTGAGTTAGAAAAAGATCATATATTGACCGGAGTGAGAGTAGCATTTAAGAAATATAACGATGCCAGAATTATACCCTTCCGCATCTATGCTTCCGACGATGGTGAAAATTGGAGTCTGGTATATATCGGCACTAACGTGCCCTTCAGCGGCGACTTCATCGATTGCGCAGTTATGCCCCTTGAAACCTCACGGTATGTGAAGGTTGAGTGTGACGGCAGTGATTGGAGCAGTTGGACCTCACTGGCCGAGGTAGAGATATACGCCAGCGGAATCACTGAAGAAGAGCCCGAGGAGGAAAAGCGCCCGGAGGGTCTTAAGATCGTGTCTGCATCGGCCACTGCCGAGCCGGAAAAAGATAATTCGGCAAAGAACGCCTATGACGGAAATATAAACACCGTGTGGACCGCTGAGGGGACCCAGAGCATCACCTTTGATCTTGGTAAGGCGTATACATTGACCGATGTCAGTGTGGCCTTCAAGAAATATGATGACGACAGAACTATACCCTTCCGTGTATATGTTTCCAATGGTGCGGAAGAAACAAAAGTCTACGACGGCAGCAGTGCGCCTAACAGCGGCGGATTTAATGACATTGAAATTTCTCCGAATCTGGAGGGCCGGTATGTGCGTGTAGAGTGCGACGGCAACACCGTAAGCTACTGGACCTCACTGGCCGAGGTATTGATCTACGGCTTTGAGATCCCGGGGGAGACTGTTCCCGAGTATACCGTTGAATACGATTTTAATGGCGGTGAGGGAACCGTTCCCGATGAGCATAAGGCTTCTGTTCCCAAGGGCGGCACTATCACGCTCTGGCAGCCCAAGAGTGAGGACGCTCCCAAAAGGGAAGGAGCTGTATTCCTTGGCTGGAGCACAGAAAAGCACGACATATTCAGCACAGCTCCGGCAGACAGCGTATTTATCCAAAGCGTTGTTTCCGCAGAAGGGGTGAAGGTCTACGCGGTGTGGGCAGCCGATAAAAACGGCAGCTCGGTACCCGACTACTATGAGTATGCTATCCATGAGGTAAGCGTTAGCGGCGCATCGGCCGAGGTAACGCTTTACGGAAAGGACGGCGCTCTGCTGATTGGCGCACTCTACAGCTCCGAAGGAGTCCTCGACGAGGTAAGGTTTGCCGATGTAACCTTACCCGCTAAGGCGAAACTTACCTTCGACAAGAATATAGACGGATATGAACTCAGGATATTCCTGTGGACCTCCAAAGACGGGCTTGTACCCCTTGCAGCGCCGTACGTTTCAAAAAATAAATAGTTCCGCAGAGGAAGCGGATATAAAAACTCGCTCTGTAGTGTGGAAACACGGGGGCCGTCCAAAAAAATTGTGCAAAACGGACGAAAATCAGTCCATGCGTCGGCAAAGCCGACGTCATGGGCTCTCCCGACGGCGTACGTGTGTACGCCGAGTGGTGATTTTCGTTCGTAGCTTAGTGGCTTAAAAACAACGAAATC
>JAFLUQ010000084.1 GCA_022508735.1 Oscillospiraceae bacterium | reverse complement strand
AGTGACAACAGATTTACAGTCTGCCCCCTTTGGCCGCTCGGGAACTCCCCCATATGGAGCCGGTTATAGGACTCGAACCTACGACCTGCTGATTACAAATCAGCTGCTCTACCAATTGAGCTAAACCGGCACATTTACCGTCCCGATTCATCACGCGCCCCTCTGATATGCCTTATCGGCCGCTCAGCCCGTCCGCGTCACCCGGAACGATAAATATATTACCACAAAATAATCCTCTTGTCAATACCTTTTTTAAAAAAAGTTGTACCCATTTTCACATTTTTTTTACCGCCACATCCATGCTATTCAAATGCTGCGCATTTGAAGGGTAATGTCAATACCTTTTTTTAAATTTATACCCATTTTCACATTTTTTATTTTAAGCCAGGGGCTCGGCGTCTCCATATAGCTCCGTCAGCGGGTACTGCACCGATATCCTGCGCTCAGGCTGCTGATCCAACAGATAGAGCCAGAAAAGGAAGAACCATTCCGCGGGCTTCATTGCTATGTACACGAGGTCGGCCTTCCACTTTTTGTCTATAAGCTGAGACACCGGAAAACCGTGCCTGTCATAAAAGCCGCGCACAGCCTTGTGCAGCCGCGGAGTTCTCTCCTCAAGGAGCTGCTCAAAGGCGTTTGCCACGCAGAGCTGCCGGTTGACCGTTACCAAGCGGCCATGTCGCAGCCCCGGGCGTAGCGGCTTTACAACTTTTTTGTGCCCCTGAGCAGCGACGGTGCAGAGATAATGGCCGTGGCTCTCGAGCGGCGGCGGAGCAATCTGCTGAGATAATGTCCAGTCGGCAGTCTCTGTCCAGACCTTTACAATGTCGTCGGGCTGGCCGCCCAGCAGGTAATCAATAGCAATTATGATGCCAAGCGCAGGAAGTGCTCCCAAGAGTCCCATCCACGGCCAGTCCTTTGCAGGGCCCTCCGCCCGCGCTAAATCGCGTACGAGCTTCAGCACGAATATCACGCAGTTGGCCGGGAACAGAGCCAGGATCGGCTCGTGAGCGCATATCTGCACGCACCAAACCACGCACAGTGCCGCGCCCACATATACGGCTCCAATTGAAAGCGCCGCAAGCAGCGGAGGCCATTTTTCCGGCTTTACTGTTTTGAGACGGATATAGGCAATAGCAGCGAGCACGGCGATAATTATTACCACCGCAAGCCGAGACAGCGACAGCGGAAAATGAACCTGATCGTTATATATCTGTTCGCTCCATTCAACAAACATTATATTTGAAAAAGTCCCCATGCTCAAATAATAACCCGAAAGCAATATTCCCAAAGCGGCAGTCACGATTTCAAATTTATTCCCTACCCTGCCGGCGCGCTCATCCTTAAACGGCACCAGCAGGAACAGTAGATTCAGCACTGTCAGCTCAATGGGATAAATCAAAAGCATAATAATAAATGAATACACCAGTTCAGATAATATAGCGAAAAATGATTCACCGTTAAGCATTGCCTCACCGGCATAGGCGAGCCAGAACAACACCGACGGAACCATTCCAATAGCCAGTGACACCAAAATCGGGAACTTCCAAAAAGCATTGCGGAATTTTTCAAATGCAGTCATTTTTATCACCTTCCGCATATATTTTATCACATCCCTCGGTATTTGTCAATAATTATTTATTGTTTTTCAATATTTATTTAGCAAATAAAAAGAACCTTCGTGCGGTTCAGCCGAATATGAAAAGTACATTTTTAGCGAACAAGAAAAACGACAAGGTTCTGTAGAACCTTGTCGTTTTTTGGTGACCCCACGGGGAGTCGAACCCCGGTCTTCGCCGTGAGAGGGCGACGTCCTAGGCCACTAGACTATGGGGCCTTAACTTAACTGCTTGACCATTATAGCACAAGCAAACCAAGTTGTCAATAGTTTTTTGAAAAAAATTTATACCCCTTGCCACTTTTTTAACGCATATACTTTCTGCCCTTCAAATGCTCTGCATTTGAAGGGCAAAGTCAATAGTTTTTTGAAAAAAAGTTTTACTTTTCCAAAACCTTAAATATTACCGCGCTGAGAGGCGGCAGTGAAGGCAGAGTGAACGAACCGTTAAAGCCCTTGAATTCACCGGGATCGACCTCCACAGGACTTCTGTTCTCTGGAGTTTTGCCGCTGTAGGGCTCCCAGTCGGAATTTATCAGCGGCAGCAGGGTCTCGGCGTTATCTATGCCGATCTGATAATCCTTATGCTCATTGCCGGAGAGATTCAGCACTGTAACTATACGCTCCTCCCCCGCACTGCGTTCATAGGCGTATACCACGCCCATCGGGTCGTCTACTACCAGCCAGCGGAAGCAGGAGGAATTGTACTCTCCCTCGTGGAGGGCAGGCTCAGAAAGATACAGCTTATTAAGATCACGTACATAGTGCTTGAACGAATCGTGGTTCGGATATTTGAGCAGGAAATAATCAGGCTCCTTCTCCTCGTCCCACTCCCGGAGCTGCCCTATCTCGTTGCCCATGAAATTCAGCTTTTTGCCCGGGTGGGTGTACATATAGGCATACAGCGCGCGGCACTGGGGGAATTTCAGTTCATAATCGCCCCACATCTTCTGCATGATAGTGGCCTTGCCATGCACGACCTCGTCGTGGCTGAAGGGCAGCAGGTAAAGCTCATTATAAAAATACATCATGGAGAAGCTCAGCTTGTGGTAGCTGCCTCCGCGCAGCAGAGGGTCGAGGCGGAAGAAGTCGAGCGTGTCGTTCATCCAGCCCATATCCCACTTGTAGTCGAAGCCGAGGCCGTCGTATTCCACAGGAGCAGTGACCTTGAGATAGTTGCTGCTGTCCTCGGCGATAAGTATAGCGCCGGGATGCAGCCCGTGCAGCCCCTTATTCATATTGCGTACGAAATTTACGGCGCCCTCATTCACGCCTCGCCCGCTGTTCCCCTGCCAGTAGATGCAGTTAGAGATAGCGTCCATGCGTATGCCGTCAAAGTGGTATTCGCTGAGCCAGTAGTTGGCGGCGGACTGGATAAAGCTGCGCACCTCACCACGGAAAAAGTTGAAATTCCGGGTGCCCCATTCGCTCTTTCCGGCTCCATCGTTGGGGTACTCATAGACCCCTGCACCGTCAAGCTCCGCCAGAGCATAGTCATTTGCCGCAAAATGCACCGGCACGAAGTCTGTTATAACGCCGATACCGTTTTCGTGCATAACGTCAACAAATTCTTTTAGCTCCGCCGCCGTGCCCCATCGCGGCGTTGGGCAAAAATAGCCGGTCATCTGATAACCCCAGCTGCCGTCAAAGGGGTGCTCACCCAAAGGCAGCACCTCAATGTGTGTATAGCCCATATCCTTTGCATATTCCGCCAGCTTCGGCGCAATCTCGCCGTAGCTGTACCAGCCGTCCTCCACGTTCTCGGCTTCCGGCTTACGCAGCCACGAGCCGAGATGCACCTCGTAAATATTCATCGGTTTATCATATCTCTTGTCGCGGGAGGCCATAAACTCCCCGTCCCGCCAATCGTGGCTCATATCAGCTATACGGCTGGCCCAGCCGGGGCGAAGCTCACCGCCAAAGGCATAGGGGTCACAGTGATCTCTCTCGCTGCCATCACGTAAATATATGCGGTACTTATATAACTGCCCAGCCTTGGCAGGCCGCCGCAGCTCGTATATACTTCCGGCGCTTATGAGGTTCATCGGCTCCGTATGCCAGTCGTTAAAGTCCCCCATAAGAGCCACTCCGCGCACACCGGGAGCGAATATGCGGAAAATTACGCAGTCGCCGTCTATGTGTGCGCCAAAATATTCGTGGGCGAAGAACTCTCGCCCCATAAAAAATTCATGCTCGTTCATTGCTGTCTTTCTCCTCTTATATTTTCCGTCATCTTCTGAAACAGGCGGTTTACCTCACCTATCTCCTCATCGGTAAGCCCCTCGAACAGTTTGTCCATAAAGTCCTGAGTAGCCTTTTCCAGCTCCCGCACAGGAGCCTCGGCGGCCTCCGTCAGACTCAGGCGGGTCACACGGCGGTCATTCGGGTCGGTGGCCTCGGCGATATAGCCCAGCCCCACAAGCCGCTCCACAGCCTTTGACACCTGAGATTTGGATATCCATTTTTTCTCCACAATGTCCTTAGCCGCACTCTCGCCGCCCCGGAAATGTATGTGTAACAGCACCTCACCCTCGCAGATCGAAAGACCGTAGCTTTTGTCCGCCTCATAGCAATATTTTTCATACAGTTTTTTCGATACATACGCGTCCGACAGAAATTCAATATTGCGGGTGTGCTCGTCCTTGATAAAAATCTCCATGGTTCACCTCCGGAATAGTTTATTTTAAAACAGTTTCATTTGAAACTAATTATAACATATTTATCCGGATTTGTCAATAAAAAAACAGGGTATATGCAAAATTTTGCAAACACCCTGTCTGTTTTACATATTCAGCAGCCGCTCCTCACCCTTCCCACGGGCCGCAAGGCCACTGCGGGCAATGGAAAGCATATCAGCCTTGAATTTATCAAGCTGTTCTTTTGGGGCAATTTTCTCAACGTCATCGCCGCGGCATACTATGTCACGAAGCTCGGAATTAGGTTTAATTATTTGGTTTTCGCGGAAAAACTCCTCTGTTCTCTCTGCGGCCTTATCCCTTGCCGCCAGAATACCGAGGTTAAAGGCCGGCGGTGCAAAAGCTCTGTTGAAGGGCTGGGCGCAGTCGCCGCGCACCTCCAGCGTACCGCGGCAGGTAGCCTCGACTGACTTGAAGGACAGATAGCATTCAATGTCCCGTTCCTCAGCTCCATAGGCCGGATCTTCAAAGTATTCCTTTATTCCCACGGGCGCAAAGGTCTCGTAGACTCCGTTTCTTATACGGTTAAACATGCCTTTTTCCAGGAAGTAGTCCACAATATCGTCAACGGACTTGAACTCGGCATCTACCTTGCCGGTGATATTCGGGCAGCTTCCGAAGGCGCTCTTTTCCCAGAGGTAATCCCTGTAAAGCCGATAGCCCTGCCCGTCCCAGTCTGGAGAATTGGCAAACAGCATAGCCCGCAGAAAATCCAGCCGGGCAAAGAGAGTGTATGCTGCAGGAAGCTCATTGAGGCTTACGTCCAAATGGGTCTGCACCGAGGAAAGATAGGCCGGAAAATCCGGGTAGCCGTGCTCGGCTTTTCCCTCGTGAAGGAATTTGTCGACCATGTCATAGGTGGCAAATGGCACATGAAGCTGAGATATGCGCTTTTTATTAGGATTCGTGCCGCACCCCACAAGGGCCATGCCACCTGAGCGGAAATACTCCTGCACCTCAGCCAGATACCCGTTAAATCGTCCGGAAAGCTCACAGAGGTCGTCGGAATAATTCAGCGAAAACTCAAAATTATTATAAGAATTATCGAAGCTCAGGCAGTCACCACAGCTGTTTTCCATAAATAGCTGCTCACCGCCGGTGCCGCTGAGGACGCAGGTCCACCCCTTTTCTCCCAACCAATCCATTATGGCGGCGGCATAAGGGCGGTCTACCTCGCCGCCGTCGAGGCTTATAAGTGGAAATTCCAGCTCCACACCAACATTTTTGCCGGTAGTCTTTCCCTCAAAGGGCTTCATAAAGCGGTCGTAAATTATTCTCCTCGCGTTCAAAGCAATTCTCCTTTACACACAAAATACATAAAATTTCAGGGCGTGTACCTGAAATTTTATACCTCTATCGCCGTAGATAATTCATTTTATCATGACAAAATGAATTATCGTAAGCGCAAGCGAGCGATGCTGATGGGTTGTCTCAAAGGGGAACCGCTTGGGTTCCCCTTTGAAATACATAGGGCCGGTTTCCCGGCCCCATGCTTAAATTATTTACAGGATCTTATACTTCTTCGATGAAGTCAAGCTCGCCGGAAACAGTTTCGTCAGCAGTGGATTCAACGTCGATTTCAAGCACGAACTCAACGTCTTCAAGGTATATGACAGCTTCTTCCATAGTGATTATTGCTTCAATAGTTACGCTCTTGCCGTCTTCGCCTACCTTGATGCCTTCTGTCTTAACATTTTTGTCGTCACTGGAAGCATAGCCCTTTACGCTCTCAAACTTAAGTCCGGCCTTGAATATCTCATCCTTTATGGTGATGGTTCCGGTGCTCGCATCGAGGTCCATAAGCTTAGCCGCCTCAGCAGTGAGGGACTTGCTGCCATTCTCGGCCTTGATCACATAGATACCGCCGTTATTCAGAACCTCTATGGCCTTCTCAAGCTGGTCGGCTGTGATCTTGGTTTCAGGGTTAGCCTTTGTGAAGCTTACGATAGCGTCAGCAACAAGGCTGTATACGCTGACAACCGCTGTAGCTTCTGTCTCAACGCCGTCAATCACGCCCTTGGCTTGATACTGAGCGTTGGTGTCCTTTGTATAGAAGGACGCGCCTTCCTTGCCATCAGCAATTTCAGCTGCAAAAGGCTCATCAACACCATATTTATAAACCTTGACCATATCGCCGCCAAACAGGAAATCAATGGTAAAGTCCTCGCCATTCCAACCAAGGCTTACCTCGGGAGCGCCGCCTGCAAGGGCATTGATCTCCTCAGCTGTAAGCGCACGGTCGTATATCTTGAACTCGTCAATCAGGCCGTTGTAATACTCTCCGCTGTCCCAGTTGGCCTTACCGATCTGGAATACAGAGTTCTGACCGAGAATATCGGTAAGCTTATATGCGCTTTCCTTAGACTGTACAAGCTTTCCGTCAAGGTAGAGATCTGTGCCGTTGTTCCTTACAACAACTGTCACAAGTCTCCATACGTCAGCCGTCAAGCCGTCAACATAAATATTGTTGCCGGGACGGGCGCCGCTGTTATTGTAGCGTTCGATCTCAACGTTAGCGCCTCTGTCCGCTGCACCGAGATAGTGCTCGTTCTGATAAGACTGAGCGCTTGAGTTCGGCGCCGCAAAGAATGCCCAGTTATTGTTACCTGTTCCGCTCGGCTTCTTGGTATAGAAGCTTATGGTGATCTCCTCCATATTGCTGAGGAGCGGGCTGCCGTCCTCGGCCATAACTGCACTCAGCCAGTTAGCGCCTGTACCATCGAGTGACAGAGCCTTGCCCTTGATACCCTCTGCCAATACATTTGCACCGGCAGACTTTGCCTTACCGAGGCCGCCGGCAAAGCCGGTTTCCTCGTCGTCGAAGCTCAGGTCGAGAATGATACCGTCGTAGTCCTCTTCGGAGTATACGAGCTTAATAACTGTGTCTTCCTTAACTGTACCGGTAAGCTCGCCTGTAGCCGCCGCATCGAAGGTGCGGATCTTCTTGTTGCCGTAGATGGGGCCGTTGATCACATAGCCGGTCGCGTCATAGGTGTCGCCGACTCTGGCGCTGAAGCTCTTGGCAGGAAGTATCTCCTCGCCCGCCTCGTTCACGTACTGAACGGGTACATTGACTGTTACTAATTCTGTCTCTATCTCAAA
This sequence comes from Oscillospiraceae bacterium, assembly GCA_022508735.1. Lineage (GTDB taxonomy): Bacteria > Bacillota > Clostridia > UMGS1883 > UMGS1883 > JAFLUQ01. The sequence goes on along the minus strand of JAFLUQ010000084.1, from coordinate 2,571 downwards.
CAGCTCAAAATCAGAGAAGTAGAGTCTTCCGGGTTCTGTCCATGCGAACATGCTGATCATAATATTATCAGCGCCCTCGGGAACAGTGATCAGATATTCCTTGTGATTCATGCCGCTGTCATAGGGCATATCCATTCTGTCGCGCTTAACCTCTGACTGAGACTCAGGGCTCCAGGAGTTCTGTCCGCCATATTCAACGTAATCCTTGAAGGTGATTCCGTTGAAGCTGCCAAAGTTTTTACCGGTAACGGGAACAAATGCGCTCATAAGGCCGTTGTTTCCGTTTCCGAGAGCCGCGCCTGTGTTATAGGTGTAGAATGACAGATAGTAGGTCTTGCCTGCCGTCACTGGTACAAAGCGTCTTACTGTGCTGGCTGCGCTGCCGCCCGCGCTCGCTTTGTTTGTCAGGGCCTGACTGTCGCCATGGGCGTAATTTCCGGAAAGCGTTCCGTCGTACTGAGCGCCTGTGGCCGCGTCAGTCCAATCGGTGGTGCCGTCAGCAAAGTCGCCGTTGGTAATTCTATTTTCGCTGATAGTTGCGGGAATAAGGGCAACCGTGATCACATTTTCTGTGTCCTTACCGGCCTTAACTCTGAGAGTGGATCTCTCGGTGTCAGACAGATAGGCGTTGCCGTCAAAGATATAAAGCATATCGGGCGCATAAGTGTAGGTCGAACCGGGGATCACATACTTTGTCTCGCCGTCGGCCACCTTTTCACCGCCAGAAACAAACTCAACAGTGACCTCAGCAGCTGTAGTGTAAACCGCTGTCAGCTTGTTTTCGCCCTTCTTGATCATTGTTCCGAGTGTGGATGCCTTTGTGTCAAGGGCATAAACCTTGCCGCGTACTTCAAGCATCTCGGGAGCATCGGGATAGCTGAAGAAATTACCCACTGTGAGACCGCTGGTTACAGACTCAGAGGGCTTAAGAACATTTCCGTCCTCGTCAATATAGTCAATGATTACTTTAGTTTCCTCAACCTCACCCTCAGTCACTTCGTTTGTAAGAACGATAGTGGGGCCGGCATATGTGCCGTTATTTATGGAAGCAAACTTTGTGCTGCCTGCTTCTGCAAGAATAGCAAAAGTAAATTTGGGATTGCCGCCATTTTCAAGGTATTCTTTAAGAGATTTGGTAAAGTCAACCTCAAATACATTTCCTACGCCAAGTCCGCTTACATCGCCGTCAAAGCGATATGCGAAGCCTGTGAAGCCCTTTGCATTATTGGCCGTATGCGTAGGCATCTTGGAAGAATCGAGCACAAACGCAAGATCATCTCTGTTCCATGTGCCATAGTCCAGCCAGTAAAAGTCTATCTTTCCGCCGCTGGCCGCTTCAGTCACGGTCATTTTGATAACAGCCTTGTTGAAGTCCTTATCAACATAGTCGCTCAAATCAAAGGCCGCATAGGCATTACGGTTTCTCCATGCGTAAGAAGCCTGAATGAAGTCTCTGTTTGCCTTGCCTTCATTTAGATCAGTTTCACTGCCGGAAAGCGCTGAAACTGCAAAGCCGTCTTTATCAGCAACAATCTCGCCGACGGTCTCAATTCTTGTCACGGTGCCGATACCTACAGCGTAGATATAGTCGCCTTCTCTGGTGTAGTCGTCGATCTCTTCTCCGTTAAGTGTGACCTTCAGCTCGCCATTCTCGGGTGCATAGAGCTTAATTGCCGTATTGGGATCATTGCTGGGCAAAAGGTTCTCACCGCTTATTCTATACTCATTGGAAATGTTTACAACACCGATGGATGGAAGCTCCTCCTCAGAAGCGATGAGCTCAACATCGCCACTCTTAAGGCTGCTGCCGTTCACAAGACCAAACATGGCATTGTCCAGATTAAAGGCCATCTTGGCATCGGTGGTGTTTTCTCCGAAGCTGCCGTCAGCAGCGTCGGTGTTCTTCACATAGAACGCCATACCGTCGTACTCGCCGCCATCTGTCACAGAAACAGCAGAGCTGTTGATATCCTTCGCTGTGTCGGCAACAGTGAAGCCATAGCTTTCTCTGCCGGCCTTGCGCGGTATGATCAGAGTGCTGAACTTAACGTCGGTGCCGGTCTTTTCAAAGGAGCCATACTGGCTCTTTGCAACCAGACCGTAGTCTGCACTGAAGTAGCCGTCACGAATTGCAGCGGCTGCGTCGCCGTCTGCATTATAGAGGTCAACGTTGGCCTTCTGATAGAAGTCCGTAGTTATGGTATTGCCCTCAGCCTTTGCATTATTGGAGGGCATGAAGTGCCAGTTCTGGCGATATGTGCGGCTTGTGTTACCATGCACGTAGTCGGTCACAAGAGTAATGGCGGTCGCCTTTCCCTTGAGGAACAGCACGTTACGTGTATGGGTCGTGCCGGGATAGCCGTGCTGGCCGGAGGTGCCGAAGCTGAACAGGTCGTTATCGGCCCATACGCTGAACTTCTCGGCGCTGGCGGTGTGAGCTGCCATGCTTGTGCCAACCGCTTCAACGGTGTTGTGAGCCGAAGCGTAGCGGAGCTCGTCATATATCTTGTTCGTGCTGCTGTAGCTGTAGCGGCCGCTGTCCACCAGAAGGGGCTGGCCGTAGGCATACAT
>JAFLUQ010000083.1 GCA_022508735.1 Oscillospiraceae bacterium | reverse complement strand
TCATAAAGATATGGGCATCGTCCTGAGTGAAGCAGCGCACGCGGAACAGGCCGTGAAGCGCACCGGAGAGCTCGTGACGGTGAACCAGACCAAGCTCTGCCATTCTTAAGGGGAGATCGCGGTAGGAATGGGGGGTCTGCTTATAAACAAGCATTCCGCCGGGGCAGTTCATGGGCTTAACTGCATAGTCCGCATCGTCAATGACGGTGGTATACATATTGTCTTTATAGTGGTCCCAGTGACCGCTGCGGTGCCAAAGATCCTGATTGAGGATAATGGGCGTTGAGATCTCAACATAACCGTAGCGCTTGTGTACCTCGCGCCAGTATTCAAGCAGCGTGTTCCTGAGCACCATGCCCTTGGGCAGGAAGAACGGGAAGCCCGGGCCTTCGTCGAGAAGAGTGAACAGACCGAGCTCCTTGCCGAGCTTGCGGTGATCGCGCTTTTTGGCCTCTTCAATGGCGGTCAGGTACTCCTCCAGCTCGCTTGCCTTGGGGAAGGCAGTGGCGTAAATTCTGGTGAGCATCTTGTTCTTTTCGCTGCCGCGCCAGTAAGCGCCTGCGAGGCTGGTGAGCTTAAAGGCCTTCACGCTGCCGGTAGACGCAATATGCGGCCCGGCGCATAGGTCAACAAAATCGCCCTGCTTATAGAAGGAGATAACTGCGTCCTCGGGGAGGTCGTTGATAAGCTCAACCTTATAGGGCTCATTCTTCTCGGTCATAAGGGCTATAGCCTCGGCGCGGGGAAGCTCAAAACGCTCGAGGGGAAGGTTTTCTTTAACGATCTTCTTCATTTCTTCCTCGATTTTGGGAAGGTCCTCGGGAACAAAGCTCATATCCTCGGTGTCAAAGTCATAGTAAAAACCGTTGTCAATGGCGGGGCCGATAGCGAGCTTTACATTCGGGTAAAGGCGCTTAACGGCCTGAGCCAGTATGTGGCTTGCTGTATGGCGGAAGGTGTGGCGTCCGGCATCGGTATCGAAGCCGCAGAATTCAACGGAGCAATCGGTGGTCAGAGTAGTTCGCAGATCGGTCATCTCTCCGTCCACAAGGGCGCACATTGTGTTTCGCGCAAGCCCTTCACTTATGCTCTTGGCAATTTCGAGTAATGAAATGCCGCTTTCAAATTCTTTAACATCGCCTTTCAGGCTGACATTAATCATCAGGCACTACTTCCTTTCGTTATTAATCTTCAATTATACATTATATCACGGCTGACAAGGCTTGTCAAGGTAAAAAGCGGCAGGGGTATAAAAAATAATCCAAAAAAAGCAGCAGTTGGAAAAAAATTTTTTTCAAAAAATACTTGACATTTTGTGGGCGGTGTGCTATAATTTCATAGACAACAAAGCAGAGCTGCCGCTCTCACCCGGCCAACTGGATTTGCGCCCGGTCAATATCGACCACTTTTTGTGTGCGATCGTGCGGTGAGCTAAGGCTTTGCCGCATTTTTTGATTTTAATTGGAGGTGTTTTTCATTAGCAAGGAATTGATGATTAATGAGGATATCCGCGACAAAGAGGTTCGCGTAATAGGTCCTAACGGAGATCAGCTGGGTATCATGAGCGCGTCCGAGGCGCTTGATATCGCGTCTAAGCAGAATCTCGACCTTGTAAAGATATCCCCCCAGGCCAATCCGCCCGTATGCAAGATCATGGACTACGGTAAGTACCGCTTTGAAATGGCCAAGCGTGAAAAGGAAAACCGTAAGAATCAGCGGGTGGTGAACATCAAGGAAGTTAAATTATCGCCTTCTATTGACACGCACGATTTTGAAACCAAGCTGAAAGCGGCAGTCAAGTTCCTTGGCAGCGGCGACAAGGTCAAGGTTACGGTTCGTTTCCGGGGCCGTGAGGTTCAGCACGCAAAGCTGGGCGAGGAGCTTCTGGCCCGGTTTGCCGAAGGAGCAGCTGAGGTCGGAAACGTTGAAAAGGCCCCCAAGCTTGAGGGCAAGAACATGGCGATGGTTATCGCCCCTAAAAAGTAAAATAGGGGGTATCCCCTGAATTTAAACAATCATTTGAGAGGAGAGATAAGTATGCCTAAAATAAAGACACACAGAGCTGCTGCAAAGCGCTTCCGTCTTACAAAGACCGGCAAGGTAAAAAGAAACAGAGCTTTCAAGAGCCATATCCTCACTAAGAAGGATACCAAGAGAAAAAGAAGACTCAGGAAGGGCACATACGCGTCCGTTCCCAACGCAAAGGTTATCAAGAAGCTTATTCCCTATAAATAATCAGAAGGAGGTAATTTATAATGGCTCGAGTAAAAGGTGCGCTTAACACCAGAAAACATCACAAGAAAATTTTGAAGCTGGCCAAGGGCTACAGAGGCGCTAAGTCCAAGCTTTACAGAGTTGCCAATCAGGCTGTTATGAAGTCTCTTTCCTACGCCTATGTTGGAAGAAAGCAGAAGAAGAGAGATTTCCGCAGCATGTGGATAACAAGAATCAGTGCCGCCTGCAAGATGAACGGCATCAACTATTCCCGCTTTATGAACGGTCTTAAGAAGGCCGGCATCGAGATCAACAGAAAGATGCTTTCCGAGATCGCTATTAACGACGCCGCCGCTTTTACGCAGCTGGTTGAAACAGCTAAGGCTAATCTGTAAACGAATGGGCCACCCGAAAAGGGCGGCCTTTTGTTTTTGCTATTGATTTTTGCTTTGGATTATGATATATTAAAGTATATATGAAAAAGGAGGTATATCCATGACACAGCCAACCGTGCTGCTGGCAGTATTCGGCTGCGACAGCGAGGCTCAGGCCATAAGAGCGGCGCTGGAATGGTTCGGAGCCACGGTAATAAAAAAGGGCATAGGCCGCCCCAATGATTTTCTTGACGTCATTGAGGGCAAAACTATTATTGCCCCTGACTATGTCGTTCTTGTGGGACACGGCAGTGACGGCGGCTTCTGCATGGAGGAGCTGGGCGAGAGCGTATACCTCCCCGGCGAGCCTCGCGGGAAGATAACCGCCGGGCATATAAGCGGGCGAGTTGGGTTGAAAAACACCGTTATCATAAGCACCGCCTGCGCCACAGGGCGTGACAGCCTTGCAGCGGCGCTTTGCGTAAACGGTAACTCATATATCGCCCCTGAGGACTACCCCGAGGGGAATTCAGATTTGTTTTTTGTTATCAGGTTTTTCTATGAGCTGATGCAAAACGAAAAAACCGCCCGCGAGGCCTATGAGGCGGCGCGGGCGACGGACGGCGAAACCGAAATGTACAGATTTTGGGAAGGGGAAAACCTATGAAAAGGATAATAGCCTTAATATTTGTGCTCTGTCTCGCCGCGGTGCCTGCCCTGGCGGAGGAAGGTGAACGGGAAACCGTGAGACTTGCCGTAGTCTACATCGGCGGAGAAATTGTGTCGTTCCCGGAGCTTCCTTTTGATGTGGATGGGAATGCAGTGGTGCCGATTCGCCCCATTGCGGATAAGTTGGGCTTTTCCCTCGATTGGGACAGCCAAAGCCAAGCTGTCACGCTCGCCTCGCCGGGCGGTGAAAACACATTCACCTTTACCGTAGGCAGCAGTAGCTACACCTTAAATGAAAAGCTCCTGTCGATGCCCGTAGAGGCAGAGGTAAGAAACGGTATCACGTATGTTCCGGCATATGTTCTCCTTCCGAACCTTGCACAGATCATTGACAAAAAGATTGAGCTTAAGAACATTGTTATTGTGCCAAATGAGCTGCTGCCTATAAATGAAGAGCATGATTTTTTTTACGGACGGCTTAAAGCAAAGATGCCGGAGGGGAGCAAAGCCGAGTCAGATGCACGCGTCGGGTATTATATTGACGTTCCCCGCCACATTACGGACAGCATTTACAGTGTGTATTCTTCGTCTGTGGTAATTAACGCTGTAAGCTTAAGCTGTGTTTCTGTCGGAGATTTAGGACAAGACGCGGTGAATTTAGGCTTATGCGCATTGGAAGAGCCTCGCGAACAAAACGGTCTGACATTACTTGAAATAAGCTCTCAGCCTGCTAATGACAGCTTTGCGATGAGCAGAAAATATCTTGTTTGTGAAGGCGACGGACAACTGTCCTGCGTGAATGTTGCTGTGGGATTGGGGCGGTTGAATTACAATGGCGCAAACGCTGTTATTAATGAGATCGTATCCTCACTTGAGGCGGGAAATCCGTCAGGGGAAAAGGTCAATGCTACCTCGCTTGAAAAAGGTCACGCCTATCAGAGCGTCGAGGGATTATATATATCGCCCGGCGAGGGATACGATATTAACTATAATGAGCTTAGGCGATATCGTTCTTTCGAAAGATTTCGCGGAAGTGCTTGGGTAATTGAAAAAAACTCCGATGAAAAAGACAAGCTCCTATTTGTAATAGATAATAGCGATGTCTCCAACTTTGGGTCAACTATGTACCATATGTATGTTGGGCATGGCGATCCGAAGAGGTACGGAACGGGAACCTTCCTCGGAAATGAAATTATTTGGTACGAATTGGATGACGGTTCAATTATAGCGGCAGGTAAAGATCATTCTACTGATCCCTATTATACTTCATGGTATTTCTACATAGTAAATGCCACCGATGCGGAAAAAATTGAGTTGATAAATGCCGTGAGCAATGCGGAGCTGACAGAAGAAATTGACAATATTCTACGAAGAATGTAGAAAAAGGCAGTTGATACAGCATGATAATAACCTCACACGACAACCGAATATATATAAAGCTTTTTGCGCAGCGGACAAAAGCCTTAGTGTTACAGAGAATCATCGCCTTAGTACTTGTGCTCTGCCTCGCTGCGGTGCCTGCTATGGCGGAGGAAAACGAGCCTGAGACCGCGTCGGTAACACTTGGCAATGCACACGGTTATGAGATCGCGCTCGACATGACTATAGATAATGTGCGAATAGTCCACAGTGAAAACGGGGAGGAGCTTGCCGAGCTTCGCAAGCTGGCTGAAGCCCTGAACTACATTGTTGAATGGAATGCTGAAACAGGCTATATAAGGCTTATAAATCCCTTCGGCGAAGCCGAACTGACCTTCTTGCCCGAAAGCGACGAGTGCAGCGTTCTTGCACGTACAAGCTATGAGAATATTTTTGCCGGATATGACCTTGGCATTGACAGCTATACAGATACCGCGAGTAAGGCCGCTGTGGGCGGAGTTACATATGTTTCTCTCGATTTTTTGCGGGAATACCTCTATAATTATAACGACGTACCCATCTCTGAGCTGGACTTTTCTACAGAGTTCCCTCTGCTGGACGGTCGACTGCGCGTAAAAATGCCGGAGAGGACTATGTACGGACGAGGCAGCCGATTGAGCAGCAGCATTATGGGAGCCTATGATAGACACGGCAGTGAAACGACCATGCATTTGGTTATGCACACAGGCGAACACCTCACAGTATCGGTGGACAATGTGTATTCCTTCTCCGTGGGAGACATGAAGAAGGATGCCGAAAATCTCGGCGGAATTATCTCTGAAGGGGCAGAGGAATATACGGTGAATGATCTGACCCTTCTTGACCTCGAAGTTAAGGGATGCCCTAAGGCCGCTCTCATCAAGGCAAGCGACGGACGGCTCTACACTGTATACGTACAAATGAACGAGTTGGCTTTTTCGGATGAAAAAGCTGCGGTTGAGTTGGCACAGAAGATAATTTCGTCGCTTAGCGGTGACAGTGCGGCAGACCGGCACACTGTGCGCGGATGGGTATTTGACGTTGATGACGATTTTGACATCGTTTACGATATAGGCATAGATTTTGATGTTACAAGAATAATAAAGATAGCTCCGAGCGACAAAGAAAATCTTTCTCTCGGCATTTACTGGGGATACTTTCCGTCTACAGATGAAGGAAGGCTTGCAGAAAACGCGCTCTCGGTCGTGCGGGGAACATTCCTTGGAAGTGAAATAAAATGGTATATCACGAAGGACGGAGATATGGAGGCCATAATGCAGTACGGTATAGGATATTTCCACTTGTTTGCACGGGGCATGAATTTTGATGAACGGCATGAATTCATAGACGTAGTATCAAAAATAAGGGCGGCTGACCCGCAGCATTAATGACTTCACGCGACAGGTACGGCACTTTTACGAAACGTAGGCGTTCACTCTTGGCTTTGAACCCTTGGCGCGGCATATGGCGAACAGCAGCTCGTCGATGATCTCGTCAAATCTCGGCAGAACGCGGTATATCCTGCGGCAGCGGCCTAATTCCTCGAACAGCGCGTCATAGATAGTGCTATCGACCCGGGTCTCGGCAAACTGCTCCTGAGCTTCGTGATCAAAGTATATAAAAAGCTCCTCGACGGATATTTCAAAACGCTCGTTTGCCGGGATGTGTACGCCGCTGATCTCCTCGCTGAGCACCCGGTGACATATGGCCTCTATAACGGTTTCGATCACTTCATCGTCATCGGGAATAGTTCTGTAAATTTCTTTACAGCGCTCGGCTTCTCTTTTTAGGGCGTTGTTCACATCGTCGGCTTTGGCTATAGCGGCGAGAATTCTTTCCCATTGGTCCGGCCTAACGCCTGTATTTAAAGGTTTATTCACGGCTTGTGAGATCTTATCGCCGCTGTGCTCAAGAATTTCCTTGGCCTCCTCGCCGAGGGCTATATAATCGAGATAGATAAAGACATCTTCTAATGTGAATTTCATGGTTTTCCCTCCGTAAATAAAAAATGCGCAGCCGAAGCCGCGCATTCCAAAAAGGCGAGGCTTCGATTTTTACTGCTAGGTAAAAGAATATCTGAGCTATCAAGCACCAGGATACACAAATCAAAGCGTGCGCCATATTTGGCGTACACCTGGTGATTTAACAACTCTAATGTCAACAAATATTGTTTTACCTAGCATATTCATTATATCATATACAAAAAACTTTGTAAAGACATTTTTTGCCCGTTATTTCGACAAAAATCTTAAAAGGACTGACCACAATGATAATAACCTCACGCGACAACCGAATATATAAAAAGCTTAAGCTCCTCAGCGACAAGCGCCGCCGCGAAAGCGAGGGGCTGTTTCTGATAGAGGGACTGCGCGGCGTGCAGGACGCCCTTAAAAACGGCATGAAGGTGCGTACTGTGGCTCTGTGTGAGGGCAGTGAAATAAAGATCGACGTGCCTGAGGTCTATGTGCTGGCGAAAAAGCTCTTTGCCGAGCTGGCCGATACTATGACGCCGCAGGGCATAATCGCGGCCGTTGAGATGCCGAAGGCCTCTTTAAGCGACTTTAAGGCGGAGAGCGACGGATTTGTTGTGCTGTGCGAAAACCTCCGCGATCCGGGCAACCTTGGCACCGTCATCCGCACCGCCGACGCCGCAGGGGCCGCCGGAGTTGCGCTCACTAAGGGCTGCTGCGATCTTTTTAACCCCAAGACCGTGCGCTCCACCGTGGCGAGCATAGGCAATATCCCCATAGTGCGCGGGCTTGACGCTATAGATGCCGCATTGAGCCTTAAAAAAATGGGCTTCCGCCTTGTGGCCGGGGCATTAACAGACAAGACAGTAAGCCTTTATGAGGCCGACCTTTCAGGTAAAATAGCCTTTATCGTGGGGAATGAGGGTGACGGCATAACGCCGGAGCTGCTCTCTAAGGCCGACGAAGCCGTAAAGATACCCATGCGCGGCGGAGCCGAGAGCCTTAACGCCTCTGTGGCGGCCGCGGTTATGATGTATGAAAAGGTTAGGCTGACGGCTGAAAAAAACATTTCTTGAAAAAATTTTATAAAAAATAAAAATTTCCTCTTTACAAAATCAAATTTTTAGCGTACAATACATTAAGGTATATTCAGAAACAGAATCACCCGGGAGGAAAATCAATGCCAAACTATCTTGTAATTGTGGAATCGCCCTCCAAGGCGAAGACTATAAATAAATACCTCGGCAAGAATTACACAGTTATGGCCTCCGTAGGCCATCTGCGCGATCTGCCCAAGAGCAAGCTCGGCGTGGACGTGGAGCACGATTTTAAGCCCGACTACATCACCATCCGCGGCAAGGGCGAGCTTATAACAAAGCTCAAGAAGGCCGCCAAAAATGCCGACAAGATATATCTTGCCACCGACCCGGACCGCGAAGGCGAGGCCATAAGCTGGCACATTGCCAACCTTCTAGGCATCGACGACAGCACTCCCTGCCGCGTGACGTTTAACGCGGTTACCAAGAGCGCCGTCACTGCCTCCTTTAAGGAGGCACGAGCCATAGACCATAACCTTGTGGACGCTCAGCAGGCGCGGCGCGTTCTCGACCGCATAGTGGGCTACAAGATAAGCCCCCTGCTGTGGGAGAAGGTCAAGAAGGGCCTGAGCGCCGGCCGCGTGCAGTCGGCCACCACCAAGCTCGTGGTAGACCGTGAGCGCGAGATCATGGCCTTTGAGCCGAAGGAGTATTGGACTATAGTCGCTAAGCTCACCGACGAAAAGGGCAAGCACCCCTTCGAGGCCCGGTATTACGGCGAAAACGGCAAAAAGAAGGAAATTGGCAGCAAGGCCGAATGCGACGCCGTGCTTGAAAAGATAAAAAACGCCGACTTTGTTGTTGACAGCGTTACCTACGGCAAAAAGAGCCGCCATGCGGCGCCGCCGTTCACCACAAGTACGCTCATTCAGGACGCGGGCCGCAAGCTCGGCTTCGCCTCAAAGCGCACAATGTCAACGGCTCAGGGGCTGTATGAGGGCGTGGATATCCCCGGCAGGGGCACGCTGGGTCTCATAACTTATATGCGCACCGACTCCCTCCGCATTGCGCCCGAGGCCCAGGCCGCGGCGCGGGAGCTTATCGGCGGCAAATTCGGCAAGGAATACGTGCCCCAGAAGCCCAATTTCTATAAGACCGGCAAAAACGCTCAGGACGCCCACGAGGCCATACGCCCCAGTGTGGTAGAAATCGAGCCCGAGTCCATAAAGGGAAAGGTCACGAGCGACCAGTACCGTCTTTATAAGCTCATCTGGGAGCGCTTTATCGCCAGCCAGATGGCGAACGCCGAATACAACACCATGAACGCCGATATCACCGCAAACGGCGTGAATTTTAAGGCTACCTCCACCGCCGTCAGCTTTATGGGCTATACAGCGGTATACGTGGAGAGCAGCGACGACGAGGAAGAAGAAAAGAACGCCAAGAGGCTTATTCAGTTAGAAAACGGAATGAAGCTCAGGCAGGGAGAGATAACCCCCGCCCAGCACTTCACCGAGCCTCCTGCGAGATACAACGAGGCGTCTCTCACTAAGGCTATGGAGGACAGCGGCATAGGCCGCCCCAGCACCTACGCCTCCACAATAAGCACCATTGTGGGTCGTGATTACGTTATCCGTGAGAAAAAGCTCCTCAAGCCTACGGAGCTGGGCTTTATCGTGACCGACCTGATGGCCGCTAATTTCAAAGACATTGTTGACCTTGATTTCACCGCCAATATGGAAAAGCAGCTCGACAGTGTTGAAGAAGGTCAGGCCGACTGGGTAGAGGTGGTCTCCGACTTCTACGGCCCCTTTGAGGAGAGCCTCGAAAAGGCCAAGACCTCTATTGAAAAAATAAAGATAAAGGACGAAGAGAGCGACGAGATCTGCGAGAAGTGCGGCCGGCGCATGGTAATAAAGATGGGCCGCTACGGTAAGTTTCTGGCCTGCCCGGGCTTCCCCGAGTGCCGCAACGCCAAGCCCATTCTTAAGGATACCGGCGTTGCCTGCCCCAAGTGCGGCGGCAGGATCGTGGAGAAAAAAAGTCAGAAGGGCAAGAAATACTTCGCCTGTGAAAACTCACCGGCCACCTGCGATTTCTACCTTTGGGACGAACCCATAAAAACGCCCTGCCCCAAATGCGGCAGCATCATGACCCGAAAGTACGTCAAAAAACACAGTGTTACCACTTGCACCAATAAGGACTGCGAGTCTAACGCCAAGGTTGAAAAACCGGCCGCAAAGGAAAAGAAAAAACAGGAGCCGTAAAAAAGTCGCGCAGATCGCTTAGGGGCAGAAATCCCCATATTAAAGCAGTTATGCGCCCCAAAGTTCCCCTAAAATGACCGTTAAACGTGGAAATCCGCCTGAAAAGGCGGATTTC
>JAFLUQ010000082.1 GCA_022508735.1 Oscillospiraceae bacterium | reverse complement strand
CGCAGCAAGGAATGATAAGAGATTATTTTGCGCATCGCCGTTTCCGAACCCTTTATGGGCGAGGAAACTATGGCGGCGCATAAAATCCGCCGGAGGCATAACGTGATTTTTCACGTTATCACCACCGCTTTTGTTATATCCAATACTTCTCTGAGCTCTTGTTCACTTTCGTGCTTTGCCTTTATATTCTGCGGGATCTTGATTTCCCTTAGCATAGAATCCATGCCGAATGCCTTTTCCCCGATCTCTGTTACGCTCTCAGGGATAGCAACGCTCGTGAGCTTCGTGCATATGAAAAAGGCATATTCTCCTATCTTCGTCACGCCGGCCGGGATAGTGACGCTGCTCAAAGACCGGCAAAAACTGAATGTATATCTCTCTATCTCTCTTACTCCATCCGGGATAACAACGCCAGTGAGGCTATCGCAATGGTAAAACGCATATTCCCCTATCTCCGTCACGCCCTCAGGGATAGCTATGTCCGCAAGATGCCAGCAGTGGCAAAAGGCATATTCCCCTATCTCTGTTAAGCTCTCAGGCAGCGTAATGCCGGTGAGCTCCCCGCAGCCGTAAAACGCATATTCCCCTATCCTCGTCACGTCGGCCGGGATAGTGACGCTTTTTAGAAACTCGCAATTATAAAATGTATATCTCTCTATCTCTCTTACTCCATCCGGGATAACAACGCTCGTGAGGCTATTGCATTTGTAAAACGCATATTCTCCTATCCTTGTCACTCCGCACGGAATAGCAATATCGGTGAGGCCCCTGCAGCCGTAAAAGGCGTAGTCCCCTATCTCTGTTATGCTCTCAGGCAGCGTAACGCCGGTGAGGTCCGCGCAGCCGTAAAACATGCGGTTTTTTATTTTTGCCACGCCGCTTGGGATAACAAAATCTCCGCTTATGGCGGCCGGGCAGAAAATACAAGCCCCGTCGGTCTTTGATATCACAAGGGAATCCACCACGCTGTAAAAGGGATTATCCGGAGCTATAACTACCTCCTCGAGCGCGCCGCAGTCGTCAAAGGCAGTTTCTTCAATACGGCGCACTCCGGCCGGTATATACACCGCCGTTATTTCCCTGCGGGCGCGGCGCACCTCGCCGCCGAGCGGCTTTCCCAGCGGGCTGAAGGCGTAATCGCCTATCTCGGTAACGGTGCTACCTCCGATCATATCGGGCACCATGATGCGCTTTTCCTTTCCCTTATAGCCCAGAATGCGCACGCCGCCATCAGAAGTTTTTTCGTACCGCCACTTCTTTTTCAGCTCGCTCAGCGGCATAGCGCCGGTGAGCATTGCCGTCAGCAGCGTTTCTTCCCACCCGGCCTTTTCCTCTGCTGTGAAGGCCATATCCTTATAATTCAGCAGCATCGCGCTTATTTCCGCGCCGCCGAGCTTCTCCGCCGCCCCGATAAGCTCGTCGATCTCGTCGATTTTTATCATCTTTTCCGTCAGCATAACGTTAAGCAGCGGAATGTGCTTCAGCGCGTGAGGGAAAAGCCGCCTGCGCTGAGACTTTATGTATCTCAGATATTCCGCCCTGCGTTCTTCAGTCAGCTCCCCGCCGCCGGAATAGCACTCTGCAAAGTCCTTTACCGCCCGTATTTTATCCCCCGCCGGGATCGTTTTCAGCGGCTTTAACGCGTTGCCGTTATCATTTGACCTCTGCTCCATTTTACTGCCTCCTATATTTCTTCCTTCTGAAGCACCAGCTTTATCGCCCACGAGGGGATCTCGGGGGCCATTTCACCGTCGTCCACAAAAACAAAAGCGGCCTCATAGCTTGGCTTTTTCTTAGGAAAGCGGCCGTAACCGTCGGTAAAATAGATCAGCCCCTTAAGGCTTTTTAGCTCCTTATCCCTTATCAGCTCATCTACCCGCTCGAAAACCGGGCGGAAGTCGGTGCCCCCAAAGCCCTTTATGCTCATTTTTTCAAGGTACGCGCATAGCTCCTCCTGAGAGGTTATCTTCACGTCCTCCTTGATTTCAGTGTCGCACTGAATTATGTGCAGATTTATTTTTGAAAAAAAGCTCTCGGTCGATTTGAGTATGTTATAGGTCTTCTGTACAAAGGCCTGCACCAGGTCGCCGGAAACAGAGCCGGAGGTGTCTATGGCGATAACAAAATCGCGTATTCTTTTGACCTCCTTGTATTCGAGAGGCTCTATCAGCGGCATATTGCCGTAGGTGCTCAGGCCGTAGGTGTAAAAAACATTGTCGAACTCATCGTCGTTTATCTTCATGACCTCACCGCGGACCGCAAACTTTTTCAAAAAGGCGGTATAGTCATATTTTTCGCGGTTCAACGCCTTAAGGCCCTGTTCAAGGCCGCCGGTCGAGCTTCCGCCAAGCGGCGAAAAGGCCTCGAGCTCCATCTGCATCCGCTCTGAAACCTCTTTCCATATCCGCTCTGCTTCCGCGCGCCGGCTCCACGCGTTATCAGAGTTGGAGCCGTCTTTATCGGAGCCGTTTTTATCGGAGCCGTCTTTATCGGAGCCGCCGGCCGCCTGCCCTTCTTCACTCTGCTCCTCGGGGAGCAGGTACCAAAGCCGGTGGTCGTCGGCCGCGAAAAGCTTCCGAAGCCGCGCCAGCTCCTTTTTGGAAATGCCGGATTCCTGATAGTGGCGGTATATTTTTTCGGCGGTCAGGGGCTTAAGCTTTTCTCTAAGCTCAGAAAGCACAGCGCTCTGCCGGGCCTCTCTTTTGGCTTCGGCCGCGCTGACGCCAAGCTCGCCTATAATTGTCTCAACGGCAATGTCCGCCGCCAGGTCCCAGAGCTCACGGTCGACCAGGGTATGTATGTACATATGCCGGAAAACGCAGTGGAGCACCGTGTGAAGATAGTCACGCGTTACGCTCTCTTTTTCTTCGGCGTACCTCTTAATAACGTGCACCGGGTCATAGAGCAATTGTTTTCCGCCTGTAGCGAGGGGCATCCCCGGGGCGGGCACAAGGGTGAGCCGGCTCAGCGCCATGTCCATAAATCTGAGGTTTACAAGCAAAATGTTCCGGGATAGAGTTAAAATCTCGCGGGCAAGCTTTTCTGTTTTTTGAGACAAGTCGTCACTCCCTCTCCGAATAATTACAGCCCCAGCAGCTCCTTATCCCTGTCAGTCAGGTGGCTGAAGTGGTAACTCATCACAGACTCGCTGTGGCACTTCAGCGTAATAGCCAGATAGGCGTTCAGCAGCGGGGCAAGGCCTATCTTCCCCTGCAGGAAGGAGGCCAGCGCCGTCAGCAGCTTTTCCCTGCCCTTAAGCTCCTCCTCGTAGTATTCCAGTTCCCGATAGCAGCTCACTGCTTCAAGGCTGAGCTCTCCGTCGGCGTTCTGGCAGTAGACCATGGCCGCCATGTCGGCGGTCTCGCAGTCGTCGTTAATATCCGCCGGCAGCTCCAGCGGGCACATATGGTCGAACACGACGGGGCCGTCAATGTAAGGCCACAGCCCGCCGTGGTGGTAAAGAATGTCGCCTCTTTTGAAGGGCACATTATATGTATCCATTGCTCTCCCCCTCTTTTATTTCAGCGCGCCCCACATGCGCCACCTTGGGCAGCCGCCCATCGGGTACGCGGGCACGCCGGAGGGAAAGGTCTCATAGCACTTGCCCCTTTCCGACGTGCTTTCAAACTTTACGGCTACAAAGCAGTACGGCTCCCGCGGCCCGACGTAGTGCTCGCAGGTAACGCAGAGCTGCATGGTTGAGTTTACTTGATACATATAGATCGTCCTCTCTTTATTTTGTAACTACATTATAACATATTTAGTGTACAAAAAACTGTACTGTTCAGCCTTCCGCGGAGTCATATATTTTCTCCGCCTTGCGCCATGAGGTAACGCTGCCGCGTATATCCAGCGCGCCGCTCTGAAGCATGCACAAGAGCAGCTCCCCGGTATCCGTGCTGTCGTCGCTGAGGCCCCGGCGTTTTATTACCGCCTGAGCGGCCCCGTTCCCCGTGAGATGTTCGCCGAATATTTCCTTCAGCCGCCGCAGGCTTATTCTAAATTCGTCTTTATACAGCTTAGAAAGTATATCATATCCGTCGGGAAGCTCCCCGGAGTATTTTTTCATCTCGCTCTCGTGAACGTGGCCGTGACACCAGTAGCCGCCGCACTCCTCTATACAGGCGACAGCGTATATATTTTCCCACAGCCGCGGCGGCTCAGGCTTTAAGGGCGTGCCCGCCACAACATATACATTGCCGGGGCAGCCGCCCATGAGCTCCACTATATCTCCCTTTTTGAACCTCGTTCCGGCCTGGGGCAGCTCGTCTCCGGGGCGAATATCATAGCCGCACTCATTCTCATCAAAAACAAGCCTCTCCTTCAGCCTGCCGCTGTGGTCGTACCACCACTCAATTTTTAACGCGTCATCCTCGGTGTCACGCTCCGTAATTGTGATGCCGCCCCATATATGCCCGGGTCTCGGCTTGCTATCTCTGAGCCAGTCTCCGATCTCGCCCTTTGCGAATTCAAGCGCCCTTTCACGGTCCGCAAAAACCACGCTGCCTCTCAGGCTTCCCTGATCCATCAGCCTTCCGTAAATATCCTCATATACATGGTATTTAACAAGATACACCCTCATTTTTCTTTTTCCTCCCCCGCGAACACACCGTCATTCAGCTCCGGGATATCCTTCCGCATCACGGAGTCTCTGAATGATATTTCGCCGCTCTCGAGCTTTGCCACAATATCAGCTTGTTTGCGCCGGTCTCCAAATCCGCCGCGGGCAAGCCGCTGCAAAAACAGAAGAGGGCTGCCCTCGGGCAGCTCGCCGCTATAGGGCTGCAATTCGCTTTCATGTATATCATTAGCATAATTATTGAAATTAAAGTTCCAAAAATAATCACCGTATTCCGAAACCGTTTCGATATAATAGGTATTTGATATCAAAAGGCCCTCCTTATCACGTTTCGGGGTCTCCATCACCACAAATATCTGTTCAGTATCAAACAAGCTCCGGTACTCGTGCGAAAAACAAGGCCTTACGAGCCGAACAAGATCGCCGGGCTTAAATTTTCGCCCTGCTCCGGGCAGCTCGTCGCCCGGGCGGTATTTTAAAGACGACATCGTGCCGGAGTTGCCGACTTCATTGAAGTCGGCGAAGCAATAAACGTAATTGCACTCAAGCAGCTCGCCGCTGTGACTGTAGGAGTATTCCAGATAAGGCGGGCGGTTCGCAAGGCGAAAGCCCGAATTCGGCTTTGCGGCCCTGTAATCATAGGTCTTTGCCGCCTCGAGGTCGATCTCCATAACAGTAAACTCATACCATGCCTGCCTGTCATTGATAAAATCCTCCATCGTAAGGCCGGTGCGGTACTCAGATAACTCATACAGCCGCCCGAGCTTCTCTATGAGCCTCGACAGGCCCTCCTCATAGGCCTCTTTGTGGGTAAAGAAGATGTCGGAGTAAAGATAGTCCTTTTCTACCAGCCGGCCAATGCGGTCGATCGAGGAATGGGCCTCCACCTTCACATGGTACACGATGTTTGGAGATTTTACGTCGGAAATTTCCACTATTTTCTCACCCTTTCTCATTTATCATGCTGCTTCTTTCGGCGGCACACATAAGTTCTTCCAATTCCTTTTTGCACTGCACGAGCCTGTCGTACTGGTCGCCGGGGAGCTCAAGCGAAATTTTTGTTTCGTCATATTCCTTTTGCTTTTTTTGAAAGACTTCCTGCTCAGCCTTTACCGTTTTGCTGAAGCCCGTTAAAAGGTTCGTTATCCTTTTGAGATTACCCGCGGCGGACTCGCCCATTTCAAGCCGGTAGCTCACCTCGTTCCGGTTTAAGGTGATAAAGGCTTTTCCGTCCTTCCCCGTCTCAGCCAAAATCACCTTAAAGCCGAGAAAGGTGAACAGCTTCGCCCCGGGGGAGCTGGCCTTTATATACTTTTCCGTCAGAATGCCGCGGTATTTCGCGATCTCGCTCAGGTACTTATCATGAGATATGTTTTTTAAGTATGCCCTGTTCTCCACCGTGCGGTCGAGCCTGGCCTTTGCCGCGGGGAGCTCCGTTTCCAGCTCCGCGAGCCGCTCTTTCAGCTCCTTCTTCATTTCCATATGCTTATTGACTATGATCTCTAAGGTCTTTATCTCGTTTTCCTTTTCGGCTATCCTCTTCATAATCGGGTCAGACAGGGCTATCGCCTTCACCTCCGCGTAGGAAAGCACGTTATTGTCTAAGTCCTCAATGCTCCTCTGGTAGGGGCTTCCGCTCAAAAACTGCGATATGAACCTCTGCTTGGCCTCGAGTATCTGCCATGAATAGGAATCGAAGCTCCCTTTTGCGATATAACGGTAGATAGTGACCTCCTTGTTTTCATTCCCCCTGCGCAGGATCCTGCCCTCGCGCTGGGTCATGTCGGCTGGCCGCCAGGGCACGTCAAGATGGTGCACCGCCTTCAGCTTGGTCTGAACGTTGGCGCCTATGCCGAGCTTAAAGGTAGAGCCTATCAATACCCTTATCTTCGCGCTGTTTACCTCCTCATACATCTTGAGCCGGGTGCTCTCGCTCTTATAGCTGTGCACAAAGGCGATCTCCTTTTCGGGAATGCCCCGCTCCACGAGAAGCTCCTTTATTTTGGCGTAAACATTGAATTCATTGGCCTTGGGAGTGGAGTAGTCGCAGAATATGAGCTGAGAGCAGCCCTGGTTTCTTTCATATACCTCCATTACCTGCTCCGCGCACCGAACCAGCTTTGAATACTCGTTGTAGGGCTGCTCCTCCCCCACCAGCGTCAAATCAAGGGCCGCCTTTCTTCCGTCTGTGCTGACCTTAAGCATATTATCGCAGGACGAAACCACTTCTCCTTTACGTATGGCCTCTGTGCGCTCACATATCTTCTGCATATACGCGCCCAGCTCATCGCTCTTTTTCACCGTGACGTCGGTATATTCCGCGACGTCGGGCAGTCCGTCGGCGTCGTCCATAGAATGAAAAACGGCGATCCCCGAAAACATCCTTGCCAGCTCAGGCAGATTAAAAAACTTGGCAAATCTGGTGACGAACCGGAAATTTGCGGCGGTAACGTCGACCTCGCACACCTGCTCGGGCCTCGCGAAGGTCTTCACCCAGTTGTCAAACTGATCAAGATGATTTCGGGCCAAATCGTCGTATTGCAGATACATCTGCATTGTGTAGGCGTCTGAGATGGAGTTGCACAGCGGCGTTCCTGTGGCGAGCACGGCTCCGCGGCCGTTGTTTTGCCGCTGAACGCAGCGTATCTTCTGCAGCATTTCAAGGCAGTTTTTCGAGCCCTTGGTATTTATGCCGCGCAGATTCCTCAGCTTAGTGTGAAGCGGAATGTTTTTGAAGTTGTGCGCCTCGTCAAGAAAGACAGTGTTGATCTCAAGCGAGTCAAAGGTGATCTCTTTAGCTTTCTTTTGCGCGCTTTTAAGGAGCTCCTTCGCCAGCATTTCTATATTCTGTATCTCGCGCCTTAAGGCCGATTCTCCCCAGGAATGGCTTTTGCCGCTTCTGAGGTCCTTTATGGCGTCGTTGATCCTGCCCGCCTGCTCCTCCATATCGTCCGTCAGATATTCAATAGACAGGGGTATCATTTCAAAGCAGCTGTATGCGATGATTATGCCGTCATAATCTCCCTTTTGCATCTGCCCGAGGGCCTTTTGGCGCATCTCGGGCTTAAAGGTCTTCGGCTCTATGGTGAGCACCTTTGCCCTTGGGTACAGCGAGGTGAATATCTTCTCCCACTGGCCGACGATGTTGTTCGGCACCACAAACATATTTTTTTGCGATATTCCCATTTCCCGCATTTTCATTGCCGCGGCGATCATGATATATGTTTTGCCCGCGCCCACGTCAAAGGCCAGCAGCGTGTTTTTTGTGGATATGATCCGCGCCGCGGCGTCTCTCTGATAGTCGTAGAGGTCGTATTCCGGGGCCATTTCAGGGAAGGTCAGCCCGCTCCCGTCAAACCTCTCTTGGCTTAAGCCGGCAAACATTTTGTTGTAGGCCTCTTCTATCCGCCACCTTCTGTCCTCGTCCTCCCAGACCCAGGCTTTAAATTCCTCGTTTATGAGCCTTTGCTTTTCAAGCACCGCGATCGTATCCGCCTCGCTGAGCTTTCCGTCGTCGTCATATATCTTTATCTCCCTGAGATTCAATGTGGCCTCAAGTATATACAGCGCGTTATATCTGAGGGTGCCGTATTTCGCGTCGATATTCGAGTTTCTGAAGCCGCGCTTTTCATTCACGAACCACGCGCCGGTGATCGGTTCATGCTCCACCAGAATTCGGTAGCACTTATCTCTTTTGAGAAAGAAATTATTCGCGAACTCATTCACAATGTCAACACTCACCCACGGTGCGCCGAGAGATACCTCTATATTTTCATATGTGATCTCATGGGGCGTCCTTTCCACGGCTTCTTTTACATAGATCGTCCCCTTTTCTTTTTGAACCTCTTTTGCCTGCTTGTAGATACCTATCCACTTATCCAGGGTTATCTGCTCAAAATTCGCCTCAGAGAGCGTGTCTATAATATCCAGCGCGGGAATATCCCGAAACGCCTCCTGCCTGCTGTAGGTGGTGTAGTCCTCCGCGTTATATATGGAATAATCCCGGCGCAGCAGCTCCTCTGCGATCTGAGGGCCGAGAATTCTGTCCTCCACGATCTGGGCTATTTTATCCGCTATATACCCCTTTTCCCTCTGGGCAAACAAGGGCAGATGGTTTTTTACGAGCAGGTTTTTCAGCTCAAGCTTCCATAACAGCGACAGCTGGTTCCTTCTTGAAACATACTCGTTTTCCCCGGCTTTTCTGGCGATCTCCACCCCGTCGTCAACAATATAAATAATGCCCCAGTGCTTCGGGACTTTAGCCTCCGCGCTGGCAATGTGCCTTCGGCTGACGACGATATAAATTTTATCAAAGAATTTATTATAAGGATATATCTGTCTATCCAGCCTTTGGTAATTGTCGCCGTCGCTTTTTATCTCAAAGCCTATAAGCTTATCCGTCACCGCCATAACATCACAAACGGCGGAGCCTATGCTTTTTTCGTTATATATGCGCACCTCACGGCACCGGGCCTTCAAAAAAGCGATCAGAATATTTCTTATCTCTTTATCCTTCATAAATTATCTCCTTTGCCCGCCGCCGAATAATTATCCGGTGCAGTAACATAAAAACGCGATAAACGAGTTGATAAGCCCCGCCATAGCGCCTATAAAGTAGAGGCCTCTAAGAAACGCCGCTATATCCTTAAGTATGGTTTTTATAAGAACGAAAGCGGTTATACCCACGGCAAGCCACCACGTCCACTCAAAAAGGTGAGAGGTGGATAGAAAGCCTATGACCCAGCACATCAAAAAGGCGCTGCCGTAGCCCATGAACAGGCTGTAGTTGTGCACGTCCTCGGCGGTCACGGGTTCGCTGCTGCCGCCCAGCTCGATTATCTCCTGCTGATATTCGTCATCGCCGTAAAAGTTTTTCACCGGCCTGTTGCGGACGATGTATCTCTTGCCGGTTTTTTCGTCGATTATTTCCTTCTGGTTACCATCGCCGTAGAAATTGGGAACGGGTGAATTTCTGATGATCATTTAATATACCTCCTCTTTATTTGCTGCCCGCACTGCCGCAGAGTTTGTCAATGGCGAACGATATCACATAGCCGCAGGCGCTGATGTAAAGCAGCGTGTTGCCCCTGAGGCTTGCGCCAATAATGACCCCCGGTATGGATAAAAAGCCGAAAAATGCCGTTAAAATATAGAACATGAACATTCCTCCCTTTGTTTTTGTGAGCTTATTATATTCTTTTTCCTCACATTATTCAACAGTCATATGTACAATTTTTTGCACAGTAAAAAGAGGCCGTAAAAAAACTCGCTTTGTAGTGTGGAAGCACAGGGGCCGGCCGAAAAAATCGTGCAGAACGGACGAAAATCAGTTTGCGCCTGCGCAAACCCTCCCGACGGCGTACATAGGTACGCCGAGTGGTGATTTTCGTTCGTAGCTTAGGGGCTAAAAAAGAAATCCGCCATTTATGATATGCACCCCAAAAGTTAGACGCTTTTGGAGGTGCATATTTTTATGGCAA
>JAFLUQ010000081.1 GCA_022508735.1 Oscillospiraceae bacterium | reverse complement strand
GAGGCCGTGCCGTCAAGGCCGATGCTGCTCTCCTCAAGCTGGGCTACCTCGCCGTTTTCGTCAAAATGCAGGCGGTCTATACACACGCTGCGGCTGTAGCCCGAGCCGCGCTCCCTTGCGCCGGTGTGATATATGATGTAGGTCTCGCCTTTAAAATCAATTACCGCCGGATGGTTGGTATTGCTGGAGGCACCCACGGCCATGACAGTGCCGCCGTATTGATACGGCCCCCAGATATTATCGGCCGTGGCATAGCTCAGCTCCTCGCGCCAGCGGCTGGCAAAAAACAGATAGTAGCGGCTGTCACCGGGGCGTCGGTATATCCACGGGGCCTCGGTGAAGCCGATGCCGCTGGGCCAGCCCTCAACTATGAGCTCCTTTATATCGCCTTTATTAAGGTCGCCGCTGCCGTCAATATCCATGATAGAGGTCATGTCCTCGTTAAGCTCGGCCAAATATATATTTCCGTTGCCGTAGCCAAGATAGCGGTGCTCCACGCCGTTCTCGTCGGTTTCTATCCACACGGTGGGGTCTATGGTGCGCTGCCACACGCTGCCGTCTGTCAGCTCGCGCCACACCAGCGGCCCTCCCTCAAGTGCGGTGAAGGGCCCGGTCGGGCTGTCGGCTACGCCCACGGAGATTCCGCTGGCGTTCTTGCACATATAATAATAGAATTTGCCGTTATACTCGATTACCTGCCCGGCCCAGGACTCATCGGTCCCGCCCCAGCCGGTGAAATCATTGGCGCTCATGGGGCTGCCCTCGTACTTCCAGTTAACCATGTCGGTGCTGGAATAGCAGAGATAGCGCGGCATTCGGTAATAGCCGCTGGTGGAGTCGTCCTGACCGACGTAGAGATAAACTGTGTCGCCCTCTCCGTCGCCGTCGGTATCTACCACAGTTGCCGCCGGGTCTCCGCAGTAGACGCCCGCTCCCGGCTCAGTCTCTGTTATCTCCGGATTCGAGGCCGAAGCAGGGAAGGCCAGCAGCATTAGTGCCGCTAAAATAAAATAGATTTTTTTCATTTTCTCACTCCCTTAAACTTTCCTATAATATATTATATAGCTATAGCATTGGCTTGTCAATTACCAAAAGTTTATTATTTTCTGCAAAAAAAGAATTGACTACAGGCGCAAAATGATGTATAATAAATTGAATATGTGTTTTTACTTAGGAGTGAGATTACTATGAACGGAGCGGCGTATATACTTGTCGTAATGGGTATATTCATCGCGAAGGGGCTGGGGTTTTTTCGGGATATGGTCTTTGCCCGCACCTTCGGCGCCACTGAGCTTACGGATATATATTTCACAATATTTACATTGGTGAATCTTATATTTACCGGTATAGGCACGGCAATGCAGACGCTTGTCATCAAGCGCATGAATAAGGCAAGCGGCGAGGCCGAGCAGAAAAAGTTCGTCACTGACTTTATACGCGGCTCCGCGGTCATTCTGACCATTGCGGCGGCTGTTATGGCAGTGTTTGCCAAGCCTCTCACGAGAATTCTTGTGCCCGGCGTCAGCGAGGCGAACTTCCCGCTGGCGGTCAACATAACCTACGTTATGCTGCCCAGCCTGATCTTTGTTGTTTTGGCCTACATCATCTCCGGCGTGCTGCAGAACAACCGGGTGTTTTTCATAACCTCGGTGATGAGCCTGCCATTTAACGTTATCCTTATTGCCGCGCTGTTCTTCCCGGGTGTTGATATCTTCACCCTCAGCGTTGTAACGACAATAGGCTGGTTCCTCCACATTGTGGTGCAGCTGCCGAATTTCTACCGGCTGGGCTACCGAATGTTCATCGGCTCGGGAGGGCTTAAGCTGGGTCTCGGCGGCAACAAAGAGGTGCTGCTCATATTTATCTCAAACATGATGTTTCAGGCCTGCTTCCTGCTCGACAAGATCGCCGTCAGCGGAAGCGAAGGCGCCAGCACCACCATAACCTACGCCTCGAACCTTTTCGTAACCATAGCCAGCGTTTTCGTGGTGGCAATGAGCAATGTGGTCTTTCCCTCTATCAGCCAGAACTACGAGGAGGGCAAAACAGACTACGTGCGAAAGCTTATCCAGTATATAATCCTCACCATGTTTGCCATCTTTGTTCCGTTTATACTGACGGTGAGCTGCTTCGGCGAAAACGTCATCGCCCTTGTGTATGAGAGGGGAGAGTTCACCCCTGATCTGACGGCGAGAACGGCAATGCTGTTTACGATATACACCCTCGGCGTACTGGGCTATCTCGCTCAGGAGCTGTTCAACAAGGTGCTGTATCTTGACGCAAAATATAAATACACGGTTATAGGCACAATAGCTGTAGTAGCTATGAAGCTGATATACAATGTGACATTAGGCATGAGACTCGGCGTAGAGGCCGTTGTTACAGCGACGACCGTGCTGTTCACCATATATGCTGTAAATGTGGCCTTGGCTATGAAGAAGACGATCGGAAACTATCTCGATAAAGTACAGCTTATCAGGCTCGGCAAGGTTCTGCTTTCGGGCGCGCTGGCGCTGGCAGCGTATTTCATAATGAAGCTGGCCGCACCTGGAATAACAGCTGTTAAACCGGCGATCTTTGACGCGGCTATAGCAAACAAGCTGGTATTTTTGGGGCCGCTGTTGGTTTGCGGCACGGTATACGCTATTGCAATGCTTGCCCTCGGAGTGGTAAAGGATATCTTAGCCCGCCCCGAAGCAGGGAAGTCGCAGAAGGAAAATTAACGCCATGTTATGGTCTATGCCGCATAGCGGCGGAACGGAGGTTAAAATGAAAGGTAAGGCAAAAATCTATTCTTTAGTAAAGATAATTCTGGCGGCGGCGCTTATTCTCGCACTGCTGCCAACAGTCTTTACCCGCGTCAGCAACGAGAGTCGCAATAAGAGCGTTGTGGTTTCCCTGCTGTACAACGATATTAAGATGAAGCTCTCCGCCAAGGATTTGGACGAGCAGCTCGACGAATACAGGAAGCTTGGAGTAAATACCGTGACTGTGCAGGAGGAGGATCTTAACTCCCTCATAAGCAGCGGTACGGTGACCTGCCTCAAGTATAATGTGCTGCTGCACAAGTACGAGGAGGAAAACGAAGAAATGATAGCTCAGCTTCGTGACCTTCCTGACATCACTAACGACAGCTATATTCTGATAACCAAGCGTGACGCCAGCAAGGCTCTTCTTGCTCAGTGGATACCGCTTAAATACGCTGACGATGAGTACGATTATATGGTTACCGCCGAGGGTGCGGATATGTACGTGCTCTATGACGGCACGCCCTACACCTATCAGATAAGCGTAGGCTATAACGAGAGCGATCTGAAGTACCTCCATGACAAGGGCTTCGACATTTCCCTCGACTCCAAGGTGAAAAACTATGCGGTTCAGGGCTATATCGACGAGTACGACAGACTCATAAAGGAATACGGCGTGAAATACCTGAGCGTCCGTGACGATAACTACCGCCATCCGAAGAAGGAGACCGACGCCAAGGCCAATTATGAGGGCATAAGCAAGCTCATTCAGGCTAACAATCTCGTGCTTGTGGTCAACGAAAACCCCGATCAGCTCAGCAATGAGAAGCCCATAGGCTATAAGACAATATTCAATGATAACAGCGACAAGGTCATCCGCGCCTATGAGACCTATTACATTCCCGGCGGTGACCCGACCGAATATATGTTCCGCTACAATCAGCACCTGAATTCCACTATTGACAGAAACATCCGCTTCATAACCGTGACTCAGGTAATTAATCCTATGGGCACCCATATGGAGCAAAATGTTCTGACCCAGAAGGCTGTCAAGGAGTATATCACCAAGATAAACTCCCTGGGTTACGACACTAAAAACTTCTATTTGGATTACGATTATACTGTCAACCGCCGCCTCGTAAGCGCCATTGCTCTGGTGCTCATGGCGATAATGCTGCTGACTATGATTGAGTGGCTGGCTCAGAGGATATACCGTCCGCTGACTATCCTGGCGATAATCGGCAGCGTGCTTGGCGTAGCCGCCACCTTTGTGCTGCCTATGAGCCTGATAGAGCTGTACCCCAGTCTGTTCGCGCTGCTGGCCCCCTGTTTTGCCCTTACGGCGGTATTCATGTTTGTTTCTGAGCACGGCAGTGAGCTTAAGACCAACATAAGCCGCGGCGGCTATATCGTTGGAACCATGGCGCTTGCTCTCGCGCTTATGCTGCTCTGCGGACTGGTGCAGGGAGCACTGCTCAGCGGTATCGACTACTATATTAACTACTCGATCTTCCGCGGCATAAAGCTCAGCCTTTACGCGCCTCTTTTGTTTGCCATGCTCGCATTTTATCTGATATTCATGAAAAAACAAAATATGGATATTATCGGCGACATGCGCAAGGTGCTTATATCGGATATAAAGGTATACTGGATCGTGATAGCCCTGGTATTCCTGTATGTCGGAAAGGTGTATATAACACGAAGCGGCAACGTTAACACGATCAGCGGCCTTGAGGAGGCCTTCCGCAGCGCCATAACCGACGCATTCCCGGCACGCCCGAGAACAAAGGAGCTTTTCGCATGGCCTTGCCTGATGCTCTTTATCTACTATACGAGGGTTCGCCGCGTTCCGCTGTTCTCCTTCCTGTTCAGCGTGGGCGGTGCCATCGTGTTCGCCTCAATAATGAACAGCTTCTGCCACGTGTTTACAAATCTTTCCACCATATATTCGCGTGTATTTGTGGGTGTGCTGCTCAGCATCTTCATCTGCATAGGCGTATACGTGCTCAACAAGATATTCCTGTGGGCCGCGGAAAAGATTTTGCGCTTTGTGGGCATAGATTACGATTTCGGAAAGAGTCATGAATAAAAATATTGTATTGATAGGAATGCCCGGAGCGGGCAAAAGCACGGTCGGCGTGGTGCTGGCCAAGACCATGGGAATGGACTTTGTAGACGTGGATCTTGTTATTTGCCGACGTCACGGAGGAAATTTGCAGGACATTGTTAATAGATTAAGCCATGAGGACTTTCTGCGTATAGAGGGCGAGGCGGCATTGTCGCTCAAAAGCGAAAACAGTGTGATCGCTACAGGCGGCAGCATGGTCTATAGCGAAGACGCCATGCGCTATCTCAAAGAGATAGGAACGGTCGTGTATATCCGGGCGGGGCTCAGTGATCTTGAGAAGAGAATAACTAACCTCGAGACCCGCGGCATAGCCTTCAATCCCGGCGAAACGCTGGCCGACCTGTATAACGCGCGTATACCCTTATATGAAAAATGGGCCGATATCACTGTTGACACATCTCATGGCGACCGCATTGAGGATATGGCTTTCAAAATAAAAAGTGAGTTAGAGGAAGATGAGTAATTTTATACAGGGCCAGAAGGCTTTGGATCGGCTGCTGAGTGACGTTTCTTCCGGAACAGTCAGCCACGCTTATATACTTTCAGGCCCAAGAGGAATAGGAAAAAAGACAACGGCTCTTATCTTTGCCGCTGCGCTGCACTGCACCGGGGAGCGTAAGCCCTGTGGTATTTGCCCGGCCTGCGTGAAGCACAGGGCGAACACTCATCCGGACGTTAGTATGATAGAGCCTGAGGAAAACGGTAATCTGAGGATAGGCGCTGTTCGGGCGGCGACTGACGAACTGTTTATGCGGCCCCTGCTCGCGGAGAGAAAGGTGCTCATAGTAGACGGGGCCGACGGTATGGCCGCTCCGGCACAGAACGCCATGCTAAAGCCCTTTGAGGAGCCGCCGGAATACGGCACTATAGTGCTGCTGTCGGAGAATATTCAGAATATTCTTCCGACCATACGCTCCAGGGGCGTGAAGCTTGAGCTCGAGCCCTTTTCCCGAGATAAGATAAAGACCTTTGTTGAGCGGGAATATCCTGCCCTAAAGGATAAAAGCGGCTTTGTGGCCGGGTATAGCGGCGGTATAATCGGCCGCGCCAGGGATATATGCGAGGATGAAGAATTTTTTACCCTGCGGGTAGAGATGTTCAATGCATTATCCGGACTTTCGGGAATGAAAGACTGTATTTTTCCCATAGCAGAGCTGTTCGGTATAAACAAAAGAAAGGTTGATGCCGATCATCGCGCAGCCTGCTTTGACCTTATGCTCTCGTTTTTAGGGGACGCTTTGGCCCTGAAAACAGGGGGAGAGGCAGTGAACATCGACCTGATCGACCGGATCCGCGCCTTCAGCTCCGGCGTAACAGCCGGGGGCCTGACCAACGCTATAGAGCGAGTCGCCTCCACTATGGCGGAACTGAATGCGTCGATGCGTTATGATCTGTGGATCGTTGATATGCTTATAAAATGTTGGAGGGATCTTCATGGCAATAGTAGTAGGAATTAAATTCAAGCTTGGCGGCAAAATGTATTATTTTGACCCCAAGGATCACGAGCTTAATATCGGGCAGCACGTTATTGTGGAAACTGCCCGCGGCATAGAGTACGGCACAGTGGCTATGGATAGAAAAGAGATAGAAGACGACGAAATCGTTTCTCCTCTTAAGGAGGTTATCCGTGTTGCCACCAATGACGATGAGGAGCGCGTTATCCAGAATAAAATAAAGGAAAAGGAAGCCTTTAAGATATGTGAGGAAAAAATCGCTGCTCACAAGCTAAAAATGAAGCTTGTAGAGGCAGAATATACCTTTGACAACAGCAAGATACTGTTCTATTTCACCGCCGACGGCCGCGTGGATTTCCGCGAGCTTGTGAAGGATCTTGCCTCGGTGTTCAGAACAAGAATAGAGCTTCGCCAGATAGGCATCCGCGACGAGGCAAAGATGCTGGGGGGCTTAGGCATCTGCGGCAGAACTCTCTGCTGCACAACCTATCTTGACGATTTCCATCCGGTGTCTATCAAAATGGCCAAGGAACAGGGTCTCAGCCTGAATCCAACAAAGATAAGCGGCAGCTGCGGCAGACTCATGTGCTGCCTCAAGCACGAGCAGAACTGCTATGACGAGCTGCTTAAGATAACACCCAATGTGGGGGCAAAGGTGCGCACACCCAACGGCGACGGCATCGTCAGCAGCGTTTCCCTGCTAAAGGGCCTTGTGAAGGTAAAGCTTGAGAAGGGCGATGAAAAGGAACTGGACGAGTATAAGGTAGAGGATATCAAAATACTCAAAGACGGCCGCCGAAGCCGCAATAGCGACGACGATGTAGATATAAAGGAACTCAAAAAGCTGGAGGGATAACGCTTGAGAGTTGTAATTCTTGACGGAGCAACCATGGGCGCCGATATTGATTTCAGCCCCATAACGAGACGTTTTGATACAGTTATATATGACAAAACCACCCCCGAAGAAAAGCTGCGTCGAGTTAAGGACGCCGAAGTGATCGTAATCAACAAGGTCGTGATCGACAAGGAGACCATCGACGCCGCGCCCAATCTTAAGCTTGTCGCTGTATTCGCGGTGGGCTACAATAATATTGATGTTAAGTATTGCAGAGAAAAGGGGATAAGGGTGCGCAATGTTCCCGGCTACTGCACCGACAGCGTGGCCCAGCACACCTTTGCCCTGCTGTTTCAGCTCATCGAAAGCCTGAATTACTATGACGGCTATGTAAAGGACGGAAGCTATACACACAGCGGCCTGGCCAATCACATGGGCCGCCCCTTCAGTGAAATTGCCGGAAAACGCTGGGGAATCATCGGCATGGGCAATATAGGCCGCCGCGTGGCGCATATTGCGGAGGCTTTTGGCTGTAAAGTAAGTTACGCTTCCACCAGCGGAGTGCGCCGCCCGGAGAATTGGCCCGAAGTGAGTATGGACGAGCTGCTGGCGGAGAGCGACATTATCTCAATACATGCGCCGCTGAGCGCGTCAACAGAAAATCTTATAAACCGAGAGGCCCTTGCTAAAATGAAGCCTTCAGCGGTAATAGTCAACGTGGGGAGAGGAGCTATAATCGACTCCGCGGCCCTCGCTGAAGCTGTAGATCAAGGGCTTATCGGCGGTGCGGCCATAGATGTCTACCCAGAGGAGCCGCCAAAAGCGAACGACTCGCTGCTCACAGTAAAAAACAGGGAAAAAATCGTGCTTTCACCACACATCGCATGGTCAAGCGTAGAGGCGAGGGCGCGGTGCGTGGAGATGACGGCAGACAACATCTCCGCCTTTATCGAAGGAAAGGACAGTAACGACGTATGGTAAAAGCAGTAATATTTGACCTTGACGGAACACTTATAGATACCATAGAGGAGTTAGCTAACGCCTCAAATTACGCGCTGACGCATTTGGGCTTTCCCACTTGGAACATCAGCGACTACCGCGGCTTTGTGGGCAACGGTATAACGCGGCTGCTGCTGCGCAGCCTGCCTGAGGATAAGCAGGATTACATAGACGAGGCAAGAGCGCTCTTTAACGAGTACTACACAGAGCATGTTCTCGACACTACTCCGGCCTACGACGGCATTATGGAGCTGGTAGAGGAGCTTCGCCGCCGGGGGCTGCCGATGGCGATCAACACAAATAAGGCACAGCCCTTCGCCGAGGCCATAGCAAATAAAGTTTTCCCCGGTGTGTTTGTGAAAGTTATCGGCGACGAGGGAGGCTATGAACGCAAGCCCGCACCGGACGCGGCCCTGCATTTAGCCGAGAAAATGGGCGTTAAGCCCAGTGAATGCATATTCATGGGCGACAGCACCGTTGACCTTGAGACCGCCAAAAACGCCGGAATGATAAGCGTGCTCTGCTCCTGGGGCTTTGCCTATAAAGAGGTGCTGGAGAGGCTCGACTACGAAAACCTCATCGATCACCCGAGCGAGATACTTGCGATCATTGAAAAAAATTGATAAAAATCATTACATTAATTTCCCCAAAAACCACTTGACGGTCTTGGGGAAATTATGTTATAATAACCGAAAAGTGCTATAGTCGGTCTATGCAAAGGGGTGTGGGCCGTCAAAGGCAAAACCTGAAAACAAAGATGTTTTAGGAGGATATCAACATGAAAAACCAGTATCTGATCGACCTGCTTGAGCGGGTCAAGGCCCGTAATGCGGGTGAGCCTGAGTTCCACCAGGCCGTTGAGGAGGTTCTTGAGTCTCTCGAGCCCGTTGTGGAGAAGAACCCCAAGTACATTGAAAAAGGCATTATCGACATGATCGTTGAGCCCGAGCGCATCATCAAGTTCCGCGTTCCCTGGGTTGACGACAACGGCAAGGTTCAGGTGAACCGTGGCTTCAGAGTTCAGTTTAATTCCGCTATCGGCCCCTACAAGGGCGGTCTTCGTTTCCACCCCTCCGTATACGAGGGCATCATCAAGTTCCTCGGCTTTGAGCAGATTTTCAAGAATTCTCTCACAGGCCTTCCCATCGGCGGCGGCAAGGGCGGCAGCGACTTCGACCCCAAAGGCAAGAGCGACGCTGAGGTTATGCGCTTCTGCCAGAGCTTCATGACAGAGCTCCAGAGACACATCGGTGCCGACACAGACGTTCCCGCCGGTGACATCGGCGTAGGCGGCCGCGAGATCGGCTATATGTTCGGCCAGTATAAGAGACTCAGAAACGAGTTTGTTGGCGTACTCACAGGTAAGGGCCTCACTTACGGCGGTTCTCTCGCCAGAACCGAGGCTACAGGCTATGGCCTCTGCTACTTTACAGACGAAATGCTCCGCGACAACGGCAAGAGCTTTGAGGGCGCAACCGTTGTTATCAGCGGCAGCGGTAACGTTGCCATCTATGCTACACAGAAGGCTACACAGCTCGGTGGTAAGGTAGTTGCCCTTTCCGACTCCAACGGCTATGTATACGACGAGGAAGGTATCGACCTGGCTGCCGTTAAGGAGATCAAAGAGGTTAAGCGCGGCAGAATCAAGGATTACCTCAACTACCGTCCCAACGCCAAGTACGTTGACGGCGGCTGCATCTGGGAGGTTAAGTGCGACATCGCCCTTCCCTGCGCTACCCAGAACGAGATCAGCGCTGAGAGCGCTCAGAAGCTCGTAGATAACGGCTGCTTTGCTGTTGCCGAGGGCGCTAACATGCCCTCCACTCCCGAGGCTATCCACATCTTCCAGAAGAACGGCGTTCTGTTCGGACCTGCTAAGGCTGCCAACGCCGGCGGCGTTGCCACCAGCGCTCTGGAGA
>JAFLUQ010000080.1 GCA_022508735.1 Oscillospiraceae bacterium | reverse complement strand
TGCCATTTTAGTTTACCTCCGTAAAAGTATTTTTTAGTTTGATTTATATAATAACTCTTCGTTATTAACTGAATTAAAAGGGTAGCTTCATTCTGCGCATTTTCTTGGGATCGGAGAACATTTTTATCATCTTCTGCATCTGCTCAAACTGGCGAAGCAGATTATTCACATCCTGTATCTGCACTCCGCTGCCCGCCGCGATGCGCCGCTTGCGGCTGGAGTTTATGATCTCGGGGTGCTCGCGCTCCTCATTTGTCATAGAGGTTATGATAGCCCTGATACGGTCGAGCTGCCGGTC
The DNA here is from genome assembly GCA_022508735.1 of Oscillospiraceae bacterium. Taxonomy (GTDB): domain Bacteria; phylum Bacillota; class Clostridia; order UMGS1883; family UMGS1883; genus JAFLUQ01. Next base: position 9,987 of record JAFLUQ010000080.1, on the reverse strand, counting down.
ATCCACCTTAACGTTCTTAAGCGCCTTAGCGTTTACACCGGGGAGCATACCCAGCACATTCTCGAGCGGCCCCATATTTTTCATCTGATCGAGCTGACCGAGGTAATCGTTAAGGTCAAAACGCTGAGAGCGGAGCTTTTGCTCAAGCTCAGCGGCCTTCTTGTCATCAATAGCGGCCTGTGCCTTGTCGATAAGCGAAAGCATATCGCCCATGCCGAGAATTCGCGAGGCCATTCTGTCGGGATAGAACGGTTCAAGGTCTGTAAGCTTTTCACCTACGCCCACGTATTTTATATTCTTACCTGTGGCTGCACGCACACTGAGCGCCGCGCCGCCTCTGGTATCGCCGTCGAGCTTAGTCATGATTATACCGTCGATGCCCAGCTGATCATCGAAGCTTCCGGCTACAGTAACCGCGTCCTGACCGGTCATAGCGTCAACCACGAGAAGTATCTCCGTGGGCCGAACCTCAGCCTTAATGCGGCTAAGCTCCTCCATGAGGTTTTCATCAATATGAAGGCGGCCTGCCGTATCCACGATAACCGTGTCATAGAGCGAAGTGTCGCAGCTACGCACTGCGTCGGTAGCTATCTTCACCGGGTCTTTTGTGTCAAAGTCGGCGTAAACCTTGAGCCCCATCTGTTCGCCGACTACCTGAAGCTGCTTTATTGCCGCGGGACGGTACACGTCACAGCCCACCAGCATGACCTTCTTGCCCTGCTTCTTGAGGCTCCCGCCCAGCTTGGCGGCCATGGTGGTCTTACCCGCGCCTTGAAGCCCGACAAGCATATATACCGTCGGAGGCTTAGGCGATACCGCCAGCTTGGCCTGAGCGCCGCCCATCAGCCATGTGAGCTCGTCGCGCACGACCTTAATTATCTGCTGACCGGGCGTGAGGCTTTCCATAACCTCGGCGCCTGTCGCCTTCTCAAAAACTCTCTTTTCAAATTCCTTTACGACCTTGAAGCTGACGTCGGCCTCAAGCAAAGCCAGACGCACCTCCCTGAGAGCTGCCTTGATATCCTTCTCAGTAACAACGCCCTGCCCCTTCAGCTTCTTGAAGGTCTCCTGAAGTTTTTCTCCCAAAGACTCAAATGCCATTACTTTTCTCCGTTCTGAATATAGTCCGCCGCCGAAATGATTTCCTTTGCTAAAGCCCGTATTTCGTCATTTTTGCTGAGGCGGTCGTTCAGCATGGTTATATCCGCCGCTTTGGCGCGTATTTCATCCAGCGCATTAAAGCGCTCGCAAAGACGCAGCCTCTCCTCGGCTGAGAGCAGCACGGCTTCGCCGCGTTTTATGAAATCCCTCGCACCCTGACGCGTTATGTCCATAAGCTCGGATATTTCAGCGAGGGAATAATCTTCATTATAATAATAATCGAGTGTTTCAGTCTGTTTTTCGGTCAAAAGACCGCTGTAAATATCTAACAGTGCGCTGAATCTGAAGTCTTTTTCCATTTTCTTTCTCCTGACTGTAAAGCTCATAAGCTTTACACCTCGTGTATTATACACGATAAATTTACTTTTGTCAATAGTTTTTTTGAAAAAAATATGTCTTTTGAAAATTTTATCCCATCTCTGGCTGACACCATATATAAAGGAAGTTTTTTTAGGCCACTACATACCATACATTTATGTCTTTTGGTGAAATTGTAGAATTTCCGCGAAGTTTTTTATACAAATTTACTAAAATTTATTTTCCTATTTACAAATTGGTAAAAAAGCTATATAATAATAGTAAAGCACAATGCCATGTCCATGGCGTGTAATTCTAAGGAGGGATTTCCAATTATGAAAAAGGTACTTTGCCTTTTGACAGCTCTTGTAATGGTATTCGGCTGCGTTAGCATCAACGTGTCCGCTGCCGACTACGGAGAGGTACTTAACAACAATGTTGCCCTTATGGTCGGCAACACAGCAGCAGTTTCAGCTAATACGCTGCAGACTCTGAGCACTGCTCCGGCCGAGGTTGATGGGGTAATCCTCATTCCTCTCAGTGCCGTTTCGGTTCTTTTTAACGGCATAACCGGCTATGATGCAGCTACCGGCTATATCGACATCCGTTTCGGTGTTGATAAGACAGTCGTTATGAAGCTCGGCAGCAAAACCTACACATTCAACGGCCGCGGCTACACTCTTGATGTGGCTCCTTACGTTGAGGGCAGCGACATTATGATCCCGCTGCGCACCCTCACTGAGAACGTTATCGGCCAGGTATATTTCTATGACGCCAACACAAGACTGATCATCATTTCCAGCCGCGGCGTTATCAGAAACGCGGCAACCGACGCTGCAGTAATTTCCACCATTGTCAGCGCACTTCAGAGCCGCGTCCTTCCCCCCATCTCTGTTCCCACGAGATACGAGCTCGACTGGAGCATTCCCGTTGAGGAATCCACTATCGGCGGCCCGGTTGCCAATGACAACGGCCCCATCCAGTCCTCTATGAGCAACTCCCCCATCGGTACAAAGATCAATCTCAATGCCGGCATGATCAAAGCCAGCTATGAGCCTGAGGCAAACAATCCCGCTGTAAACGCTATCGACGGCAGCACAAGCTCCGTATGGGCTACAGAGGGTATGCAGGAGTTCCTTATTGACCTCGGTCAGGCCACAAGCATCGCTTGCGTCGGCGTAAGAATGATGAACTATCCCGACGGCAGATCTATCTACTACGCTATCGATGTTTCCGCTGACGGAAGCACATACCGCGCCGTATTCGACGGTCAGAGCGCTTCCGGCGGTAATGTAGACGAATACCACACCGTAGGCGTAAACGCCAGATACATAAAGGTCTCCCCCAAGGGTAATACAAACGAGAATAACGACTGGGCCTCTGTTGCCGAGATCGAGGTTTACAGCGGCAGTGTTACAAGCGCTCCCGCAGCTTCCTCCTCCGCAGGCACCGCGGCTCAGGTAAAGTCTTCCAGCCCCAGCGGCACAAAGCTCAGCGGCCTTACCGCAACCTTCACTGCCGAGCCTGAGTCCAACAACCCCGGCCGCAACGCTATTGACGGCAATTCTTCTACCTATTGGGCTGTTGAAAACAGCAACAGTATGACAATTGACCTTGGCAGCGCTCAGCCCGTCAGCTGTGTAGGCGTTCAGATGAGAAACTACATTGGTGAAAGCGGCGACTCCAGAACTGTAAACTACGGTGTTGAAATTTCTGCGGATGGCAGCAGCTACAACACACTTTATAACGGAGCCAGCGCGGCCGGCGGCGGCGTTATGGAATACATCAACGCCGGCGGAGCAAGCGCCAGATACGTAAAGATCAACCTTAACGGCAGCAGCACAAACGGTTGGGCTTCTCTTGCTGAGGTTGAGGTATACACCGGCACCGGTGCAGCTGCGGGTGCAGGTTCAGCAGCTCCTACCGCCCCGGTTAAGACTACAACACCTTATGGCACAAAGCTCAGCGGCCTGAATGCGACCTTCACCGCCGAGCCTGAGTCTAACAATCCCGGCCGGAATGCTCTCGATGGCAATTCTTCTACCTATTGGGCTGTTGAAAACAGCAATAGCATGACAATTGACCTTGGCAGCTCTCAGCCCATTGGCAGCGTAGGCGTTCAGATGAGAAACTACATTGGTGAAAGCGGCGACTCCAGAACCGTAAACTACGGCGTAGAGGTTTCTGAGGACGGCAGCGGATATACTCCTGTATACAGCGGTGCCAGCGCGGCTGGCGGCGGCGTTATGGAATACATCACTGTAGGTGCAAACGCAAGATATGTTAAGATCAACCTTAATGGCAGTAGCACAAACGGCTGGGCTTCCCTTGCCGAGGTTGAGGTTTACGCCGGTGAGGTTCCCACTGCCGGCGGAGCCACAGGCAGCTCTACATATCCCAATATGTCCTCCGTGAGCGGTCAGTTCATTCTTGCAGATCCCGCTACAAACAATGTTCTCACTGTTGAAAGTGATGATTTAACTCTTACTGTAGCTCCCTACAGCAAGGCTGCCAAGCAGATCTGGACCCTTGGCTATAACTCCTTCGGCAATACCGTAAAGAGTGCCGGTACCGATGCTGTGATCGATGTATTTGAACAGTCTACTGCCATCGGCGGTCAGGTCGGCGTTTACGAAGACAACGACGGCAACAATCAGACTTGGTCCTTCGAGCTTGACGGTGATGGATATTATGTAAGAAACGCTATGAGCGGTCTTTACCTCTCTGTCAGCGGCGGCGGTATCGCTCAGCTTGACAGAGGCGCTGCTACCAAGTGGGTAGTCGCAGACCGTGACGCTGAGGTGTCTGAGGCTGAAATTCCTGTTAATCCCAATGTTCCCACAGCTATTACACGCCCCATCAGCGGCCGTTTCAAGATCTCCGTATATGGAACAGGCTCTGTACTCTCTGCTAACGGCACTTCTGTATATGTTGGCCGTAACGACTATCTTCCCAGCCAAACATGGACTATGGAAGAGACAGAAAACGGTTTTGTTATCATAAACGAAGCTAACGATTATGTTCTCGAGGTAGCCGGTGAGGCGGTAGATGCCGGTTACAAGGTAGCTCTTTGGGAAAATAACGATGGTGCACATCAGGCCTGGGTTCTTGAAAAACAGGGTAATTTCTACTACATTAAGAATGCAAACAGCGGACTTTATATCTGCCAAGACGCTACCGGCGTTCGTCAGAGAGAGTTCGGCTATGCTACAAAGTGGGCTATCCGCAATGTCTAATTAAAATAAAAAAAGAGCTGCTTCGGCAGCTCTTTTTTTATTTTAAATTTATGTCATCAAAAAAGGAGCCATAAGGCTCCTTTTTATTTTATTTATCAAACTCGTCTTTCTTATCACATATGCTCTGAATTGAGCCTTCTTCTCTGCAGCGATCATACTCCATCTTCACAAGTACATCAATACAATGACGCCCCTTTTCGTCAAGGGAATGATATTTTTCAATCATCGAGACTGTTTTTTCATCCATAGGAATCGGTGTATCGTAATTTACAAGCTTTATATTAAGCTCTTCGCACATACGTACTACCGTCGTGTAAGCTGTTCCGCCTACGCCGTTCTTGAGGGCGCTGGCAACTGTTGTTTGTGGAATCTCCAGATGCATAGCGAAGCGGCGAACACTACGGTACTGCTTCTTGACCTCATCCACAATTAGATTCGTTAAGTACTCACTATTCATCATAATATACACCTCATTTATAAAATAAAAAAATTATACTACATTTTCATATTAGCATATTTTCTTTTTATTGTCAAGGTCTTTTGCTTACAAACGAACAACATTTTATGAACAAATCGTGAATTTTCGCCTTTTTATGCACACAATAATTTCACTATTTCATCAAATCCCATAAAGTGCGAAGCCTTAACGAGAACTGTGGCTTTATCCGGTATAAGCCCGGGCAGCTCACACAGCAAATCGGCCTTTGTAGGGAAATACAGAGCCCTTCCTCCGGCGGCAGCGCAGGCATCGAAAAGCTCTTTTGAAAGCTCTCCAACTGCAAAAACCAAACCTACGCCCATCTCTGCGGCATATCTTCCTACCTCGCCGTGGAGCTTTGGCGCGCCGTTGCCAAGCTCTCCCATGTCGCCTAATATGGCAACGGTCTCTCCGCCCGCTTTTATCAGCAGATCTATTCCGGCCTTCATCGAAGCCGGGGCCGCATTGTAGCAGTCGTCGATCACAGTCATATTATCCTTATTGATAACATTCACACGCCCGCCGATTGTAGCGGCAGCTTCTATTCCGGCACATATCTCATCGTCAGTGAGCCCCAGCTCCAGACCTACGCCAACAGCTGCCATGACTGAGTAAAGCACATGACGGCCGGGTATTCCAAGCAGAAATTGAAGTCTTTTATCTCTATACGCGTTTATGACGCCCTCTATGCCCATAAGGCCTTTGTCGCACATATCTTCAACATAGATGTCGTTTTCGGTCTCAAAACCAAACCAGCGGCAATTATCGCGCTTAACTGTCCTAAGCAGCTTGTCGTCGCCGCATAGGAAGGCCGGTGCGCTCGAATCCATATACTCAAAAATTTCGCTCTTGGCCTGAAGTATCCCCTGCTGTGAGCCGAGAATTTCCATGTGGGAAAAGCCAATGTTAGTTATGACGCACATATCCGGCTTCGCAATGCTGCTTAAGAGCCGCATTTCGCCAAAATCGCTCATTCCCATCTCTATTACCGCGGCCTCGGTTTCCGCTGTCATTCTTAATAGCGTCAGAGGCAGGCCGATCTCGTTATTATAGTTGCCAAGGGTTTTAAGCACGTTATATTTCTGCGCAAGCACTGCCGCCACAAGCTCTTTACAGGTGGTCTTTCCCACACTGCCTGTTATTCCTACTACCTTCACGCCAAGGCTTTCACGATAGTAGGCAGCGATTTTCTGCAGAGCCTCTACACTGTTTTTTACCAGTATACAGGGGCCGTCAGCGTCGATTTTTCTTTCTATAAGGCAGCAGAGCGCTCCCTGCCCGAAGGCCTTAACCGCAAAGTCATGGCCGTCTACTCTCTCACCCTTTATGGCAACAAACAAACTGCCCTCCGCAGCCTCACGGCTGTCGGTAGTGACGGAGGCTATCTCTTTTTGCAGGTTTTCTTCGCTGCCTATATATTTTCCTCCCGAGGCCTCGACTGCCTCGGCCAGTGTAAGTTTAAGCATGGTTCTCTCCCCTTTTTGTTTTTGAGTAAACACTTTGCAGCGTTTACTCCAGAGAAATGCGGATTATCTCCTCGCAAAGCTCGCCGTAGCTCATACCTATCGCAGCGGCCTCCTGAGGTATGAGGCTTGTGGGCGTCATGCCGGGCAGGGTGTTGGCCTCCAGGCAGTAAGCCTTGCCGTCCTCTGTCAGTATAAAGTCCATTCTGGCATAGCCCTCCAGCCTGAGACTTTTAAACGCCGCCTGTGTGGCGTCGCTTATGGCCTTTTCCTCCTCCGGGGTTATCTCTGCCGGGCAAATTTCAACGGTCAGCCCCGGCTGATACTTATTCTTGTAGTCGTACCACCCATCCTTGGGTATGATCTCTACCGGCGGAAGAGTTCTGCCGCCGAGGATTCCGCAGGTCAGCTCACGCCCCTTTATGTACTCCTCCACAAGGACCTCATTCTCAAACCTGAAGGCCTCCTCAAGGCCGTTCTTAAGCTCCTCTTCCGTGTTGGCGATAAATACGCCGATAGATGAGCCGCCGCTGCAGGGCTTCACCACTAAAGGCAGATTCATGCCGTCAAGCTGAGCGTCAGCACCCTTATTTATATGAACGCTCTTCGGCGTAAGAATGCCGTCGCTCAGAAAGGCCTGCTTACTCAGGCTCTTATTCATGGCAACAGCGCTGCCCAAATACCCGCTGCCGGTGTACTTCACTCCAAGCATATCAAAGGCTGCCTGAAGGCGGCCATTCTCACCGTCGGCCCCGTGCAGGGCCATAAACACTATGTCGGCGTACTGGCAAAGCTCAACTATATTTTTACCGAATATGCCTTTTATATCTTCGCCCCTTTGGGCCTTAAGCGCCTCAAGGTCAGGCACCTCCTCGCTTATCCTCTGCACGGGCATGGGAACAGTCGCCGCGGCAAAGGCCTCCTCCACGGTTCCGCTAAGCTCATAGCCCATAAAAAGATCCGCGGCTATAGCGTGGTGACCGCGCTCTACAAGGGCATTCTGCACCTTTGCACCGGTGGTAAGTGATACGTTGCGCTCGGCGCTCAGTCCGCCGCACAAAACAACTATATTCATAAATGCACCTCCGAGTTAATTATATGCTGAATTTTCGTATTTTTTCTAATTATATGGGCTGACGATAGCCGTGGCGCAGGGGCGGCCCAGCACATCGCGCGCAACACCCTGCACAGATTCGCGGGTAACTGCCTCGATCTCGGCTATCAATTCCTCGTCGGTCTTTATTTTTCCGCGCAGAAGCTGGCCGCGGCCAAGGCGGCTCATTACCGCCGAAGTGCTCTCTGACGACAAGAGACACGAGCAGCGCAGCTGGCTTTTGGTCTTGTTAAGCTCATACTCCGTTGGGCCTTCGAGTTTAAATTCCTCTATCACTTTATTTATAAGCTCCAGCGCATTTTTGCCGTTTTCAGGGCTGAGAGCCGTATATATTCCGAAAGAACCGGCCTTTGGATAGGCCGACGAAAAGGAGTATACGCTGTAGCAAAGCCCCGCCTTTTCGCGAACCTCCTGAAACAGACGGCTGCTCATTCCGCCGCCGAGGATCTCGTTCATCAGAGTAAGAGACACGTTCCGCTCGTCTCCCAGCGGATAGCCACCCCAGCCCATGCAGATATGGGTCTGTTCAATATCCTTTTTACGCGTAAACACGCCGGTGTGCACCGTCGGAGGAATCAATTCCGCAGCGTTGTTTCCTGCCGCTGTGGAGCCGAAATACTTCTGTGCAAGGGAAATAAGCTCAGCCTCATCGAAGCAGCCCGCCACAGCAAGCACAGTGTTTTCCGGAGTATAGCGCCGCCGGAAATAACTGAGCATTACCTCTCTTGTAATACCGTTCACGCTGGCCTCTGTGCCGGATATACTCCAGCCGTAGGGAGAGTCAGCCCACATTTTAAGTGCAAGCAGCTCATGGGCCACATCCTCAGGGCTGTCTTCATACATATTTATTTCTTCGATAATGACTCTGCGCTCCTGCTCCAGCTCTTTCGGGTCGAACACGGAGCTTTTGTACATATCGCTTAGTATATCTAACGACAGCTCCAGATTTTCGCCGAGTGTCTTGGTGTGGAAGCAGGTGCAGTCCCGGCAGGTATAGGCGTTGAGCTGACCGCCCACGAAATCCATTTCCTCGGATATCTGAAGAGCGCTGCGCTTTTCAGTGCCTTTGAACAGCATATGCTCAATATAGTGACTGACGCCGCTCTCAAGTGGAGCTTCGTATATACTGCCGCTCTTTACCCATAGCCCAACGGAAACGCTTCTCGCGGGCATCTGTTGATATACAAGGGTAAGGCCTCCGGGCAGAATGTGTGTCTTGTGCATAAATATATATCTCCTCAGACAATGTAAGTAATCCCCGCTGGGGGTTCGAAGGGGAGCTCCCCTTCGTAAAAAACATAAAAAGTCAGGGCGTGTACCTGACTTTTTATACCTCTATCGGCGTAGAAATCCTATTTTATTCAGATAAAATAGGATTTCGTAAGCGCAAGCGAGCCGATGCGGAGAAGACACGTACCCTTGCGGTGCGTGTCAATATCACCGCTAAATAAAGGGGGTATCTGTTGGGGGAACTGTTCGGGTTCCCCCAACGAGTGTATTAGTCGCCGAAGCAGATGCCAAGTGCCCTTGCCATCTGCACAAGCTCACCGTTGGGGTCAACATTCTTGGTCTTCTGGCCGATTACGTCTTCAAGAGAAGCGTAACCGATCTCGTCGCCGTGGAGGGCTACGATGTTGCCGAACTTGCCCTGCATGGCGAGCTCAACCGCCGCATAGCCATAACGGGAGGAGAGCACGCGGTCGTGACCTGTGGTGGTGCCGCCGCGCTGTACGTGGCCAAGAACCGTGGCGCGGGCCTCGTTGCCGCAAAGCTCTTCGAGCTGATCGGCCACAACCTGAGATACGCCGCCCAGACGGATGGGGTCGGGGCTGTCCTCACGGACCTTAAGAACCACTGCCTCGCCGTCCTTGGGCTTGGCACCCTCGGCGCAGGCAACTATGGCAAAGTCCTTGCCCTTAGCGAAGTCGCTCTTTATCTTCTCAGCTACCTTGTTGATGTCGTAGGGGATCTCGGGAATGAGGATCACATCAGCCGCACCGGCAATACCGCCGTGCAGTGTGAGCCAGCCGGCGCCGCGGCCCATGATCTCAACGACCATGATTCTGCCGTGGCTCTTGGCAGTAGTACGAATACGGTCAAAGGACTCTGTGGCCACGCCGATGGCTGTGTCAAAGCCGAAGGTGTAATCTGTTTCAGCCAGATCGTTGTCGATAGTCTTGGGTATACCGATAACGTTTACGCCCTTGCGGGAGAAGTCGCGGCCGCTGGTGAGAGTGC
>JAFLUQ010000008.1:17356-29644 GCA_022508735.1 Oscillospiraceae bacterium | reverse complement strand
CTGCCTTGGCACAAGAACGCTTGAACCTTCTAAGGGCGCTATCTAAAGATTCATTTTCTTTAACTCTGACCTCAGACATCTTCTAACCCTCCCCTCGCAGCTACAACCGGAAATAAGTAACCGCATATAGTGACACAATAATTATACCACAAATAAGAAATATGTCAATAGGTTTTTGAAAAAAATTTATACCCAAGGTAACATTTATTGTACTCTTAGTTTTGCGCTATTAAAAAGCTGCGCTTTTTAAGGGTAATGTCAAGTACTTTTTTTTAAAAAGTTATACCCATTGCAACTTTTTTTAGCACCTATTTTTTCTGTAATTCAAATGCTTTGCATTTGAAGGGTAATGTCAAGTCTTTTTTTTTAATTTTGCCCTTTTATTTTTCACTTACATATGATATAATAAATCCATACATATGTTTCTCAGAGGTGTAACATTCATGGTACATATTATAACGGACTCGGCGGCTGACTTTGAGCCTCACGAGCTTGAAGAAATGGATATAAAGTGCATTTCTGCAATAATCATGTTCGGCTCAGACGAATACCGGGAAAACATAAATATGTCTAAAGAACTTTTTTATAAGCTTCTGACCACGAGCAAGGATTTTCCGCGCACCGCTCAGGTTTCGCCCATGGAGTACGGCCAGATACTTTCGGACTGTAAGGCCAAAGGCGATGAGGTGGTGTTTATTACCATGTCGTCGGCCTTCAGCGGCTTTCACCAAAACGTTGTGATGACGCGAAACTCTTTGGAATATGACGACTGCTATATTGTTGACAGCCGAACCGTAGCCGGAGGCCAGCGTATCATTGTTGAGCGGGCCGTGAAGCTACGTGACGAGGGCCGCTCCGCCCAAGAAATAGCCGAAGAGCTTGAGGAGCTGCGCGACCGCGTTGAGGTTTATGCCTGTCTGGGCACACTGGAGTACGTCTATCGCGGAGGAAGAATATCCCGCACAGCCTATGCTCTCGGTACGATCTCTAACGTAAAGCCGGTCGTTCACGTCACAAAGGACGGTCAGGTCGTTATCGCGGCGAAGATGCTGGGCATGAGCCGTGGCATAAACTATATGAGGTCGCGGCTTATCGATAGTCCTCCCGACCCGGAATATCCGCTTTACGTCATGTATACCTGTGACCGCGAAAATGCCGAGGCATTGGCAAAGAGCCTGATAAAGGCCGGCTTCCCCGTACCCGAAGACAAAATGATCAATGTGGGCGCAACTATAGGCACCCATGTGGGTATAAACGGCTGCGGACTCGTGTATGTCGCGAAGGATTGAACCGCAAGTTTCAAAGCATAGTTACGAAAATACTGCTGCAATTAAGCCTCGGCTTTGCCGAGGCTTTTGCTATAATATTTGTATCTATCAGCGCTTGTCTTCAACATCCGTCCAGTCGTGGGCCTTCATGCGGTCAAATTCCTCCTCTGTTATCGTGAGGATCGTACCGTGCTTAAAACCGTAGGGGAATTCAAAGGCAGCGTCACTGCGCAAAAAATCACCGCTGGCCATGCTTGGCGCCACAAAGGGCACATAGCCCTGCCCCGCGCCGCGAACTCCATAGTAGTCGATGAACAGGCACCAGCGTCCGTCACAAAGCCGCACGGCGGTAGGGGCCTCATAAAGCCCTTCCTCCACTGCGAGCATTGACTCGTCAAACCTTTCAACACGGGTAAAAGGCCCTGTCACATGGTCGCTCACCAGAAGGATCATGCGCTTCGGGTTGTTCTCACTCTTTACGAACAGATAATACTTGCCGTCCTCCTCGTACATTGCCGAGTCAATGCAGCCGCTGTCTTCCTTGCGGTACAAGAGCTCCGGCTTAGAGAAGCTTTTGAAATCTTTTGTTCTGCTGTAATAAATGGCCATAGGGCCGTAGTTATTCCCGGCATGGCAATATGACCAGTGGAGCACGTAATCTTCGTGTTCCTTATCATAAATGATGTCCGGCGCCCAGATGCAGCCGCATTTTTCATCTCCCAGCGTAATCATCTCCTGCTCTGACCAATGCACCAGATCATCGGACCACCAGTGAGCTAAGTCTTTGCTGCCGTGCATGTTGATATTGCGCCATGAATGCTCATACTTGCCGCGCATGCCGTAGCTGAGGCTGAGGTCAGTCGCAAAAATGTGAAAACGGCCAGTATTTTTATCACGCACAACAGTCATGTCGCGCACGCCTTTGTCGCCGTAATATGCCCACAGGACGGGACGTCCGTCATTAAGGGCCTCCCAGTGGAAGCCGTCTCGACTGATCGCAAAATACACCTGCTCCCCGTCGGGAGTTGTTGTTTCACGAAAATGTACAAACAGATAATTCTGCATAAGCTTTATTCCTTTCCTTCCTATAAGTGACATCCTATCAGATTATATCAGAATACGCCGATCGGTGTCAATATAAAAATCTCGTTTTCAAAAAAAACACACAACCGGCATAGCTCCTTTGATTTTGTGTACAAAACATTTGTTTTTGTGACACTTTGTGAGTTCATATAAACGAATTGCATACGTTGCTATTTTTATAGACTCATTTTATTGTGCTCCACAGAACAAAGGGCGATAAAAATAACAAGGAGCATTGAACTGCTCCTTGTTATTTTGCGTTATTTTATTTTGAGCCTTCAGACAAACCGTCAAAGCAACCGACATTACGCAGGATATCAATATGTCGCTCTCTAACATCGGTACGAGAGCGGAAGTCATCAACCGATGTAAATTTCGCCTCGTTACGTGCAGTCTCAATGCTCTGGGCAGTTGCCAGACTCATTCCAGCTACTCGGTTTAATGCGGGCATAATTTTTCCGCCCACATTTATGAATTTTGACGGATGTGCCTTATAAATATCAATAGGGCAGAACTTAAAGCCACGGGCGTACATCTCGTTCACCGTTTCGAGGACTAAATAGGTGGCCTTTTCGGTGGCAGTGGGATTTTCTAACGCCTCTATTTCAGCCATTGCCTGCCGGCAGCGTTTCCGACCGCAGGCCATTGTTTCATAGTCAAAGGTGTCAGCACGAACTGTGAAATAGGCCTGATAAAAAGCTATAGGATAGTAGACTTTATACCAAGCGATCCGCAGTGCCATAAGAATATAGGCAGCGGCGTGGGCCTTGGGGAACAAATATTGCATTTTATTGCAGCTGTCGATGTACCACTCGGGTACATTGTGGACGCGCATTTCCTCCTCATCGCCGGGCTCGAGCTTTTTGCCCTTGCGCACTCTCTCCATAATTTTGAAGGCCATCCACGGCGACAGTCCCATGTGCATCAGATAGAGCATAATATCGTCACGGCAACCGATAACGTCGTTAAGACTATGTTCACCTGAGAGGATAAGATCCTGAGCGTTGTCCGGCCACGCGCCTGTTCCGTGGGAAAGGCCCGAAATTTTAATTAAATCGCCCACGGTTTTGGGGTTGGCCTCGACCAAAATTTTGCGCATGTATTTCGTGCCCATTTCCGGAATGGCTATTGTTCCGGTCTCGCTGCCGATGTCCTCGGGAGTTATGCCCAGCGCATCCGTACAGGTGAACAGACTAAGGACTTTTTTGTTGGTAATATCGATGTCACGGGGATCTACGCCTGTCAAGTCGTGCAGCATTTTCAGCATTGTGGGGTCGTCGTGAGCCAGAATATCCATTTTAAACAGAATACCATCAATGTCGTGGTAGTCGAAGTGGGTTGTGATGATGCCGCTGTCTGTCCTGTTGGCAGGGTGCTGCAAAGGGGTAATTTCATGAATGTCATGCCCCTTAGGTAAAATGATAACTCCGCCGGGATGCTGTCCGGTGGTGGTTTTAACTCCCGTTAAGCCGTTTTTAAGCCGCTCGATCTCGGCATTACTGAGATCCTCGCCATTTTCCTCAAAATACCCCTTCACATAGCCGCGGGCGGGCTTTTCCGCTATGGTGGAAACAGTTCCGGCGCGGTAAACGTGGCCCTCGCCGAAAATTTCCTCGGTATGTTTGTGTGCCTTTGGCTGATATTCGCCGGAGAAGTTCAGGTCGATATCCGGCTGCTTTCCACCGCCGAAGCCAAGAAAGGGCTCGTATGGAATGTTAAAACCGTCCTTTATGTATGGCGTTCCGCACTCGGGGCATGCATTGTCCGGCATATCTAAGCCAACGTAGTATTCGCCGCCCGAAAAGAACTCGCTGTGCTTACAATTCGGGCAGCGGTAGTGGGGCGGCAGGCTGTTTACCTCGGTTATGCCCACACAATAGGCAAGAAAGGAAGAACCAACGGGGCCTCGGGAGCCAACGATATAGCCCTCATCGTTAGAACGCTCGACCAGCATTCGTGCGTAGTTATACAGAATGGAATAACCATTGCCAACCACGCTTTCTATCTCGTCCGACAACCGCTGTTCTACTAAATCCGGCAGAGGATTACCGTAAAGTTTTATGGCTTTTTCGTAGGCGATGCGCTGTATTTCTTTATCGCTGCCCTCGATCTCCGGCGGGAAGCATTTTCGGGGAATAGGTTCGATATTCTCAATCATGTCAGCGATTTTATTGGTGTTTTCAACAACTACCTCATAGGCACGTTCGCCAAGATATTCGAATTCCTCCAGCATTTCTTCCGTAGTGCGGAAATACAGTTCCGGCTGTATTTCTGCATCTATATAGTTCTGTCCGGCTTGAATGATTCGGCGGTATATTTCGTCTTGCTTTTTCAGAAAGTGTACATCACCGGTGGCAACTGTCGGCTTGCCCAATTCATCTCCCAAAGCGAGAATACGGCGGTTAATATTGCGTAAAGCCTCATCGTCCTTGACAATTCCCTCGCGAACCAGATAACGGTTGTTTGTAATAGGTTGAACTTCAAAATAGTCATAGAAAGAGCCAATTTCACGTATCTCCTCTTCTGAAAGACCATCGCGAATGGCACGCTGCAGCTCACCGGCTTCACAGGCACTGCCGAAGACAAGACCCTCCCGGTGCTTGATAAGCTCTGATTTGGGGATTAGAGGACGTTTATAGAAATAGTCCATGTGGGAAAGACTCACCAGCCTGTACAAATTTTTCAGACCGGTCAGGTTTTTTGCCAGAATTGTTATATGGTAACGTTTTGTTTCCCTGCTGTCGTACTTTGCGCCATCCTGTATCATATAGCCCTCGCAGCCGTAAATTATCTTTATGTCCGATGTCTCTGCGCGAAGTGCTTCAGGAAAAGCCTGTACCACGCCGTGGTCTGTTATGGCAACAGCCTTATGTCCAAATTTTACGGCCTGCTTCACATAATCTCTCACACCCATTACCGAATCCATTGCCGAGAACTTGGTGTGAGCGTGGAGTTCAACCCGCTTTACGGGAGCATTGTCCTCCACCTCAGGCATTTTAGCCTTTACGATATCCCGTGCCGTAATTATAAACTCCTGGCTATAGGTGTCATATTCCACATCGCCACGAACAGCCACACACATTGACTTTTTCAGACAGTAAAAGATATCTTCAAAATTTTCGCTACGGACAAACATTCTCACGCTTATTGAATCAATGTGATCGGTTATGTTGAAAGAGATAAGGTGTTTGTTTACCTTTTTTATTTCCCGAAAGTCGGCTCCAAAGATATCTCCCCGAATAACAACAGAGGTCATATCGTAGTCTATCTTATAAATGGGAATGAGCCCGTCATCGGGGTCGAAAGGTATTCCGAATATCACATCATTTTCAATCTCTTTTTCGAGCTTGTCCTTAACCTCAGATGTCAGGTAATTTTTACGGTTCATGTTCTTATCCATAATTTTTTTCATCCTTTCAAATTTAATCGTCAAATTCATACCTAAGCTTATTTTATTATACTTGTTATTGTGTACAAAATTTTGTACTGTGATATAAAAAAACATAATACATAATAAACAAAATTGTTTATTGCTGCTGTGAATATTCCAAATTATATATAAATAAATATAGATTTTTATCATATTGAGTAAAAGCCTTCAAAATGCGATAACAGTGGGTTTTATAAGGATTTTTTTAGATGACCATAGATTTTGTTAACAAATTATTTGAATTTGTGACATTTCGTTGACATTGTGTTTGCGATTTGATATACTAAAATAAATATGTTAATGGAGGGAAACAAAATGAAACGATTGACCGCACTACTCATTTCGGCGGCGCTGTTTGTCTCGCTGTTTGCCAATGCGGCTCTTGCCGCCGGCAGCAGCTATGACCTGAGCCGCATTCTTGAAGCTTGCGGAGAGCCGGTATTCGACGGTTCTATGGGTGAGTCACTGGCCGACTGGGGCTGGGAACCGGCCTTTGAAAACGGCATGAGCTTAGCGAACCGGGACGGAGTAAACTATCTGCAGTTCAGCAGGACTGCCGACTTCACCGGCGGCGGAAATCTGGTGCTTAACAAAGAAATATCAACAGCTACCAACGCTGAAAACAGCGATTTTGTGGTGCTGTCCTTCCTGTCGTTCTCCGAGCTTCAGAACAACAGAAACGAGAACGAGCATATCTATACATTTTTCGGCGACAGTACGAACACCTCCGGCAAGGAATTTCTCAAATTCAAATACAGCGTGCAGGGAATCATGCCCTGCACCGCCGAAAATCAGGATAAGGACGATTACGGCACCGCGCTTTTTAACGGGAACGGAACACCCGTAAGGATATTCCTGCTGCGTGAAGACGGCAGACTGAAATACATATATCAGGTCTATAACAACGGCTGGACTGCGGCCTATGAGGGCAGCACCGACGCGGCCCGCTTTAATGACGGCCTTGGAGCCATTCGCGCCTTCGTGCAGTTTGGCGGTGAAAACGTGCCCGCCGGCTTCGGCGATCTGAAAATTTTCGCCGGTAAGTACGAAAACGTCAAAGAGCCACATAGATATATGGAATATTTAGACAGAGGTCTGGCCGTTATGAACACAGCCGACGGAATTTATCTCTCATGGCGCCTCTTAGGCACCGAGGAATACGATACCGCCTACGAGGTATACCGCGGCGGCGAGCTCATAGCCACCGTCAGCGATACCACCAACTATATAGACCCCGACGGCACAATGGAGGACGAATACACTGTTGCTCCCGTAGGCGGCGAGCAGTGCGATACTAAAACAGCTTTTATAAGCGGTGAAAATTATTTTGACATTCCCCTCTCTCAGCCCGCCCCGGCAAAGCTGCCTGACGGTGGGGTGGCAGAATATGCTCCGTGGGACGCTTCGGCCGGAGATCTTGACGGCGACGGAGAGTTAGAGATAATCCAGCGCTGGGACGCTCCGCGCATCCACGCCGGTCAAGGCGGTTACACCGGCAGCCTCATCTTAGACGCCTATAAGCTGGACGGCACCGTGCTCTGGCGCATAGACTTAGGCGTCAACATTCGCTGCAACACTGAAAACGTGTTCTCAGTATACGACTACAACGGCGACGGCATTGCGGAGATAGCGGCAAAGACCGCCCCCGGCAGTAAGGACGGAACAGGACATTATGTTTCCGAGGCTTCTCTGATCGACAGCATAAGGAATACCGACAACAACCGCGATTACCGCAATTCCAACGGCACCGTTCTTGACGGTCCGGAGTTCTATACTATCTTTGACGGCAGAAACGGCAAGGCCCTCGACACCGTATACTACCCCATTCCCCGCGGCGACGGCAAAGATTTTAATGTATGGGGCGACGACTACGGTCACAGGAGCGAAAAATACTTCGACGTTCCCGCCTATCTTGACGGCGTTCACCCCTATATAGTACTGTGGCGCGGTATCTATCCCGGCCAGTCAAAGGTTGGTCCCGGAAGGACCGGAGTGGCGGCCTTCCGTGTGGAAAACAACCGTCTCAAGCTGGAATACAGCTTTGACACCCGCGCCGGAAAGCCGGGCTACGTTTCAGGCAATGAAAAATACATCGGTCAGGGCAACCACAATATCAGCGTGGGTGACGTTGACGGCGACGGGCTTGACGAGATCATCACCGGCGGACTTTGCCTCGACAACGACCTGACTCCCCTCTGGACCTCGGGCCGCGGTCACGGCGACGCTCTGCACCTGGGCAACTATGACCCCACGACGCCGGGCTTGGAGTTTATGACCGTTCATGAGGAAGCGCCTTACGGCATGTCGGTCTACAACGCCGCCACCGGCGAGACTCTCGGTCACTGGGACGGCAGCGGTGACACCGGCCGCGGAGTTATGGCCAACGTTGGTGCCGGCGGCTACTATCAGATATGGGGTGCCGGAACCTACCAGAACAATGGCGGAAAAAATTTCAGTGAAACCAACCTCAGCGGTCAGAGCTATAATTTCCGCATCTTCTGGGACGGCGACACCTATGACGAGCTGCTTGATGCCACTACATCCGGCGACGACAACACCCCTTATATTTCTTCATATAACAAGGAGACCGGTCGTATGGAAGAAATATTCCGGGCTTGGGACAGCGAGACCATAAACACAACCAAGTCCACCCCGGCCCTGACGGCGGATATCATAGGCGACTGGAGAGAGGAACTCATTGCCGTGAGAGAGGACTATAAGGCCCTGAGGGTCTTTGTCAGCCCTATATATACGGAAAACAAGGTCTACACTCTTATGCACGACTCTCAGTACCGCCAGTCCATAGCATGGCAGAACGAGTTCTATAATCAGCCGCCGCACATCGGCTTCTATCTCAGCGGCGACAATGACGAATTTGACGAGCGTTCCAAGAAGCCGAACATCACAGTCGTTAAATACAGCCCGATGCCCTTTGAGGCGGCCATTTCCATAGAAAGCGGCGTGCTTGACGCTCCCAAGGTTCCCGACGAAAACAACATCATCGACCTTGACGGCGACTATTTCCACTCCTTTGAAAATATCAGCTGGCAGGGCGGCAGCAGGAAAGTCGGCAATACTACCCTCAGCGTTTCCTCGGGCCGCTATGCCTTTGCGGCAGGAGCGAACCTGCGTCACTCCTCCATTAGAAACAGCTGGGGACTCAATGCTTACGACGGGAAATTCATCTCCATGGCTGCAAACGGCGACTCCAGAACCGTCTATACCATCTCCGGAAAAGGAGCCGTACACAGCGGCAAGCTCCACTATGATTTCTCCATGCCGAAGATGTATTCTAACTATAACGGATTACTTCGCGAACGCGGCGGCGATGACGCAATGCTCCGCATCGGCAGTGAGGTAGCTCTGTTCTACGACCGTGACACAACATCACTTCATTTTGACAGTGAAGACGGTGAGCTCATTCACAAATATGCCGATATGGACGATGCCCAGCGCTGGACCGCCCTTGACGCGGAAATAGACGCACTTGGCGGCAATTTACACCTTAAGCTCACGTTTCCCGGCGGTGAGATATTCGAAAAGGACTGCCCGATCTCCCTCACTCCCATTGGCGACATATCCTTTACTACCTATAATTGGGGCTGCGTATTGCTTGACAACGTTACTCTCAGCTCCGATGAAAGTGAGATCTGGCTATCAAATGCGGGCGGAAGCTTTGTTTCCCACGATTTTGAGCCTGTGTCCGGCGAATTTACGGCCGACTTCGACCTCATTCCATATGAGGCCGCTGACGGAGTCATCGGCCTCGCAGATGCTGCCGCCACTTGGTACAGCGGCCTTAATATAGCCTTGCAGCTTGGCGGCGACGGCCTCATAAAGGCCCGCAACGGCACCGCCTTTGCAGCAGCGGAGCAGATCAGATATACCGCAGGTCAAAAATATCACATACATATCGACGGCAATATTGAAACAAAAACATACAGTGCCACGCTGACCGACGAAAGCGGCAAGACATATACCCTTGCGTCTAATTACGCCTTCCGCACCGACGCCCCAGCGGCAAAGGCCTTAGGCAGGCTCTATCTGCTCGGCGGAGACGGAGTTGCCGGCGGCAAATTCTCAATTTCCAATTTTATTGCGGCCAACGTAGTTTATGAACCCGGTATCGTGAGCGCTGTGATCACCGGCAGCACCCTAACCGCAATTTGCTTTGGTGAAATATCACTCTATGCCGCGCAGTGTAACAGCGACGGAGAGCTTATTTCCGTTAAGAAAAGCACTTTTTCCGGCGGCAAAAACGAAGTGAATATCAAGCTTGAGAGCGACTGCATATCCGTGACGCTGTATGCGTGGAATGAGAGCTTAGCTCCGTTTGCTCCTCCGGTTTCATTAAAAAAATAGTCTGATAAACCCATTGACAAATTGATAAAACTGTTGTATAATTACTTTTAAAGGGAATGAAGTTCTCCCATAGTGATTTCACTAAAACCGCTTTCAAGGCTGATGACTTCTGCGATTATTTAACGCGGAAGCATCAGCCTTTTTTCATAATGGAGGGTCGATATGTTATTAAGTATTTCCATGATGTTACTTGCAGGAATGTTTTCGGGCTGGATATGCAGAAAGCTGAAATTGCCGAGCCTGCTCGGAATGATGCTTTCAGGCGTTATTCTGGGCCCGTATGTGCTGAACCTTATAGACGCGTCAATATTAAATATCTCTGCCGACATCAGAAAAATCGCTTTGATCATTATACTGACAAGGGCCGGACTCACTTTAAATATAAGTGATTTGAAAAAGGTCGGCCGCCCCGCGGTGCTTATGTGCTTTGTTCCGGCGACCCTTGAGATCATAGGAATGGTGCTGCTTGCGCCGCGGCTGTTCGACGTGTCTGTTCTTGAAGCCGCCGTAATAGGCTCAGTTGTCGGCGCGGTGTCACCGGCGGTGATTGTGCCTAAAATGATAAAGCTTATCGATGAGGGCTACGGAACGGATAAAAGCATTCCTCAGCTCATCTTAGCCGGAGCGTCGGTAGATGATGTTTTCGTGATCGTACTTTTTGCGGCGTTTACCGGGCTTGCTCAGGGCGAGCAGATTTCCGTGATGAGCTTTGTGAATATTCCTGTTTCAATCTTTTTGGGCATTGCGATAGGCCTGTTTGTGGGATTTCTGCTGTCAAAATTCTTTACAAAAGTGCATATTCGCGATACGGCGAAGGTCATTATCTTCCTCAGCATATCCTTCATTCTTGTTGCCGCCGAGGATAGCATCACCGGCATTATCACATTCTCGGCACTCATTGCAATTATGTTCATCGGAATAGCTGTGCAAAAATTCAGCAAGGACGTTTCTGTGCGGTTGTCACTGAAGTTCAACAAGCTGTGGGTCGGTGCGGAAATTCTCTTGTTTATATTGGTTGGAGCATCAGTCGACATCAGTTACGTAACAGTCGCGGCTGCTCCGGCGATAGCTTTAATATTCGGCGTTTTGTGCTTCAGAATGTTAGGCGTGTTCCTTTGCATGATGCGCACTGAGCTGACATTTAAAGAGCGGCTGTTCTGTATGCTCGCGTATATGCCAAAGGCGACAGTTCAGGCAGCCATCGGCGGAGTGCCGCTTGCAATGGGGCTCAGCTGCGGAAAAATCGTGCTTACGGTAGCCGCCATGGCAATTCTGATAACCGCGCCCCTCGGAGCCTTCCTCATTGAGCTTACATATAAAAAGCTGTTACGGCCGGGCAAGAAAATTCTATAACAGCAGTTTATCATATAAATTAATAGTAAAGACGAGGTGCAGCAGGCATTTGCCTGCTGCACCTCGTATATTTTACATCACAACCGTATATTATGACCACCAATTAAAAAGTTTTGCTCTCGGCCAGAGGCTGCGGATCCTCAAGGCTCTGCCATACAAAGGCCTTAATTTCACCTACCTCATCAGACAGCGCAGGGATGTTAAAATCAAAATAGTTCATAAAGACGTTATCTTCAAACACGGTCTGAGAGTGCCCCATGTTGAGCAGCGCGCCGTCGCTCCCGTAAACCGCAATGATAACATAGCCATCCTCGGAGTTTTCAGATACTTTTGCTACTTCAACAGTTACCAATGCTTCCTCATCCTGCGGAATTTCGTCTATGCTTTCACCTGAAGTATCTTTGATAGATATTTCCCTGATCCTATAGGAGTTTTTCTTTTTCCCACCCTCGACATTATATTTTTCAACATCTTTCCATGTGGGAATTACATTTTCTGCATTACCAACCATGCGGTTTATAACAGGATTAAGCTCCCCCATGTCCTTAAAAGCCGGTCTGCCGTCGAGAGTTACATATTCCGGGTTTATTATTAACGCCCCGCCCGGCTGTGACAATGATACATTTATCACTGCACCGGTCAAAAACGCAATAGTGCCGGGTTTATTTTTTATATCCAGATAATTGAACTTGTTTGAATAGGGACCACTTGGGCAACCAAAATACACCTCCTGCCTGTCTGTTCCCGATAAAACAGTTTTGTGAGTGCCCGTAGCATAATAGTTTCTGGAGT
>JAFLUQ010000008.1:0-17256 GCA_022508735.1 Oscillospiraceae bacterium | reverse complement strand
CTCCTGCCTGTCTGTTCCCGATAAAACAGTTTTGTGAGTGCCCGTAGCATAATAGCTTCTGAAGCTAGATGAGGTCTGCGTAAAATCACCCTTTACCTCAACCGTTCC
The DNA here is from genome assembly GCA_022508735.1 of Oscillospiraceae bacterium. GTDB lineage: Bacteria > Bacillota > Clostridia > UMGS1883 > UMGS1883 > JAFLUQ01. Next base: position 17,148 of record JAFLUQ010000008.1, on the reverse strand, counting down.
CGCACTGAGATGGTCTGTCGGGCTGTCACCGCCGCTTATCGTAAAGTTGCCGCCGCACAAAAGATAATCATTCTCGTTTTGCATATAAAGCTTTCCCTTTAACGAAAAGTTTTCGCTGACCCGTAAATTACCGCCGTGAAAATATAAGCTTCCTGATGATTGTGCATATGAGCCTTTGACAGTCATCGTATATCCGTTCAGGTCTACATCAGAGTTAAATATAACATCATTAAAGGTCATATTCCTATGTAAAACCAATGGTTCAGAAATCACCTCTGCAGTTGCCATCAGCTCAGACATTTCATTTTCCATATGTTCCTGCACGACCTGCGCCTGTGTAATTTCAATTGTTTCGTCATTAACTGCCTCCGGCTCTTGTGCAAATGCCAACGGAATCGGACTCAGAAGCATTGACAGTGTAATAAACGCACCTATAATTTTATCCATTGTTAATTCCCCCTGTTTTACAAAAAAGTTTGCTTTCAAATCGGAAACGACACACAAAAAAGCATTTTTTCTTATATTTTGCCGAAATTACCTATATATTGTATCACACACAATATAATCTCGCAACTCTTTTTTTATTTTTATACAAGAAAAAAATGTTGTTGAATTTTGCAGATAATGCCGGGTAACGCTCCGCTTTTTTCATATAACATGACCGGCGGATGTAATCTCAAAGCCTTCCATAAAACAGCCCGCTTTCAATATCGACAATATCGTCAAAGGGAATGCGTTCTCCTGTTGTCAGCACAAGCACACGTTCATGCTCATCTATTCTTTTAAGTTTGCCCGATACATTCACGTACTCGCCGCCGGCCTTTCTTTCGTCGGGCACAAAATATGTGATTCTAACCTCCGGGCAATGCGAAAGCTCCTCTAATAAGATATGCTGCTTCATATCCAGCACGGCCTTTGCGTGCTCGTCCAGCTCAAGCTTTTTATCGGTCCGCCGGGCGGTTTCATTTATCGCCGCGGAGTGACCTGTCAGCGCAGCAAAAGGCGAAAACTGTGCCGCCCTGTCTATGGCTGACATATGCGGGCGGTTTTTTGAAACATGGTGAGGCATATCAATTATATCGTCATATGGGCCCTTCATGCCTTGTGTCCTCCGATCTGGCTGTTCCTATCTTTTGCTGTGGCGCCGTCTTCAAGGTTCATACCCTTAAGAATGGCATTCTTGCCGTACTTCTTTTTTATGCTGAGTATTGCCTGCTGCATTTTCTTCTCACGCTCCAGCTCGGCGGCCTCTTTCTCCCGCCTGTTTTCTGCCTCGGCATAGTCTGTCAAAAGGTTCAGCTGCTCGAAGCCCTGTTCTTTATTGACGTCGGCCTCTGAAATAACATGGTTCATGGCTACCGTCAGACGGCGCACCGTCAGCTTTTTGTCAACGATCCGCTCAAACAGCTCCATTGCCGCCTGAACTATTCTCTTCGAGGAGGAAGAATATTTCTCTATATTTATGCTGCCGTGGGCGCTTTTGGGCACGCTGCGGCCATATCGGTCAGTGGTTACTTCACCTTTATACGAACGGCGGGAGTCAGGATTTTTGAGATTGTCAATATCGTAACCGACCGTCAGCACGAGCTGGTCTGTAACAAGCCCCTTGTCTACAAGGTCAAGTGCAAGCAGCTCAGTCATTTCACGAACCACAAGCTTAGCCTTGTCATAAGGGTAGGGCATCTGAAGCACCTGGCCGGAGCTTATACTGTTGGTTTCGGGCTTGTATGCCTTGATGTCGGCAATGGTGCAGGGTTCCCAGCCCCATGCGTGATCTATCAGCAGCTCTGCGTTTATACCGAACAGCTTATAAAGCAGATCTTCGTTATAGTATTCCTTCGGCCCGCCTATGGAGCATCTGGCTATATCTCCCATCGTTTTAAGGCCGTGTTCCTCCAGTTTTTTAGCATAGCCCCTGCCGACCCTCCAAAAATCTGTGAGCGGCCTATGAGTCCACAGAGTGCGTCGATAGCTCATTTCATCCAGCTGTGCAATACGCACTCCGTTCTTATCGGCGGGAATATGCTTTGCCCATATATCCATAGCTATTTTAGCAAGATAGAGATTTGTGCCGATCCCCGCTGTGGCTGTGATGCCGGTAGTTTTAAGCACGTCAAGAATGATTTTCATAGCCAGCTCACGGGCAGAGAGCTTGTAGACACTCAGATAAGCCGTCACGTCCATGAACACCTCGTCAATAGAATAAACGTGTATGTCCTCAGGAGCGACGTATTTCAGGTAGATGTTGTAAATTCTGGTGCTGTAGTCAATGTAAAGGGCCATTCTCGGTGGGGCGACAATATAGTCTAACGCTAGCTCGCAGTCGTTTTTCAAGGCGTTATCATCACAGGATTTTTCAGAAAACAAGTGGTCGGGAATTTTTCTGAGCCTTTCAGAGTTAATGGCCTTGACCCTTTGAACCACCTCGAACAGTCTTGGCCTGCCCGGTATTCCATGGGCCTTGAGTGAAGGTGAAACAGCAAGGCATATGGTTTTCTCCGTTCGGCTGAGGTCTGCCACAACGAGGTTCGTTCTCATCGGGTCCAGCCCACGCTCTACGCACTCAATGCTTGCGTAAAATGATTTCAGATCTATTGCGATATACACCCTCTGATTACCGTCCATCTCCTGTCACCTCCACTATGTTTGATACTTCTATTATACCCGTTTTATTCTGATTGTCAACACACAATAGCGTATCTATCATGTTCGTAAAACCAAAGATTTCCCGTCAAAGTTAATAATTGTCAATAATTACTGTTGGTAAATATGCGAATTGAATTTTACAGTATATAATTATATACTTTTAACATAGAGAAAAATAAATATGGGGTGATACTATGAAAATAAAGAATTCAGCAAAAAAATATAAGAAAATAGCGTTAAAGGGCTTAAAAATCGCACTGGGCAGCAGCATAGCCATATATATAGCCACGCTACTGAGTCTTAACTACGCGATCTCCGCGGGAACTATAACCCTGCTCACCATTGTATCAACAAAATGGGACACGCTTAAGCTGTCTCTGTTTCGCATAATAACCCTTGCGGCAACGATTTTTACAGCATGGCTCGTATTTACTCATGTGCCGAACGAGTGGCTTGCTTACGGTATTTTTATGTTTATAGTTGTGATTATCTGCGAAACGCTTGGGTGGGGAGCCACTATTTCGGTAAACGGAGTTGTGGGAGCCCATTTGCTCACCGAGATGGAATTCGATCTTGAATTTATTGCCAATGAGGGACTTTTGGTCATAATAGGCATTACCATCGCGATCATACTGAATTTATTTACAGGCAACAGACGCTCTAAAAAGGAATTGATCTCCCACATTAAGTATGTTGACGATCGGCTGCAAACAATTTTACGGGAGCTTGCAGGCTATCTTCGCAATCAGAATATCCATGAAAACATTTGGGGCTCTATTATTGATCTGGAGGATAAGGTCCAGGAATATGTTTTGGATGCCTACGAATATCAGGACAATACATTCTCGTCTCACCCCGGATATTACATAGATTATTTTGAAATGCGGTTAAGACAGTGCACCGCGCTTCACAATCTGCACTATGAAATGAAAAAAATACGTGATATGCCTGTTCAGGCTGAGATCATAGCCGAATATATTATGTATTTATCCAATTACGTTATTGAGCTCAATACGCCGACAATGCAGCTTAAGCGGCTCGAAGGGATTTTTGACGACATGAAAAAAGAGCCTCTTCCCAAAAGCCGTGACGAGTTTGAAAGCCGCGCCATCCTGTACCATATATTGATGGATCTTGAGGACTTCCTGATTTTCAAGAAGCGCTTTGTGGAGGATCTTAACGAGCAGCAGCGTAAAATCTATTGGAATAATAAATGACAGTGTTCATGAATCAAAACGCGAATATCAGGCCCTTCATATTATCACAAAAACATTGACAAGATACAGAAAATCGGATATAATAATAGCATCAGAAAGGAGAGTATACATGAAAATCTGCGTTTTCGGCGCTGCGTCGCCGACAATAGACGAAAAATATATAAAAGCGGTTGAGGAACTTGGTGAAATTATGGCCCGACGCGGGCACGAGCTTGTTTTCGGTGCCGGAGCCAACGGCCTTATGGGCGCAGCGGCCCGCGGAGTGAAGCGCGGCGGCGGGCGGATACACGGAGTCATTCCTACCTTTTTTGAGGAAGAAGACATAGAGGCGATCTATCAGGAGTGCGACGAGCTCACCTTTACCGCCAGCATGCGCGAGCGCAAGCAGACGATGGAGGACTGTGCCGACGCCTTTATCATAACTCCCGGTGGGATAGGCACCTTTGAGGAATTCTATGAAATTCTGACTCTTAAGCAGCTTGGGCGTCACCAAAAGCCCATCGTTATATTTAACATCGAGCACTATTTCAACGACTTGCTTGCCGTTATGAACTGTGCCGTTCGCGAGGGCTTTATAACAGAGAAATGCCTTGGCCTCTACACCTGCGTCGGGGAAGCAGAGCAGGCTGTGCGTTTCGCCGAAGACACCGACTGCTTAAGCTGCGACGTCAGCGAGCTCAAAAAGGGCTGATAGAATTTTTCACTTGACAAACCTGCGAAAAATATGCTATAATTCAATAGGTTGAGTTTTGGGGTTTCCCATAATTTGAATATAGTTTTGCAACGACACACGTGGCGCCCTATGGCGCGTAAATCTGATTACGGAACAGACTTTCTTCAGATTTACGGCGGGCCCGCGTGTTTTTTGCGCGCAAAAAAATTTTTAAAGGAGAGATTTCTATGCCTAAAAACCAATTCCAGCGGATGATCTTTGCTCTGATCACCGTTATCATCACCGTTCACGCCTATGTGTTTTACAGCCTTTACGTGGTAAACGGCGCCACGCTCATGGCCGTCAGCGGCGAGGGCAGCGTTATTGCCGCCATAAACAAAATGGGCGGAGTTTACACCGTTGGTACATACCTTCCCATTTGGGCCATCGTGCTGATCGAATTCGCATTTGCCTATACGCTTGAGGTCGTTATGGGCAGCCCCTGCTCGTTCAGACTGGCGTGCAAGGTTTTTGATATCCGTTCAACGCACCCGGTTTTATTCGAAACTGCTATCATATGCGCTACAGTGGGCCTGATGTGCCCCACAATGAGCTTTATTGCCGCATGGCTTTACTACCCCTACTATGCGGGCTTCAGCATTATCACGCTGCTTGCAAACTGGATAAAGCTCGTGTGCTTCAATTTCCCCTTTGCGTTCTTCTCACAGCTGTTCTTTATTCAGCCCTTTGTGAGAACTGTTTTCAAGTTTATTTTCAGAAATAACGAGGAGCATTCAGCCTGACCTCAATACACTCAACTAAAAACCCAAAACGGAGAGACCACAATGGTCTCTCCGTTTATTTTAATCCTTTTCCGCGGGTCTTTCACCGACAAAGACCTTGACTGACTGCACACGGTTCATGTCAGTCCGGTTGACAACTATACGCAGATGCTCATATTCAAAACTTTCACCAACCGATGGTATCTTACCGAGTTGATGGGTGGCAAAGCCGCCGACCGTGGATATATCATCCACAGGCTCGCCTTTTAGTTCAAATTTTTCAAAAAAGTCATCTATGCTCGCAGCACCGTCCACTATGTAAATAGTGTCGGTAATCTTGCGGAATTCTACAACAGCATCGTCGTGTTCATCGTATATATCGCCCACGAGCTCTTCAAGCACATCTTCAAGAGTTACCACTCCGACGGTACCGCCATAGTCGTCCTGCACGATGACCATGTGGCTCTTGCTCTCTTGAAAAAGCTTCAATAGGCGTGAGACCTTCATCTCGGCGTACACATAAGTGGCCGGCCTTATAAGCTCAGTCCACGGGCGGTCAGAAGTCTGACGGAAGAAGTCCTTCTGATACAGCACGCCCTGTATATCATCGGGAGTGTCGTCATATACCGGCAGACGGGAAAATCCGGTCTCGTTGAACATATCAGCCACACGGCTGCGGTCCCAGCTTATGTCGGCGCCTTCCATATCAACACGCGGGGTCAGTATATCGGTCACGTCAAGGTCATAGAATTTGACGGCGTTCTTTATCAGCTCGCCCTCCTGCTCTTCCAACTCTCCACCCTCGGTGGCCTCGTCAATTATGGTCAGCAGCTCTTCCTCCGTGACGGCGTCCTCTCCGCTATCCTTGAACCAACCGGAAATAAACGACTGCCACTTATTAAAAACATATGCAAGCGGCGTCAGCAAAACTGAAATGAACGCCAGAACCGGTGCCGCAAAACGCACGAAGCTATCCGGCAAACGCTTGGCAAGGGTCTTTGGGGTTATCTCGCCAAAAATGAGCACCAAAACCGTCATTACCGCCGTAGAAACCGTCACGCTTAAGTCACGGTTTAATATCAGGCGTGCAAAAAGTATCGTCGACAAAGACGAAGCAAGTATGTTTACGATGTTATTTCCTATAAGGATGACTGAAAGCAGCTTGTCGTAATCTTCTGCCATGCGAAGGATGCGCTTGGCTTTTTTATCTCCGTCATCAGCTTCATTCTTCATTTTTATGCGATTGAACGAAAGAAATGCCGTCTCTGCCGAAGAGAAAAATGCCGAACATAAAATCAATACCGCGATCACAGCAGCTTGCAAAAATATACTGCCGTCAACTCCGTCCATTTGAAAAACCAACTCCTTAAGTACAAAAATATATACACAGGGAATTATAGCATAATGCTTTTTGATTGTCAAGAAAAAATTTACACTATTGCAAGACGATGTATTATGGTGTATAATAATAAAGAAGGGGGCGGTTATATGTCGTTTTTGTCGCTGATCATGCCAAATAAATGCATTGTCTGCGGAAAAGCTCTGGGCCGGGATGAATATGTCTGCCCCACTTGCCGCCCGCTTGTAGAAAGACTGGAACAGACGCCGAGAAACGGTGAGCGTGCCGGAGCTTCATACGACAGGTGCTTTGTGCCGTTTATATACAACAAGGGCATACAGCTTGCCATTACAAGAATGAAATTCGGTGACCGTCCGGCGGCATACCGTTATTTTGCCCGCGAAATTGCCGCTATGCTCAACGTTAGGCCGGACTTCGTAACCTTCGTACCTCAAAATCGAAAAACCCGACATGAACGCGGATATAACCAGACCGAGCTAATAGCCCGCGAGATCGGGCGGATATTAAAGCTGCCTGTAAAAAGCACCCTTGTTCGCAGTGAACATGGCAGCAAGCAGGTAGAGCTTGGCTACGCTAAAAGGCTGGAAAACGCCAAAAAGCTCTATCGGGCAAAGGGCGGCGCTCTATGCGGTTCGTGCCTGATAGTGGATGATGTAATAACCACCGGCGCGACCATGAAGGCCTGCTGCGATATCCTTCGCCGGCAGGGCTGCACTGAGGTATACGCCGCGGCCGCAGCGAGAACGCTGAAGAAAACATAATCAAAACAGCAAGCCCCGGGCTTGCTGTTTTATAGCCTTATAAATTCAAAAAATCTTTTCTGTACTCCACGCCAAAGGCCTCGGCGAGGACCTTCATTTCTTCATCTTTGATAGTGTTTATTCTCGGCAGATGGGCCGTCAGCATATAGATCTGAGCGGCTTTTTCCACGGTCTCGATCAGGCCAAAGGTCTCGTCAAGGTTTTTGCCCGCGCCGTAGATACCGTGCATCCCCCATATAACAAGGCGGAATTCCTTCATCTTCTCGGCGGTGGCCTCCCCTATCTCGTTGGTGCCGCAGAGCATCCACGGCAGCACGCCAACTCCGTCGGGGAACACCACAATGCACTCGGTGCACATTTCCCAGAGGGTGTGCGTCAGCTTTTTCTCATCTAACTCATGAACATAGTTCATGGCCAGCGTGTTCGTTGGGTGAGAATGGATAACAACGCGGTTTTCCGGGTCAACGCTGAGGCGCGCCATATGGCTCATCAGATGGGCCGGGAGCTCTGAGGTGAACTTCCCGCCATCCTTATAGCCCCATAACAGCTCCGCCGCGCTTCCGTCGGCGGATATTTTTATTATACCGAGGTTAGTCTCGGGGTCGGGGTCCACATTTTTAAAATACTTGCCGGTGCCGGTAACTATAAATATTTTTCCGGCCAGCGGCTGTGCATTAAAGCCGGTGGGTATGGTGCGAAGCGGGGCATCTATGTTCAGATACTCCCGCACCTCGGCCTCCTCCAGCATATAGCTGATATTGCCGCCGTTGCGCTCATCCCAACCAAGGCGATACATATTCGCGGTTGTGCGCCGCATTTCCTCCACAAAGGGAGCGGTCAAAATATCCTTCATGCTCTGTTCACCAAAACTTCCTTTTCATATTTTTTTACCTCGGCCAGATAGTCCGCCACCACGCCCTCGCGGCTCAGGAATTCAGCCCATATATCGCCAAAAGGCGCGGTCTTGAGCTCCTCCTGAAGGTACATAAGCTCAGTAAACTCGTTGTTATCCTGAAGAGCCTTGAGCTTATCGGTCGGGCGGAGCAGGGCAAGAAGCAGAGCCTTTTGCAGATTGCGCACGCCTGTTACCCATGCGGATATACGGTTAATGGAGGCGTCAAAATAGTCTGTGGCGATAAATACCCGATCAAGGGCATCGTGGGCCACGATCTCCTTGGCGATCTCCTTTGTCTCATCGTCGAAGAGCACAACATGGTCGGAGTCCCAACGCACCGGGCGGGTCACATGGAGAGCGATCTTGTCGCTGAATAATAACAGCGAAGAGAGCTTGTCCGAAACCATTTCTGTGGGATGGTAGTGGCCGTTATCCATAAGCGGAGTGATGCCGCGGCTGTTAGCGTAAGACAGGCAGAACTCAGCCGAACCAACGGTGTAAGATTCGAGGCCTATGCCGAAAACCTTACTTTCGAGAGTTATGTAGACCTTTTCCTTGTCGTAGGGAACAGTAAGGATCTCGTCCATCGATTTCATAAATCTGGCTCTGGGGCCGAGGCGGTCGGCGGGAATATCCTTATATCCGTCGGGGATCCAGAAGTTCAGCACGCATGGAACTCCGGTCTCACTGGCGAAATATTCCGCTATTTTTACCGAGGCTTTGCCGTGGTTCACCCAATACGAGCGCACCTCCTCATCCGGCGAGGAAAGGGTCAGATTGTCCTTCACCATGGGGTGCGCAAAAAACGTCGGGTTAAAATCCAGCCCGATGCCGCGCTCTTTGGCATAGTCGACCCATTTTTTGAAGTGCTTGGGTTCGATTTTATCGCGGCCTACTATCTCACCGTCAAAAATTGCATAGCTGGCGTGCAGATTCAGCTTTTTCTTTCCCGGAATCAGTGAAAACGCCTTATCTATGTCTGCCATCAGCTCTTCAGGAGTTGTTGCGCGGCCCGGGTAGTCACCTGTGGCCTGTATGCCGCCGGACAGAGCCTCTTTGCTGTCGAAACCTATAACGTCGTCGCCCTGCCAGCAGTGAACCGAGATCGTTGCGCCGCGAAGGGCTTCGATGGCCATTTCGGCATCAACACCGAGCGAGGCGTAAATTTCCTTTGCTTCATCATACCGTTTCATCATTCTAATCTCCTTTCCGCCGCCTTTTGGCGGCACAAGTTATAGTGTGAAAAAGAAGCGAGCAGATTGCCATTTTGAGGAGCGCCGACGTACTTTGTGTACTTCAAGCTCCGATAAATGGTGAGATGCGACGCTTATTTTTCACACTACCTCCTGTATATTGAAAGATTTCTTTATCAGCTCCCGACCCGCTTCAAGAGTCAGGTCTTTATCAAGATACATAAACTGCGACAATAAATTTCCTATAGCGGTGGCCTCAGTCGGCCCGGCCAGCACCCGCTTGCCGGTGTATTCCCGCGTCAAACTATTTAGATAACCGTCCTTGCTGCCTCCGCCCATAATGGTGACCGAGTCAATGACCTTACCGGTTATATCCTCAATTTCCCTCACCGCGCGTGCGTATGAAGCCGCAAGAGAGTGATACACGCTTGAAAGCACATCTTTTACAGGCAGCTCCGGCTTGCTTAAAAGCCCCCTCACTGCCGTCAGCATATCCTCGGGAGCGTTCAGCTCCGGCGCGTTGGGGTCAAAGGTTTCAGTAAAATCGCTTTCCATAGCCATATTCATCATTTCATCATAGGTGTATTTTTTATCGAGGCTACGCCTTAGCCCCTGCAGCAGCCACATTCCCATAATGTTTTTAAGAAAACGGAACCGATAGTCTATGCCGCCCTCGTTTGTAAAATTGGCTTTTCTCGCCGCGTCAGACAAAACCGGCTCACTGACCTCGGTGCCAATAAGGCTCCACGTGCCCGAGGATATGAATATGCCGTTTTCGCTGATCGGGCAAGCTGCCACAGCCGAGGCCGTATCATGCGAGGGGCACAGAAGTACTAACGCGTCAAAGCCCAGCTCGCCGGCTATTTCAGGCGAGAATCTCCCCACCGCCGCAGGCGGAGCAGTCAGCTCCTTAAAAATGCCGCTGTCGATACCCAGTTTTTTCAGCAGTTCCTCATCCCAAGCCTTGCCCTCAGCATTCACCAGATTTGTAGTTGTGGCGTTGGTATACTCGTTTTTCATAACACCTGTGAGCGCGTAACTGAGATATTCCGGCATCATCAGAAAGTGCCGAGCCTTTGCTAAAGCTCCCCTATGGCAGTGAAGCTGATAGATGGTGTTGAAGCTCTGAGTCTGTATACCGGTTCTGGCATACAGCGCTTCTCCCCCGCCCACCAGACCTTCCGCCTCGGAAACAGCATTTTTAGTTCTCCCATCCCGATAGGCATAGACCGGAAGTATAGTTTTTTTCTCCTCATCCAGCAGCACATAGTCGACGCCCCAGGTATCAATAGCCACTGTAGCCGGTATTTTTCCAATCTCACGGCAGCGAGCGAGCCCGTTTTTCACTTCACTGAGCAGCCTTTCCGTATCCCAAAGGAGGCTGCCCTCACGGTTTTCCATACCGTTTTCAAAGCGGTATATCTCCTCGGTTTCGAGCCGCCCACTCTGGATGCTGCCCAGAATGTGCCGCCCGCCGGAGGCCCCTATATCTATAGCCAGACAGTATTCCATCACTTCTCCCCCCTATATCTATTAATTACCATTATAGTATAATTCTTTACCCATGTCAACATTCATTGCTGCCTTCTAAAAAGAATTTGCAGCGAATATGATAGAAAAAAACAAGGAGGGGTGAAATTATGAGAAAACTACGGAAAACCATTCTGTTTATCGTCGGTTTTTGTCTTTACATCACTATTGAGGTATGTTTCAGGGGCTTTTCTTACCCGCTTATGGGGCTGTGCGGCGGAATTATTCTGCTGATTATAGACAGCCTCAACGATCGCATCTCATGGGACATGGACCTTTTGCTTCAAGGCTGCATAGGGTCGCTTGTGATAACGGCCTTTGAATTTGTTATCGGCGGCACATTCCTATTGGCAGGCTTAGACCCGATGTGGGATTATCACGATATGCCGCTGAATTTCCACGGCATCATATGCCTGCCGTTCAGCCTTATATGGATAGGGGTTTCGATCATCGGCATATTTGTTGCTGACGCGATAAACTATTATGTTTTCGCTGAGCTGCCGGCGCCGTATTATAAGCTGTTCGGAAAGGTAATAATACGGTTTTTCTGATTAAGCTGCTTTACCCTTCTATCAATCCATATTTAACCTTTATTCTCTCTATTTTAGCTATCATTTCTTCAGATATGAACCAAAGGAAAAAGGCTGTTGATGATGCATGGATCAGGTCAAAGGGCGCGCCGCTTATGTATGCCGCCATGAACATTTTCAGCGTTGGAGACGCCTGCGCCCGGAGCACCTCCACCGGGTTCATAATGCCGCCATAAATAAAGAAGGCCATTGCAAAGCCGAAAATGCAGAGAGACGCTTTGGTCCTTCTGAGCAACCCTTTCCCTTGCAGTACTCCGGCAATAAAGCCGATTATGCCAAGAGAAAACATCTGCCACGGCGTCCATGGGCCCTGACCGAAAAAGAAGTTAGATACAAAGCCCGTGACCGCACCGACCAAAAATCCCGTTTCTCCGCCAAGGCAAACGCCCGCAATGATAACAAGTGCCACTACCGGCTTAAACTGCGGCAGCATGAAGAATGCGGCTCTGCCTGCAACTGCGATCGCGCATAAGACACTGATCAACACAAGCTCTCTTGCCTTTGGCTTTCTGCCTTCAAATACCATACAAAAGGGTATAAGTATTTCAATGATCATAAACAGGCTTATAAAGTAATATTTCCGATCCTCTAAATAAAACATGCCTATAAAAATGGTAAGCGGTATGGCGATAAGGATCAATAGCGCCGCCGTTACCGTACGCTTTGCCAGCTTTGGCGCTTTATTTGGTAGAATCTTTCCCGGTTCCTGTTTTTTATCGCCGTCCGGCATGGCGGCGACCGGCAAATCGACCTTCACGCCCGTTCTTTCAGGGGGATTTCCGCCGCAGGCCAAGATAATATCCTCCGCAAGAACAGCCTTCGGCAGTCTTGTTCTTGCCATGCGGTTTGCGGCTGTGGTATAAAAATTCTTTCCCGTAAAAAAATCTCTCGCAGCGGCGCACGAGGTGATATTGCCGTCAAAAAACATAGCGCACCTGTCAGCGTGTTCTGCGCAGAATTCAATGTCGTGCGATACCATCACGACCGTAACGCCGCTTGCCTTAAGGTCATTTATAATATCTGCAAATATCTCTTTAAAATGCGCGTCTATACCCTTTGTCGGTTCATCCAAAAGTAGTATTTCAGGAGCCATAAGCAAAACCTTTGCAAGAGCCGCTCTTTGCTGTTCTCCGCCCGACAGGTCGTACGGATGGCTCTCAAGCAGATTTTCGATGCGGCATAGCTCCGATACGCTTCGCACCTTTTCAGCCTTTTCCTCCTTTGACAGCTTCTTCTCGGAAAGTATTTCCATCAGGTCAAGATAAACCGTCTTTTTAAGAAACAAGCTCTGCGGATTTTGAGGGAGCACCCCTAAAGTGCCACCGTGTATTAAAACCTCTCCGCGGTACGGGGTATTGAGCCCGCTTATGAGCGACAATGCCGTCGTCTTGCCGGCGGCGTTTCCGCCGACGATCGCGATCAGCTCACCTTCTTTTATCTGAATGTTCATGCCCTTTATTATATCGGGTGAGCCTTTTTCGTACCTGAACCATACGTCCCTTACTTCGATCACCGTTTTCGCCGTATCACTATGGGTGCTTGTTTGCGGTATCAGCTCAGCGTGAATTGTGTTGTTTTCAGAGTAATCTTCAAGCCATACCCTGCCGTCACGAATAGTAATGGGGCATTTCAGTGTATTTTCAACCGCGCCGTAAACCCGCATAGGCGTCGGAAGCGCTGCATACATATCGTGATTTAAGTTTTTTAAAATTTCGCCGACCTTCTCGGGGGAACTATCCGCAATGATTTTTCCGATATCCATTACAATAACTCTATCGGATATCGGAAGCGCATCTTCAAGGCGATGCTCTGTTAATATGACCGTCACACCAAGCTCGCGGTTTATCTTTTCAAGTGTTTTTAAAAACTCCTGAGCGGCGATAGGATCAAGCTGGCTTGTTGGTTCGTCAAGAATGAGAACAGAGGGCTGCATGACCATAACAGACGCAAGGTTCAGAAGCTGCTTCTGCCCGCCCGACAAGTCTGTCACATTTTTATGAAACCATGTCTGTATGCCGAAAAACGAAGCCATTTCAGATACCCTTGTTCTTATTTCCGGCGTGGAGTGCCCGAGGCTTTCCAGACCAAAGGCCAGCTCATGCCACACCTTGTCCGTAACGATCTGATTTTCGGGGCATTGCATTACAAAGCCTATGCCCGCCGCCTGCTCCCCTGCGCTGTAAGATGAAAGCGGCATTTCTTCAAAATATATGCTGCCCTCCGTTTTGCCGAAAGGGGTAAGTGAGGATTTCATAAGCCTAAGAAGAGTTGTTTTTCCGCAGCCGGATTTTCCGCAAAGCGTTACAAATTCGCCTCGCTTTACAGTAAAATTTATATCATCAAGCGTTTTGCTCTCTCTGTTCGGATATGTAAAACTCAAATTTTCGATTTTAAAGCTGACCATCTTCTCACCTCCCAAAGCTCAATTATTACAGGGCATATACAAAGCAGCAGGTATGAGGCAAACACGCTTATGCCAAAGCCAGATACTTTCGCCCCCCTCAGGCTCGGAAAGTATCTGAAATACATTCCGCCGGCCATATTGCCGATAAATGTATATGCCCCCGAAAGTAAAATACATAAAAGCGCTTTTTTGTCTCTTTTGTCAAATATAAATATTGAAAAAGCCGTTCTTCCGGTGCTTCCGTATCCGCGGGACTTCATACTGTCTGCCGTCATGACCGCGTTTTCCAAGGCCCATGTCGTCATAATTGACAGGATATTAAGCCCGCACTTAGCACGCTTGATAACACTGCCGCTTGACGCGTCACGCCCAATGCCCTTTTGGGCGTTGGCTACTGTTTTAAGCTGCGCCGCAAATCTCGGCACAAACCTCAGTGCCATAGAAATAATGAGAGACATTGCCGGGAAGACCCTGCCAAACAGATAGATAAACTTGTCGCTCGTCATTATTTCATTGAAGCATGAGAACCAGAGAATAACGCTCACGATCATAGCCGCCGCAGCAAAACCGTAAGCCACAGATTCAAGTGTGAGCGGATTACCGCCCGGCAGGTATGCAAGTATTGTTATGCCTTCATGATTGAACGCGGGATTGATCAGCGCCATCAGAGTCAGCATGGGCAGCATATACATTAAATTTCTTTTTATTGCCCCTCTGCCCTTCAGCATCACAGAGTATGTAAAGCCGCACATGAGCGAAATAACAAGACACAGCGGATGCATAAAAACACATGAAAATCCGATAACAAACACAAAATATATAAAATTCACTATCGGGTGATAGGTTTTAAATTCATTCATTTCCCGTTCCTCGCCGAATAACTTCCGCCTACGTCCTCCCCCAGATCGCAGGTATATACCCATTCCACCCTGTCTCCGGCCATGAGGCGGTAGCGTGAGCAGCCGTAGTTCGGGAACCAGCCGTTCACCATATACATCCAGCCGGAAAGCTCTCCGCAGTCAAATTCATACAGATTGCCTATGCCTTCGATATACGCGCTGCTATAGATGGGGGTGTTTTCGTATTCCATGTGGATCTTGTTCTGTTTCATTTCACGAAGAAGCAGATTAAAAACGCTCTCCCCCTCATAAAACGTAACAGTCCTTTCGGCGTATATAACTCCGTCACTCGGAACAAGCTCCGCCTTTTCCGCATCCAGCCAGGCCATGTTGTCCAAAATGGAATCACACCGAACCGAAAGTGTGCAGGTAAGCTCTGTATCCGAGATCACTGCGTCCTGCGGCTCGATGGGAACAGGCCTGTCTTCGGGAATCGGCTCGGTCTGATATTTGTCTTTTTCGGCCGTTTCATCTATCTCCACTGCGTTTTCTTCAGGAATATCTTCATTTGCTGTCTCAGCAGGCAGCGGCGGGCTTTCGGGAGCTTCTTCCATGGCAGCGGCTGTTTCCTGAGCGGTCTCGGGTGCGGCGTCAGCCTCATTTTCAGTCAGCTCGGCGTCCGGAACATCTGTTTCTGTCGGCAGAGCCACTTCATTCTGAACAATTGCCTCGCTGGTTTCCTGCCGGGGCTTCCACCCACGAAGCCCGGGAGCATTGCCGCCGTACCAAAAGACAAATGCCAGTACGATTACAATGGCCGCGCCGATCATAATTTTATTTTTTTGTTTTTTCACTGTTACTCACTCCCTACAAGAGCTTTGCAAGAGACAGCATATTATAAAGCATATCGGCGATCTCTGCCCTTGTCACCGCTTCTTTCGGTTGTATTTCCATAACTTTATCCGAAAGCACGCCTTTGTCATAACAAAAGGCAAGAGAGCTGATTGCCCAATCCGAGGCCTTTACATAATCTGCAAAGCCGGCGAGAATATTTCTCGCCCCAAAGACCGGGATCTCTGTATCCATTCCGCAAAGCTTTGCAGCCCTAACAAGCATAGTTGCCGCCTCCTCACGGGTTACCGTGCCGCCGGGATCAAACACGTCCACTGATACGCCTTTTATTATCCCATAACTGTAGGCGGCATTTACATAATCAAAATACCAGTCATTTTCTGTCACATCCGTAAATATCGCAGTTCCTTTTAACGGAAGTCCCAGGCCTCTTGTAACGATCGCTGCAAATTCTGCTCTCGTCATAGTGCTGTCCGGCTCAAAAACGGCTTCGGATTTGCCGTCTATGATATTCCTTTCTGCCAAAGCCTCTATAGCGTACTGATAGATATACCCCTTAATATCAGCGAAGGTTTTACCGGGGGATCTCACATCCGTTTTATGAATAAAAAAAGCAGTATCGTCTTCTATTGGAGAAAATTCATTTTCGTAAAACCACTCTTCCGGGTAGTCGCCAAGATCGTAGTCCTCATCTCCCCAATACGATCCGTTATCCTCTTTTTTTTCATAGGGACGTATGTCTATGTCAGACATATCATAAAGGCTCGCATCGCCGCAAAGAAAGCGGTGATATGCAGCCAACGCGTACGCTGCCTGTTCTGTCGCCATCATATCGGGAACATAGTCATCAAACTCTCCAAAATATCCGCTTTCACTGTTATAGTGATCCAGCATGGCATCCATCGGGGATCGACCGCCGTCAGTCGTCCACTCGTCACCCGACGGATCGATATTTAGTGCCGTAAGCATAGATATGACCTGTGCCGTCGAGCAGGTGCTGACTAACCCCTCAATGCCCACAAAGCCACCCGTTTCCTCGTCCTGTTCACTTTTGATATGGCAAAGGCCAGAGTCAACGGCCTCCCTGACCCGGGGTTCGTATTCATAATAAGGAGCCAGCGCCTGAATTGCCATAGCCGTCACATCAATGTCAACATCGCCGCCCGGGCGCAGAGACCAACCTCCGCCGTCATGGGCCTCTTCTATTAAGGCCTGTACGTATAGGTCGGCATCGCCGGAATACGGCTTGGAGTTAAGCGACAATAGTGCATAGGTTTTCCCGTTTGCCGCCAGTCTCCCATTGTATGTCTTGTAAATCTCCGTCAGATCCCGCCCATTGAACTTCTCAGCGTCTAAGCCCAGCGCAGTTACTGCCAGAGTTACGCGTTCATAATCTGTGCTGCCTATAATTTCCTCATTTTCCAAAG
>JAFLUQ010000079.1 GCA_022508735.1 Oscillospiraceae bacterium | reverse complement strand
AGAAGCTGGAATACGGTGTCGCTGAGGTGTCCCTTGTAGGGTACGCGGCCCTCTACGCCCTCGGGAACGAGCTTGCGGCTGCCTGTCTGGAAGTAGCGGTCCTTACTGCCGCTCTCCATAGCGGAGATACTGCCCATGCCGCGGTATACCTTGAACTGACGACCTTGATAGATCTCCATATTTCCGGGGCTTTCCTCACAGCCTGCCAGAAGGCTGCCGAGCATAATGACGTCGGCACCGGCGGCTATAGCCTTGGGAAGGTCGCCGCTGTATTTGATGCCGCCATCGGCAATTACGGGTATATCGTACTCTTTAGCTACGCTATAGGCATTCATAACGGCCGTTATCTGAGGCACGCCGATACCTGCGACAACGCGTGTGGTGCAGATGGAGCCGGGGCCAATGCCGACCTTTATTGCGTCTACGCCGCGATCGATAAGATCCTTGGCGGCCTCGGCAGTTGCGATGTTTCCGGCGATGAGCTGCACATCGGGGAAGGCGTTCTTAACCTTATCAATGGCAAGCATGATGTTCTGGCTGTGACCGTGAGCACTGTCAAGCACAAGCACGTCAACCTTTGCATCCACAAGAGCCTTTACACGGTCGAGCAGGTCGCCGGTTATGCCTATGGCCGCGCCGGCCAGAAGGCGGCCTCTTTCGTCGCGGGCACTGTTGGGATAGCGAACAGCCTTCTCAATGTCCTTGATAGTGATGAGACCCTTGAGCATACCGTCCTTATCCACAATGGGGAGCTTCTCGATCTTGTGCTTACTGAGTATCTGTTGAGCGCCCTCAAGGTTTGTGCCCTCGGGAGCGGTAATGAGGTTATCCTTGGTCATAACCTCTTTTATCTTCTTGTTGAAATCAGTTTCAAAGCGGAGATCGCGGTTAGTGAGTATGCCCACAAGCTTACCGTTTTCGGTGATGGGCACACCGCTGATTTTATATTTGGCACAGAGCGCATCGGCCTCAGCCAGCGTATTTTCGGGAGAAAGGAAGAACGGATCTACTATAACACCGTGTTCGCTGCGCTTTACCTTGTCCACCTCTGTAGCCTGGGCCTCGATGGTCATGTTTTTGTGGATTATACCGATGCCGCCTTCTCTGGCCATAGCTATCGCCATTGAGGATTCGGTAACAGTATCCATAGCGGCGCTCATAAGGGGAACATTAAGCCTGATTTTTTTCGTGAGTCTGGTCGAGAGGTCAACGTTGCCGTAAACGTCAGACTTCATGGGTACCAGCAGCACATCATCATAGGTCAGTCCCTCATAGAGTATCTTGTTGTCCATAAAAAACTTCCTCCCTTTTGAAAAAATAGTATTTTATATATTATATCAAAATCACGACTGAACGTCAATAGCTTTTTGCAAGATTTCTGTCATTTTTTCGAGGGTTACGGCGGAGTTTATATCATTTCGCAGGGCGGCTGCTCCGTGCAGACCGTGAATATACCAGGCTGCGTGTTTGCGTGCCTCAAGTATACCAATGTGTTCGCCCTTATATTCCACGATCAGATTTATATGGCGCAGAGCTACCTTCATGCGCTCTTCTGCGGGCGGATCGGGCATGGCTTCGCCGCGCTCCAAAAGCGCTTCTATGCGGGCGAATATCCATGGCCTTCCCTGACAGCCACGGCCCACCATAACGCCGTTCGCGCCGGTGTCATTAAGCAGGGATAGAGCATCATCCGGCTCCGATACGTCGCCATTGGCAATGAGCGGAATGGAGATCTCCTCACGCACCCTGCGGATAACATCACGGCTTGAGCGGCCGGAGTAGAACTGTTGGCGTGTACGGCCGTGTACGGTGACAGCGGCAGCCCCGGCCTTTTCCGCTATCCTCGCCAGCTCTGGGGCGTTTATATGCTCCTCGTCCCAGCCTGCGCGCATTTTTACTGTCACAGGCTTTGTTGCCACTGATACGGCTGCCTCAATTATAGCCCCAGCCCGGCCCAGATCCTTCATAAGTGCCGAGCCCTCGCCGTTACCGGTTATCTTCGGAGCAGGGCAGCCCATGTTTATGTCAAGGAACAGGCCACGCTTTTCGGCCTCGGGCACGGCGGCGGCCACAGTCTCCGGGTCGGAGCCAAAGAGTTGGACTGCAGTGGGAAGGTTTTCGGTGTTCATAAGCTTATAGGTTTTTTTATTTTCAAAGCTCAAGGCCTTGGCGCTGACCATCTCGGTGTAAGACAGGCCTGCGCCAAACTCATGGCACACTATGCGAAAGGGGAGGTCTGCAACTCCGGCCATAGGCGCGAGGATTATATTATTTTTCAGTTCAATATTTCCTATTTTCATATGTCAAGCTTCATATAGCCGGGCTTTATCCAATCGGCGCGGCGCATACCCTCGCTTATAAACAGGCTGATGAGGGCGGGAAGAAGGAAGTACATCAATAGTATTACGCCAAGCACCATAGCAGCATTGCCGTTTGGCGCCATGGTGTTATATGTCATGATAGGGCCGACAAGCCCGGCTGTTCCCATACCGCTGCCAACGGCGTTGGACTCCATTTTAAACAGCATGGTGGATATCGGACCAAGCACAGCGCTGCTGATTATGGCAGGAGCCCATATCTGCGGATGACGGATTATATTTGGTATCTGAAGCATGCTTGTGCCGAGACCCTGAGCCACGAGGCCGCCGACCTTGTTTTCGCGGTAGCTGGCCACGGCAAAGCCTATCATGTTAGCGCAGCAGCCGACTGTAGCCGCTCCGGCGGCAAGACCGCTGAGCCCCAGCGAAACGCCGATAGCCGCCGAGCTGATGGGCAGAGTAAGAAATATACCCATGAGCACAGACACGATTATGCCCATCAAAAAGGGCTGCTGGATCGTTCCCCAGTTCACGAGGTATCCTAACCAGTTCATAAAGCGTGTTATATACGGCCCAACGAACAGACCTGCCGCCGAACCCACAAGGACGCAGCATATGGGCGTGAGAAGTATATCAATGCCGGTTTTACCGCTGACGAGCCGACCTATGCCTATGCCGGCTATGGCTGCCACAAAGGCACCCAAAGGCTCGCCGGGGGGAGTTATGCCGAAGGCATTATCGGTAAAAAAGCTGCCGGCCAGAATCACTTTGGCATATGCGCCGACCATGCCGCAGATCGCGGCGCTTATGGTCACAAGGGGAGCCTCCATGCCAAGCTTCATTGCCACGCCGCAGCCGATGCCCGCACCGGTCAGAAGCTGTGCGGTTTTGCCGACCACCAGCAAGAGGTTGCCAACCGGGCCGCTGATGTAACCGCTTATCTGAGCCAAAATAGTACCGACAATAAGTGTTGCAAACAGGCCAAGGGCCATCCCGCTGAGGCCGTCGATAAAAATCGTATGCGCAATATTTTTCTTGCCGGATTTCCGGTTTTTTGCCATCAGAATTCCCCCTTTGAATTTTCATATAAATTGCCGCAAAAAGAGTGTTGCTACTATTATATAAGGCCGCTGCCAAAAAATCAAGAAAAAAATTTCACAAAGATTTAAAAAAACTATTGAAATTTATAGTTTTTATGATACAATGTAATTAACAAATTAAAAGAGAGGTGTTTTTCAATGGCATATGTAATCAGCGACGATTGCATCAGCTGCGGCGCTTGCGCAGACGGCTGCCCCGTTAGCTGCATCAGCGAGGGCGACGGTAAGTACGTAATAGACGCAGATCAGTGCATCGAGTGCGGCGCTTGTGCGGACGCATGTCCCGTTGGCGCTCCTGCTCAGGAGTAATTCTACTGAGTAATCGAACATACTTCAGACGGGGCTTCCAAGGAAGCCTCGTTTGTATGTCACGCTTTAATTTGATTGGGTGTATGCTATGGAAAAAATTGAGGATCTCGGCATTAATGGCTATAGAATAATTCAGAGCAAGGACGGCTTCTGCTTTGGCAGCGACGCTGTTCTGCTGGCTAAATTTGCGCGGCTCACAAGGGGTAGCCGCGTTCTTGACCTGTGCACCGGAACGGGAATTATCCCGGTGCTGAGCTATGCGCTCTTTGCTCCAGCCTCTATAGATGCGGTGGAGATCATTCCCCGTGTGGCCGATATGGCCTCGCGAACGATGCGCCTTAACGGATTAGAGGACGTAATTCGCGTTCACAATGCCGATCTGGCCGACGCGCCGACCATTTTCGGCAAGCGCGTCTTTGACGCCGTGACATGCAATCCGCCTTATATGCCGGGCGGAGGCGGGCTTGTAAATCCCAAGGACGAGCTGGCCATAAGCCGCCATGAGATAAAGTGCACGCTTGACGGCGTGGTAAAAAGTGCGGCGGACTGCCTGAAGTTCGGCGGCAAGCTGTTTATGGTGCACCGGGCGGACAGACTGTGCGACGTGATCTCTACTTTCCGGGCCCATAAAATAGAACCGAAGCGTCTGGCAGTGGTATATCCGAAAAGTGACCGGGGTGCGAATCTGATCCTCGTGGAGGGGCTCCTCGGCGGGCGGCCGCAGCTCACGTTAGATAAGCCGGTGTTTATGTACGACGACGAGGGAAATTACATACAGAACATAACGGAAGGAATAGTTTAAATGCCTTACGGAAAATTATATCTTTGCGCCACTCCCATAGGGAATCTTGGCGACATTACCTACCGCTGCGTGGAGGTGCTTAAATCGGTGGATTTAATTGCCGCCGAGGACACCCGCCACACCCGCGGCCTCTTAAATCATCTTAATATAGACAAGCCCATGACCAGCTATTTTGAGCACAACCGCCGTGAGAAGGGCGAGATGCTGATCGAGCGCCTGAAGAGCGGCGAGAACATAGCCCTTGTCAGTGACGCGGGCACACCGGCCATAAGCGACCCCGGCGAGGATCTGGTGGCCCTCTGCGCCGAGCACGGAGTGGACGTTGTGCCTATCCCCGGTGCTGTGGCCGGTATCAACGCTCTTATTGCCAGCGGGCTGCCTACAGGGCGCTTTACCTTCGAGGGCTTTCTGACCGTAAACAAGCGCGGGCGCATGGAGATGCTGGAGGAGCTTAAGACTGAGCGGCGCACGATGATTTTCTATGAGGCTCCGCACAAGCTCATCAACACTCTGACGGATATGATGGCCGTCTTTGGCAACCGGCGCATTTCCCTGTGCCGGGAGCTGACGAAGATACACGAGGAGTTCTTCCGCACAGACCTTGCCACCGCTCTGGAGCGCTACAGTGAAAATCCCCCGAAGGGGGAATTCGTGCTGGTGGTTGAGGGCCGGAGCGCGGAGGAGGCCGCCGCGGAGACCCGAGCCAAGTGGGAGGATATGACCGTCGCCGAACATGTGCGGATGTATGTAGACCGCGGCATGAGCGAAAAAGAGGCCATGAAGGCCGCGGCCAATGACCGCGGCGTCAGTCGGCGGGACATATATGCGGAATTGAAGCTATAAGAAAAGGACGCCGAAGCGTCCTTTTTGTTTTACTTTCTGTTTGCCCTGTTAGTAGCTGATTTAACCGTGTTTTTCATCAGCATGGCAATTGTCATGGGGCCAACGCCGCCTGGTACGGGAGTAATAGCGGAGGCAACCTCGCTGACAGCGGCATAGTCCACATCGCCGCAGAGCTTGCCATCCACGCGGTTCATGCCCACGTCAATGACTACGGCACCGGGCTTCACCATGTCGGCTGTGATGAAGTTGGCGCGGCCCACAGCGGCAACGAGTATGTCGGCGCGGCGGCAGACCTCGGCCAGATTTTTCGTACGGCTGTGGCAGATAGTGACCGTGCCGTTCTGGTGGAGCAGCAGCATGGCCTGAGGCTTGCCCACTATATTGCTGCGGCCTACGACCACGCACTCCTTGCCCGCAACCTCAATGCCGGTGAGCTTAATTAGCTCCATGACTCCGGCGGGAGTGCAGGGGAGGAAATCGAAATTTCCAATCATTATTTTGCCCACGTTTACAGGGTGGAAGGCGTCAACGTCCTTATTATAGTTTATGGCAAGCAGCACCTTTTCGCTGTCGATATGCTTTGGGAGCGGAAGCTGCACAAGTATGCCGTCTATGTCCTCGCGGCCGTTCAGCTCGCCGATGAGGGTCATCAGCTCCTCCTCGGTGGTCTCGGTGGGCAGGGCGTATTCCTCGCTCATTATACCGCAGACCTCGCAGGCCTTCTTTTTATTGTTCACATATACGCGGCTGGCGGGGTCGTCGCCGACGATGATGACCGCCAGTCCCGGCTTAACGCCCCTTGCCGTCAGGGCGTCGGCCTCGACGCGGAGCTCCTCCTTTATTTTGGCCGACAGGGCCTTTCCGTCCAGAATTTGTGCTGCCATTTTGTTTTCTCCTTTCAGTGTTTCCTTTTATTTCAGGTCTTATAAGGCACTTTTCGCCAAAGCCAATCAGGTCGCGGCGATTGGCCTTTATCAGGGCCTCGCGCACGAGCTTATAGTTTTCGGGTCTCGACCACTGGAGCATGGCTCGCTGCATGGCCTTCTCTTTTGGGTCGCGGGGTACGTATACCCGCTTCATGGTGCGCGGGTCAAGGCCAGTATAGAACATGGCCGTGCTCAGCGTTCCCGGTGTGGGATAGAAATCCTGCACCTGCTCGGGGTGTATCTTGTTTTCCTTCAAATACAGCGCCAGCTCAATGGCGTCGTTTATGGTGCTGCCCGGGTGGCTGCTCATTAGGTATGGCACAAGGTACTGTTCTTTGCCTATTTCACGGTTTATGCTGTAAAACTTATCTTTAAATTTATTGTAGACCTTCACGCCGGGCTTACCCATGTAACGGAGCACATTGTCGCTGATGTGCTCGGGGGCTACCTTGAGCTGCCCGCTGACGTGGTGGGCGCAGAGCTCACGGAAGAAGGTGTCGTCCTTGTCTGCCAGACAGTAGTCATAGCGTATGCCACTGCGGATAAAGACTTTTTTTACCTTCGGTATGGACCGTAGCTCTCTCAGAAGCTCAATATAGTCCGAGTGATCCACCTTAGCATTGGGGCAGACCGCCGGATACAGGCACTGCCTGTCACGGCAGGCTCCGCTTTTAAGCTGCTTGTCACAGGCCGGGGAACGGAAATTGGCCGTCGGGCCGCCCACATCGTGTATATAGCCCTTGAAGTCCTTGTCCCATACGAAGTTCTCGGCCTCGCGCAGTATGGAGGCGTGGCTGCGGGACTGGATTATGCGCCCCTGATGAAAGGTTATGGCGCAGAAGGAGCAGTTCCCGAAGCAGCCGCGGCTGCTGGTTATGGAAAATTTAACCTCGTCATAGGCCGGTATTCCGCCGTACTTGTCGTAGCTCGGATGCCATGCCCGCTCATAGGGCAGGGCGTAGACCCGATCCATTTCGCTCTGCGTCAGAGGAGAACTCATTGGGTTTTGCACAACGTATTTGTCGCCGTGCTTCTGCGCAAGCGTTACGCCGCGCACAGGATCCTGCTCGCGGTACTGGATAGCCGCCGCCTCGGCATATTTTACCTTATCGTCCCTCGTCTCTTCAAAGGAGGGGAGGATAACCGCATTTTTTGGCGGATTGTCGGCAATATAGCAGGTGCCGCGGATATTTGTCAGGAGATTTACCGGCGTTCCGTCCGCCAGTGCGTTGGCAATTTCAATTATACTTTTTTCGCCCATGCCGAAGGATATAATATCGGCGCGGCTGTCAAAAATTATGCTACGGCGCACGTTGTCGCCCCAGTAATCATAGTGGGAAAAACGGCGGAGGCTGGCCTCGGTGCCGCCGATGATCAGCGGTATCTTTCCAAAGGCACGGCGCACCAGGCTGCCGTAAACTATGGTCGCCCTGTCGGGGCGCTTGCCGGCCTTGCCGCCGGGAGAATATACGTCCTCGCTGCGCTTTTTCTTTGCGGCGGTATAGTGGTTGACCATGGAGTCTATTACCCCGCCGGAAACAAGCACGCCGAGCCGTGGCCGACCGTAAGAGGTCAGAGAATCGGGCGTGGAAACATCGGGCTGGGCGCATATGGCGACCCGATAGCCCTCGGCCTCTAAGAGGCGGCTGAGCAAGGCTGTGCCAAAGGAGGGGTGGTCCACATAAGCGTCGGCGGAGATAAACAAAAAGTCATAATAATCCCAACCGCGTTCAATCATATCCGCTTTTGAAATCGGCAGAAATGCCATAAACACCCTCCTTTCACGCATACTTCCAGAATTTCTGCAGATAATATCAATACATTTATTTTACATGTTTTTTTCCGGAATGTCAATAGAAAGGGTGCATTTTATGTCGGTAATGTTTTTCCGCACGTTATTGCTTTATATTTTTGTCGTGGCCGCGCTGCGTATTATGGGCAAGCGGCAGCTTGGCGAGCTGCAGCCGGCGGAGCTGGTGGTGGCTATCATGATGAGTGATCTGGCGGCTATTCCAATTGAAAACGTAGAATCGAGCATTTGGGAGGGTGTTGTTCCGATACTCACACTTGTGGCCATGGAGCTGATATTCTCAGTATTGGTAATCAAAAGCGAATTTCTCCGCTCCGTGCTCACCGGCCGCCCGGCGCTTATTGTGCGCGGCGGAAAAATACAGCAAAAGGTGCTCGGTCGCCTGCGCCTAAGTATAGACGATCTGCTGGAGCAGCTGCGGCTAATGGGCTACAGCGACATTTCCGAGGTGGACACTGTTTTACTTGAAACCAACGGTCAGCTCTCCGTCATACCGAAAGAAAAGAACCGCCCGGCAACGCCCGAGGACCTTGGTCTTTCACCCAAGCAGACTCACCTGCCTCACACGCTTATCGCTGACGGCAAGGTGAGAAAAAGCGGCCTTCAGGCCGCCAATATCACCGAAAAACATCTTATGAAGCTGTTAAAGGAGAAAAATGTAGAGTCGCCAAAGGACGTATTTTTTATGAATATGACTGACGACGGCAATATGTTTCTTGAGAAGAAGGACGAAACTAAATCAGCTCCTCAAGGCTCATGACGTAGCGGTCGCACATGCGCTTCATTCTGTCCATGTGGGAGGCACTGTAACGGTCATATACGCCGCAGGTTTTCATTCCGGCGGACTTGGCCCCGGCTATGGCGTCAGGCATATCATCGAACACGGTGCAGTCCTCGGGGCGAAGCCCTAACTTTTGGGCGGCGGTGAGGAAGATCTCCGGCTCGCCCTTTCTTAGCTCCAAAGCGCTGGCGGACACAAAGGCATCGAACATGGAATATACTTCCAGACGCTTCAGCGCGGGCGCGTAAAAGCACTCAGGCGAGCTGGTGCAGAGGGCGGTCTTTATGCCGCTCTTTTTCAGCTTGGTGAGAAATTCTCTGGCGAAGGGCTTGAGAGGGAGAGTGTTTTCATACTCGTGCACGGCCATTTCCTCCCATTCGGCCATGAGGTCCTCGGGGCTGTCGGGGAGGCCAAAGCGGGCAATGGTATACAGAGCTGTCTCCCGGTACCCTAACGGCGAAATGGCGTTCATGTAGTCCGCCGGCACCTCGATGCCGCGCTTGTCGCGCAGGAAGCCGATATCCACCTGCTCCCACAGGCCCATAGATTCGAGTATGGTTCCGTCCATATCTATTATAGCTCCGAGCATAGCAAACCTCCGTCATGGATTATTCCTGAAACCATTATATCACCTGCAAAAGGGTCTTGTCAAATAAATTCTTTATATACGAATAAAGCTTTGCCATAGAGGAGAAACTAACTTTGCGAATAAGGGGGAGTTTTCTATGGATTTAAAGGGTTCGAGAACCGAGGCCAATTTGATGGCCGCCTATGCCGGCGAATCCCAGGCCAGAAACAAATACACCTACTATGCCAATAAAGCAAGGGAGGACGGCTATGAACAGATCGCGCAGCTTTTTAACGAAACAGCGGAAAATGAAAAAGCTCATGCGGAAATATGGTTTAGACTCATTCACTCGGGCAACATCCCGGGAACTGCGGAAAACCTTCGGGACGCTGCGGCGGATGAGCATTTCGAGTGGTCGCAAATGTATCCGGAATTTGCCTGTACGGCAAAGGAGGAAGGCTTTGAGCATATTGCGCTCCTTTTCGAGAAAGTCGGCGAAATTGAAAAAGCTCATGAAAACCGTTTCTTAAGGCTCATGGAAAACGTGAAAGACAAAATGGTTTTTTCCAAGGACGGCGAGGCTATATGGATATGCCGCAACTGCGGCCATATCTGCGTTGGAAAGGCGGCTCCGGGCGTTTGCCCGGTGTGCTTTCGGCCACAGTCGTATTTTGAGCTAAAAGCGGAAAACTATTAAGGGAAAGTGGAGGGGCCGTAAAAAATCGCTTTGTAGTGTGGAGGCACAGGGGCCGGTAGAAAAAATCGTGCAGAACGGACGAAAATCAGTTTGCTTCGGCGGTTAGGCTGACGAAGCAAACCTTCCCGACGGCGTACGGTTGTACGCCGAGCGGTGATTTTCGTTCGTAGTTCAAGGGCTTAAAAATAAGAAAATC
>JAFLUQ010000078.1 GCA_022508735.1 Oscillospiraceae bacterium | reverse complement strand
GATATAGATATGAACAGCCGCCGCAACCTTGAACTCACCGAGACCATGCGCGACAAGACCAAAAAGGGCAGCCTCTATTGGGTGCTTGATAAGACACGCACCTCTATGGGCAGTCGCATGCTGAAAAGCTGGATACTATGCCCGCTTGTGAGCGTTGGCCCTATTACTGCGAGGCTCAGCGGAGTTGAGGAACTGGTTAACAATCTTTCCCTCCGTGAGGAGATCCGCGATGCAATGAACGGCATATTGGACATTGAACGGCTTATGAGCCGGGCGTCGATGGGTGTGTGCAATGCCCGTGATCTTGTGGCTCTGCGCTCGTCTTTTGCGGCTCTGCCGCGGCTTTATAAAGCATTGTGCAGCTGCCGCAGTCCGATAATGAACCGTCAGGCGGCTGTGTTTGATACCCTTGAAGATCTGTGGGACCTGCTCGAACGCGCCATAGAGGACGAGCCGCCCATAGTGCTTCGTGAGGGCAAGCTCATAAAGAAGGGCTTTAACGAGGAAATCGACCGTCTGCGCGCCGCCTCCGACGGGGGAAAGGGCAGTATAGGAGCCATCGAGGCCCGGGAGCGGGACCGCACAGGCATAAAGAATTTAAAGGTAAAGTATAACAAGGTGTTCGGCTTCTACATTGAGGTGAGCAACTCTCAGCTCAGCAAGGTGCCCGAAGATTATGTGCGCAAGCAGACCACAGTTAATGGAGAGAGGTTTATAACTCCCGAGCTGAAAGAGGTCGAAAGCACGGTGCTTGGCGCTACCGAGCGGCTGACGGCGATGGAGTATGAGCAGTTCGTTGATATACGCGTTCGCGTTTGCGGCGAGATTGAGCGAATTGAAAGAACCGCACGGGCCATAGCCACAGCGGATGTGCTATGCTCACTGGCCGAGGCTGCGGTCAAAAATCGCTATGTTCGCCCTGAGATAAACATATCCGACGAGATCTACATAAAAGACGGCCGTCATCCGGTGGTGGAGCAGGTGCTCAAAAAGAGCGTGTTTGTGCCGAACGACACCGAACTCGACTGCGGCCCAAACCGTGCGGCCATAATCACCGGTCCGAACATGGCGGGTAAGTCAACTTATATGCGTCAGGTGGCCCTTATAGCGCTTATGGCTCAGATAGGCAGTTTTGTGCCTGCAAGCCAGTGCCGCATAGGCGTGGTGGACAAGATATTCACCCGAATCGGCGCCAGCGATGACCTTGCCTCGGGGCAGAGCACCTTTACTCTCGAAATGAGTGAGGTCAGCTATATACTCAAAAACGCAACTAAAAACAGCCTCTGCATACTGGATGAGGTCGGCCGCGGTACAAGCACCTTTGACGGCCTTTCCATAGCATGGGCGGTTATAGAACATATAGTAAACAAAATAGGCATGAAAACTCTGTTCGCCACCCATTACCACGAGCTGACGGCTCTGGAGGAGCGTCTTAAAGGGGTCAAGAATTACAACACCGTCTGTAAGAAGCGCGGCGACGATATAACTTTCCTGAGGAAGATAGTTCGCGGCGGTACCGACGAGAGCTACGGCATTGAGGTGGCTAAGCTGAGCGGTGTGCCTAATCCTGTGATAAAGAGGGCAAAAGAGGTTCTGGCGGAGATACAGTCAGGCGAAATAAAGCGCGACGTGCCTGTGCCGCAGGAACAAAGTCAGCTGAGCTTTGCCCCGGCGGAGGATTCTCCCGCTGTGGAAGCACTGAAGGAAATAGACATAACAACTTTGACGCCAATAGAGGCATTAAATAAATTATATGAGTTGCAGAAAATGATATAAGATAGAAAGGGCGGGGGGAATAATGGGAAAAATAAATATTCTCAGCAAGGCCGCCGCCGAAAAAATCGCGGCGGGCGAGGTCGTGGAGCGGCCGGCCAACGCCGTTAAGGAAATGGTGGAAAACTCCATTGATGCGGGAGCAAAATCTGTGACTGTGGAAGTACGCCGCGGCGGAGTTTCTTATATACGCATAACCGACGACGGCGGAGGCATACTGCCCGACGACGCGGAGCGTGCCTTTATGCGCCATGCTACCAGCAAGATCAAGGACGAAACTGACCTTGAGCATATAACGACCCTCGGTTTTCGCGGTGAGGCCCTGTGCTCCATAGCCTCGGTCAGCCGCACCGAAATGACGACAAAAACACCTCAAAGCTCCTTCGGCACCCATATTGTGGTGGAGGGCGGCGAGATCGTCGTAAATGAAGAAACAGGCTGCCCCGACGGCACAAGCGTTGTGGTTGAAAACCTGTTTTTTAACACACCGGCCAGAATGAAGTTCCTCAAGAAAGACAGCGCCGAGGCCGCACTCGTGACCGAGGTCTGCCAGCGGCAGGCCCTGAGCCGACCGGACGTATCCATTCGGCTTATCCGTGAGGGTAAGGAGGTATTCTTTACTCCGGGCAACAACAGCCTTTCCGACGCTGTGCGCTGCCTTTGGGGCAAGGATATTTCAGAAAATATGGAGAAGGTGGACTACAGGGGCGAGACCGTCCGCGTGACGGGCCTTGTGGGCAAAAACAACCTTTCGCGCCCAAGCCGCAGTATGCAGGTGTTTTTTGTGAACGGCCGCAGCGTTGGGAGCCGGGCATTAAGTCTGGCGCTCGCCGAGGCATATAAGAACGAGCTCATGAGCGGGCGCTTCCCTGTGGCAGTGCTGAACGTGGAGCTTAACCCCGCGCTCTGCGACGTAAACGTCCACCCAACTAAAACAGAAGTAAAGTTCGCCGACGAGAGAGCCGTATATAACACGGTCTACTGGGCGGTAAAAAATACATTGGCGAAGGCATCGGGGGCCGGAGGACTGAGACCCTCCGCACAGGAAAGCTATAAGCTGCCCTTTACCGTCCGTCAGCCTGAGCAGATAAGCATCCGGCCGGCGGTGAAAGCACAGACAAAACCGGAGCTGAAGCCGGAAGCCGAAAAGCCCTCCGGAGGCAAATTCCGGCAATATACACCGACTGCGCCTGAGCGTAAGCCCATAAGCAGCAAAGAGGATAAGGAAATCATTCTCAAAACCGAAATAAGCCCGCTGCTCCCGAAAAAGCAGGTGGAGCGCCTCGACGAGGAGACTGAGCGACGGCTCAAAAGCGGAGAAATAAAAAGCCCGATCATGAATGATACGGAGCCTGAAAACCCTAAAACTCCCGAACCGGAGGTCGAGGAAGCTCAAAAGCCGACTCCCGGGCCGGAAGAAAAGCAGGAACCGGAAACAGAGCTCCCTATAAGGATCATAGGCCAGCTTTTCTCCACATATATCCTGGCGGAGGCCGAGGGCGAGTTCATCCTCATCGACCAGCATGCCGCCCATGAACGAATACGCTATGAGGCATTAAAGTCGAGCGAGGAAAAGAACACCATGCAGCTATTGATGCTGCCACAGAACGTGAGCCTGAGCCCGTCGGAGTTTACGGCGGTCATGGAAAACCGCGATTTTCTTTGGGATATGGGCTTTGATTTGGAGGACGTGGGCGGAAACACCGTCATGATCCGCAGCGTGCCGTCAGACTGTTCGGCCACCGAGGGCGAGAGCCTTCTCGGTGAACTGGCCGGGGTACTCATGGGCGGCGGCAGCGGCAGTATAGCGGACAGGCGGGATAAGGCTATGTACACCCTGGCCTGTCACTCTGCCATACGGGCAAACCGTGACCTGACCGTGGAGGAAATGGAGCGCCTGACAAGAGACGCGCTTCGGCTCGATGGCATATCAACCTGCCCGCACGGCAGACCAATAGCGGTCAAAATGAGCAAATACAGAATAGAAAAAATGTTTAAAAGGATAGTATAAGCCTATGGATAAAATACCCGTGCTTGTGGTCTGCGGCCCCACCGCAAGCGGAAAAACAGGGCTGGGCGTTAAGCTGGCCCTCCGCTTCGGCGGCGAAGTCGTCTCGGCAGACTCCATGCAGGTTTACCGCCGTCTTGATATAGGCACGGCCAAGCCAACGCCGGAGGAAAGGCAGGGAGTAGTGCACCACATGATCGATGTGGCCGAACCCACCGAAAGCTACAGCGTGGCACGGTACTGTGCGGAGGCAACTGAGGTCATACGCGATATAGCAGCCCGCGGACGGCTGCCGGTGATAGTGGGCGGCACTGGGCTGTATATCGATCACTTGCTGGCAAACACAGATTTTTCAGCTCCGGGCGAGGACGCGGAGCTGAGGGAAAGGCTCTTTAGTGAGGCTGAGGAAAAGGGAAATGAGTTTGTTCATGACAAACTCAAGGCTCTCGACCCGGATGCCGCCGAAAAGATACATCCCAACAACTTGAAGCGGGTGATCCGCGCAATTGAGCTTGTGAGCCAAAGCGGAGAAAGCCGCAGCACGCTTAACGAAAAGAGCCGCCGCCCTTCGCCTTACAAAGCTCTCAGACTGGCCATAGAACATGACCGTGAGGAGCTGTACCGACGAATAGACGCCCGTGTGGATATTATGATAGAACAGGGTCTTGTTGACGAGGTTCGCCGTGAACTGCTTCCCATAAAGGATAAAGCTCCAACGGCGGCACAGGCCATAGGATATAAGGAAATCATAGATTTTTTCGATGGCAGATATGTTATGGAAGAAGCCGTGGCTGCCGTAAAGCAGAATTCCCGCCGCTACGCAAAGCGTCAGCTCACGTGGCTAAGGAGAAACACAGAAATAAATTGGCTTACACCCACTTTTGCAGAGGCCAAGGCAATAGAAATTACACAAAAATTTTTGACAGGAGGATCATTATGAAAAACAACATCAATCTTCAGGATATGTTCCTGAACACAGTACGCAGGGAACGCACTACGATCGTGATATACCTTTTGAGCGGATTTCAGATCAAGTGCCAGGTCAAGGGCTTCGACAACTATACCGTTGTGATCGACTGCGACGGCAAGCAGGAAATAGTGTATAAGCACGCGATTTCCACGATGATCCCCTTTGAACCCGTGAAATTCAATTTTGACGAAGCAGACGAGTAGGTGAAAGGCTTGCGTAAAGCAATCAGAATTATATTTATTGTGGTGATAATCGCGGCGCTCATAAGCACAGTGCGCTACTGCATGAGTCCCTACAGCACCGAGACGGTCACCTATTTTGAATATGAAAAAAGCATCAGCGGCACCGGTTATATACTCCGCGATGAAACGATCGTCGATAGCGATGCTCCCGGCGTGTTTGAACCCTTTGTCAATGACGGTGAGAGAGTCAGCCGACAGGCCCGCGTTGGCAGTGTAATAAGCGGAGAGCCCGACGACGCCATGATAGAAAGGCTTAACGACATAAATGAGCGTATTGAGGACATAGAGAAGAGCAATATCGTGGCTCAAATGTATCAGTCTGATACTATGCGTATTGCCGGTGCAGTAAGCACGAACGTCAGGAGTATACGCGAGGCCGTACGTGATGGCGACTATGCAAGGGCATCGGAGCTGAAAAAAGAGGTCGGCTATCTCAAAAACCGCGCCGCTGAGATCGAGACCAACGAGCCGGCAGAAGAAGTTCTGGCCGAGCTGTACGAGCAGAAGGCGGATATTGAGAACGCCATAGGAGGAGTTCAGAGCGAGGTCTACGCCCCGATCGCGGGCATATACACAGCAGAGCTGGACGGTCTTGAGACATACGGCAGCGGGGAGACAATGAATACGCTGACACCCACTATGGTGGACGGCTTCAAAAATCTTATGAAAGACTACGAGCAGGATCCACGGCAGCTTTGCAAGATAACCGATAACTATAATTGGTATCTCACCGCCGTGATAACTGAAGAGGAAGCTGCCGAGGCCAAAGTGGGCAGCAGCGTGAGGCTGTTGGTTGATGCCGCTGAGACCACCGAGGTGGACGCGGAAATCTATTATATTAGCGATGAAGAAGATGGCAGAAGAGTCATCATAGTAAGAAGCGATCAGTTTGTAGACGGTATAACCAGCCTGCGCAATGTGGATTATAAGGTGATTCTGTTGCGCCGCAACGGACTTAAAATACCAACGTCCACCCTTAGAATAGAGGGCGAGCAGAAGGGTGTTTATATTCTAATCGACAAGACGAAGCAGTTCAAGCCGGTCAATGATAACCCCTTCCGTACAGATGACGACCAATACTATATTGTAAACCGCAACTATGCGCCGCCCGGCTCTGCCGCAGACTATGTGCCGCTGAAGGAGTTCGATAAGGTGCTTCTTAACCCCGAGGACGTGAGATAAATGGATCATGTTGAAAGAAATATAGCCGCTGTCCGTGCTCGAGTGGCCGAGGCCGCGCTGCGCTCAGGAAGAGCACCCGAAGAAGTGACAATTGTTGCGGTCAGCAAATTTGTTGAGCTGCCGCTTATTCGCCGGGCCATGGAGCTGGGAATGGATATTCTGGCAGAGAACCGCGTGCAGGAGATGGAGCGCAAGCGCCCCGAACTGCCTGGTGCCCGCTGGCACATAATAGGCCACCTTCAGACCAATAAGGTGAAGCAGGCCGTCGGTACAGCCGAGCTTATCCACTCTGTGGACAGCCTTCATCTGCTGGAGGCAATTAATAAACGCGCCGCAGAAATAAACGTTATTCAGGATATGTTGCTTGAAGTAAACATATCTTTGGAAGAAAGCAAATATGGTTTGACAATTGAGGAATTTCGCGGTATAATAAATAAGTTAAAGGACTATCCATCAGTGCGGCTCCGCGGCATAATGACTATGGCGCCGAATTTTGAGGATAAAGAGCTCTGCCGGCCCATATTCCGCGCCGCGCGGGAGCTATACATGAACCTCCGGTCAGAGCTGGAGGGAATAGACATTCTGTCTATGGGCATGAGCGGCGACTTTGAGATCGCAGTCGAGGAGGGCGCCACTCATGTGAGAATAGGAAGCGCAATATTTAAGGCAATATGAGCGCGAGCTCTGTGAAATATTGTCTCAATATAAAGTGAGGAGATGTAAACATGAAAAAGAACCTCTTTAACCGCATGGCAGATTTGGTATTCGGCGAGGCCGACGTAGACGACGATTTTGAGGAGGTCGGCTTTGAGGACGACGAGCCCGCCCCCGAACCGGCACGCAGCAGCAGCCGCAATAATAGTGCGGCTTCAAGCTCTTCTTCCCAGGCAGCGCGTAAAAATCAGCCAAGAGTGGTGAATTTTGCCGCCACGACACAGCTCAAAGTTGTCGTGCTAAAGCTGGATTCCTTCGATGACTCCTGCCGACAGGCTATTGATAACCTCAACAATAACAAGCCCGTAATTATAAATATAGAAGATATGGATCGCGATCAGGCCAGAAGAACAATTGATTTCATCAGTGGTGCGGCCTATGCGAAGCGCGGCTCCTTCCGCAAGATAAGCGACGGAATTTTGCTGCTGGCGCCTTCTAATGTTGACGTAACGCCTGCTGTAAAGAGCGAGCTTGAAAGCGGTCGTCTGTCTCTGTGGGATTAAGCGATAAAAACAAATTCCTCAGCGGGCTGGAAATTGAGGAGAAAAACACTTTTACCAAACTGTATGATCGCGCCCAAAGGGCTGCCAAATTCGGCGGAGCGATGTTTGGAGATTTTCTGTCGATGGGAGAGATAAGTCATCTCGCTCAGCGCGAGAAATATCTGCCTGACGCAGAACTGTGCCTGTATGGCGGCTATGAAGACGCAGAGCGGAAAATGGCCGGCTTTAACGCTGAAGAGGACGAATTTCCAATTGCCGCCATAAAGATAAGCGGCAAGAACCTTGATAAGCTGACTCATCGGGATTATCTCGGTTCCCTAATGGGGCTGGGCCTCGAAAGGGAGAAGCTGGGTGATATTATAATTTCTGATGGCGGAGCTGCATTAATCGCACATGCGGACGTGGCGGAATATATCGCTGCCTCTCTGCTTTCAGTTGGGAAATACCCTGTGTCTGCGGAAACTGCCGCACTGCAAGAGTTGGAACTGCCCGAGCGCCGCTTTGAGGAAAAAGGGGGCACCGTGGCGTCTCTCAGACTCGACAGCGTCTGTGCTTTGATGCTTGGCAAGGGCAGGGGAGCGGCAGGCGATTTTATACACGCCGGACGGGTATTCGTCAATGGCATAGCAGCCGAAAAAATGGATCATAAGCTTAATGACGGCGATATCATAACAGTGCGCGGCTTTGGTAAGGCCGAGCTTGAGATCGGCGGCAAAAGTAAAAAAGACAGGATTTTTGTCACCCTGAAAAAATATGTGTAAAAACTCGTCGGGGAACCCGAACGGTTCCCCGGCAAATACTCATGCAAAATATATTTTAATGACTTAATACACCTTTGAAAGGAATGAACTCAGATGGATTATTCTGAAACTCTGAATCTGCCGGTAACCGACTTCCCTATGAGGGCCGGTCTGCCGGAGCGCGAGCCTGAGACTCTGAAAAGATGGCTTAATAACGACCTTTACGGCAAGCTCATGAAGGCCAACGAGGGCAAGCCTCTTTTCGTGCTGCACGACGGCCCGCCCTATGCTAACGGCGATATGCACATGGGTCATGCTCTGAATAAGACCCTTAAGGACATTATTACCCGCTTCAAAAATATGGACGGCTTCAAGGCTCCATATATACATGGCTGGGATACTCACGGTCTTCCAATTGAGCGCCAGGCTATAAAGAAGCTGGGCGTTAACCGCCATGAGACCAGCATTACCGAGTTCAGAAACATTTGCCGCGACTTTGCGTTAGGGTATGTTGAAAACCAGAAGACTCAGATACAGCGTCTCGGTTCTATCGGTGACTGGGATGATATCTATGTTACACTTGATCCTCTGTTCGAGGCCAAGCAGATAGAGATCTTCGGCGAGATGGCCAAGCGCGGCTACATCTATAAAGGCCTCAAGCCCATCTACTGGTGCCCTGACTGCGAAACGGCTCTGGCCGAGGCGGAGATCGAGTATCAGGAGGATAAGACCAACTCCATTTACGTCAAGTTCCGTGTTAAGGACGATAAGGGTGTATTCGCGAATGTTGGCGAACCCCTCGATAACATCTATTTCGTAATTTGGACCACCACCACCTGGACTCTGCCCGGCAATGTGGCTATATCCCTTAATCCCGACTTTGAGTACAGTCTGGTGAAAGCACAGGGCGGCGAGGTATACGTTATGGCCACAGAGCTGGTCGAGGCTTCAATGAAGGCCGGCGGCATAGAGGAATACAGCATTATCGCCGCGTTCAAGGGCAGTGATCTCGAATATATCACCACTATGCACCCCTTTATTGACCGAGAGAGTCTTGTAATCGTGGGCGACCACGTAACTCTTGACGCCGGTACCGGTTGTGTGCATACGGCACCCGGCCACGGCGTGGAGGACTATGTCGTTTGCCAGAAGTATAAAGATATCCCCATCATTGTGCCTGTAGACTCCAAGGGCTATCTCAATGAACTGGCCGGAGAGTTTGCCGGACTTTACTACGAGAAATCCAACGAGAAAATTATCGAGAAGCTCAAAGAAGAGGGTGCCCTCTTTGCTATCGAACCCATAATCCACCAATATCCTCACTGCTGGCGCTGCCATGAGCCAATCGTGTTCCGCGCCACAGAGCAGTGGTTCGCTTCGGTGGACGCTATAAAGGACAAGGCCGTTGAGGCCATAAAGGGTATAAACTGGCTGCCCAAGTGGGGCGAGGACCGTATCACCGGCATGGTGCTTGACCGCTCCGACTGGTGTATTTCCCGTCAGAGAACCTGGGGCGTTCCTCTTCCCATATTCTACTGCGCCGACTGCGGCAAGGAGCTCATAACAGAAGAGACCATCGCCGCCACCGCCAAGCTGTTCCGCGAAAAGGGCGGCAGCAACGCGTGGTATGAGACAGATGCCAAGGATATTTTGCCCGAGGGCACAAAGTGCGAGTGTGGCTGCACTGAGTTCACCAAGGAAAAAGACATCATGGACGTTTGGTTCGACAGCGGCTCCTCTCACAGCGGTGTGCTGGAGGTCAAGCCCGGTCTAAAGTTCCCTGCAGACATATATCTTGAGGGTAACGATCAGTACCGCGGCTGGTTCCAGTCGTCTCTTCTGACGTCTATTGCCGCCAAGGGCGTGGCACCCTATAAGACTGTTATAACTCACGGCATGATCGTGGATCAGAGCGGTGAAAAATTCAGCAAGAGCAAGGGCAACGGTATCAGCCCCGAGATCATCATCAAGCAGTTTGGCGCCGATATACTGCGTCTGTGGGTAGTCTCCGCCGACTATAAGACTGATATGAGAATTTCCGATGAGATCCTCAAGCAGCTCAGCGAGGCCTACCGCAAGATCAGAAACACTGCCCGCTATATTCTCGGCAATATCCACGACTTTGATCCTGATACTGACTGTGTTCCCTTTGAGGAAATGGGCGAGATGGATCGCTGGAGCCTGACGAGACTCAATGACATCGTAGGCCGTGTTCTCGAGGCCTACCGCAGCTATGAGTTCCACATGATATACCACACTATTCATAACTTCTGCGTTGTGGATATGAGTAATTTCTATCTTGACGTTAT
>JAFLUQ010000077.1 GCA_022508735.1 Oscillospiraceae bacterium | reverse complement strand
GCCGTAGTAGCCGCGCTGGAACACCATGTAGGGCTTTTCGCCGTCAAGGTATGCCACGCAGGCATTATACCGCTCACTGCGGTTGCCGTAGTCGTCGCCGAAGATATCTACGCTGGGTTCGTTGCTCTGGGGGTCGAAGGGCACGCTGGAAATAGCGGCGCCTGTCTGTCCGTCGAACACGGTTACCCAAAGAGGACCTTCAAGGTTTTTGCCTGACCAGTTGTTTGTCCAGATCACGTCGGGGTCGCCGATAACGGCTCCCGTGCCGTCAATGGTGCCGTCGGCTGTGCGGAAGGCAACCTCGGCCTTGCCGTCGCCGTCAAAGTCATACACAAGGAACTGGGTGTCATGGGCGCCGGCGCGAATGTTATTGCCAAGGTCTATGCGCCACATGAGAGTGCCGTCAAGCTTGTATGCGTCAATGAATACGCGGCCGGTGGTGCCCTGCTGGGAAGCGTCCTTTGAGTCGCTGGGGTCCCACTTGAGAACGATCTCCCACTCGCCGTCGCCGTCAAGGTCGCCGATGGAGGCGTCGTTAGCGCTGTAGGTGGCCGGGGAGACTATAGAGTGTACCGTGGCGAGAGCCGCCTCGGAGTGCTCGTCGGAAATGTCGGTCACGGTAAATATTGTAGCATTTGCCTGCTCCTGAATGGTCACCGCACCCGCGGCGTCCACGCTGAGGTAAAGGCCGCTTTGCTTACCCTTGATATAGTATCCGCCGGAGGTCTCCTCAAGGCTGTATTTCTGATTGTCGCCGTTGTTGTAGTTATAGGTGCCGACTTTTCCATCGGGAGTAGTGGCCTGAGCGTTTACGTCCATGACCTTACCTTCCTCAGTGATAAGTACGTTGTTTTCACCGTCAACAGGGAGCATGGACCATGCTGAGCCTATGCTCATCTCTGCGCCGCTGACGGGCTTAACCGTCACGTGCCTGAGACTATCCGGGATCTCGCTGTCGTAGGGAGTAGGCACGGAAATGGGAACCTCCAGATACTGCTTGTCCCAAACGCTGACAGCTGTGTTGTTTATCCGATATTCGGCGGTGCCGTCAGCTCCGATATCGGTATAGTTGGTGATTTTGGTTGTGGCGATAGCCTCGCCGCCCCTGTAAACAGTGTATTCCTGCACGCCGGGCTCCATGGGCCACGACAGGTATACACCCTCGTCGGTCTTTACCGCCACAGGGCTGTTCACGCCGTCAGCCAGCACCGGCATTGCCAGTACCAACAGGGCGATCAGTGTCAATAAAACTTTTTTCATTTTCTTTTCCTCCTTTATTTAGTGGAATTTATATTTGACGCCTCGCCGCCCCAATAGCGGGTATTGTTATACAGCCGCTTGGGCTGGGGCAGTGGGTGCGCCGCTTTCACGTTTAAGTCCACATCCGTGGCGGAGTAGATAAGAGCCTCGGTCTGTGAGTATACTATGAGCTGATTTGCGCCGTTTCCGGTCAGGTCTCCCCAAAGCACATAGCCGTCAAAGGGGAAATTAAATATGGTGTTAAGATATCCGTCATACACCGCGTTGGGCAGTGCGCCGCGTCTGTAGGCCAGCACGTTGTCGGTACCCTTGCCGTCGAGATTGCTTATGACGGTGCACACGCTGCTCCAGCCTGGAACTGTGCGGTGCTCTTTATAGAGGGAGTTACCCTCGGAGCTTACGATGAAGATGCCATCAAGCCCCGGATTGCCGCGGTCTATGCGGTCAAGGCCGCAGATCTCAAGGCCCGGCAGCTCCGGCCTTATGTTGCCGATGGCCACATTCTGTGATTCAACTGTGTCGTCGAAGCGCCACAGGAGCCGTCCGTCATTCGTCCAGGCGGTGATGTCGTCGCCTCCGACTACTACCTCGGGTTTTCCGTCGGCGTTAATGTCGCCTATCCAGATACAGTCGGCGTGATCCTTCATGTCTATTTCCCAAAGGGGCTTGCCGTCTCCGCTTAGCACGGTGTATCCGGCAATAAGCTCCTCCCTGCCGTCGCCGTCAAGATCATGGGGCCAGGGGTAATGGCCCACGTTGCCCACGTGCTCCCACATCACGTTGAGATCGCTGTCGAGGGCCCAAAGCTTTTCATAGCGGTTTTTCAGGATTATGTTCTGCGGCCGTCCCTTGCCCTCCAGATCTGCGATAATGATGCAGTCGTGGGCGTATTGGTCGGGCAGCGGAGCCTCCCGCTTGAGCTCTGCGGTCTTGCCGTCGTATATCTGAAGCTTTCCGTCACGGGCGCAGATAAACTCAAGGCTGCCGTCGCCGTCTATGTCATAGACCTGAGCCGGAATGTCCGCACCGCTGGACTTAGCGTTGGGGTCCGGTTCGCCTATCTGCCAGAGCAGATTGCCACATAGGTCAAAGGCTGTTGCACAGTAGACGCTGTGGGGGAAATACCTGTCGTCAAGGTCCGAGTCCGGCTGGACCATGATTATCTCCATGCGTCCGTCGCCGTTAATGTCGCCCAGCCACATACGGCAGAATTTTCCCGCGCGGGATATGTCGATTTTTGCTATTTCTTTAAGTTCCATTACTTTAACACCTCGTATATTGCTAATAATACTATTCCTATTCCGTGGGTGTCGTTATCCCTCGGAAGCAGATCATATTTATAGTAGTCCGCCGAAAAAGCAAACTCCGAGCCGCGGCACACACCGTAAAGATTGCCCATGTCGTCCACCGTGTTTTGAGCGATGGACTCCACCGCCTTTCTGGCGGCTTCGCCATAGCTCTCGCTGAGCAGCCCCATGCGCACGCCGCGCATAAAGGCGCAGGCGAACATGGCTGTGCAGCTGGTCTCGTAATACGAATCCGGCGCATTAAGCACCTGATGCCAACGGCCGTCCTCAGACTGCCGGGAAAAATATCCGCGGCAAAGAGTCTTGAAGAACTCCTCAAGCTCAGGGCGCAGCTCGTGATCCTCCGGCATGAACATCAACAGCTCCGACAGAGAGAACACCGTCCAGCCGTTGCCGCGGCCCCAGGGTACGCCTGTTTTTATCCCGTGCCTAAGGTCGAATACGTGGCTCATCAGCTCCTCGTCCGCCATAAACAGCAGCTCCTTATATTGCATGAACTGATTTGCCGCGTCCCGCAAATACTTGTCCTCACCGGTGATCTTATACCGTCGGCAGAGGAAGGGCACGCTCATATACAGATCGTCCAGCCACACGGTTTCGTTGTGGAAGCTGTGCAGCTGATTTTGCCGGCAGAATGCGCCGCTCGAAAGGCGCGGCTGCCGATGCTCGATATAGTCTGATATGTAGTCGTCTATTTTGCGGCCGTCAATTCCGAGGGAAAGCTCCGTTTCCTCCAGCAGGGAACCGAAGGAGCCGCAGTCGTCAAGACTGTCGATGCCCGAAAGCAGGTTGTGCAGGCTCGCCGCACCGCCGTGGTGGTCACGGTCCCAGAGCGCGTAGTCGAAGGTGTCAACACAGCGCTGCGCGTGGGCCTTAATGTATGAAAGGATTTTTTCGTCCTTTGTCAGCTGCCCGAAGCGCAGCAGGCCGTATAGCGTTACCCCCAGAGGATAATTCCAGTGGCCGAAGTTTCCTCTGCCGTAGTAGGGGCGAAGCCACAATTTGTCATATTTAAACCGCCAATATGTGTTTTCCGTGAGCTGCGAAAAGTCAGATATGTCTCCGTGCTCATTCTTGAGCGGCCAAAGCCCCAACCACGGGCCGTAGTCATCGAGTCCGGCAGGGTTTCTGTATTCTTCCTTTTCCGGCGGGAATTCCTTGCTTCTGACCATGAGCGGTCCGTCAGTGGTATTAGTCATGAACAGGGCGTATTCTCCCTCGCCGAGGGAAATTTTCGCCTCTTTGAGCTCCGGCAGCCAAGGGCCGCCGTTAAGCCGATATTGGCCGCCCTCCAAGGTGGGAGCGTCAGGCCTCATTAGCAGATAATCCCATTTGCCGAGCCACGTGCCGAACACCGCACCAAAGCCGAGAGCCGTCTTTTTAAAGGTGAACTCCAAAAGATTTTCGCCCTTTTTCATGCTCAGATCCACGCGGTTGTCTATGTGGTTGTTTCGTTCATTGAATATATTCGATTTGAATACGGTTTGACCGTTCAGCTTCAACTCGGCTGAGCCGAAAAGCGTGATCGTCATACCTATGGTCTCGTCGTTTCCCGCTATGTACAGGCATCTTGCTTCAGCAATATCTCCGACTTTTGCCTCGGGGAACAGCTCGTTCATGTCTGCCCGATAACGGTAGTCGCTGCCGCGCCTTATCCCTCCGTCATAAAAAGGGCGAAGGTCGAGTGGTACAGCCAGATTTGCGGTCATATATTTTTTAGCAATTTTTCCGGCAGTGTCGATC
Organism: Oscillospiraceae bacterium; assembly: GCA_022508735.1. Taxonomy (GTDB): domain Bacteria; phylum Bacillota; class Clostridia; order UMGS1883; family UMGS1883; genus JAFLUQ01. The sequence continues at coordinate 6,133 of JAFLUQ010000077.1, read as the reverse complement.
AGGTTCATAATCTCACCTCATTTTAATTTTATACTATTGGGCTCAGGGCTTGTATAAGAAATTGTCGCATAAATATTTGTTTTTGTGACATTATTCTTGACAGCACACCGTTTAGGCGTTATACTTAAAAAGAGGTGATACTATGCGTAGAACTGTCATAAATCGATTTCGCGACTTTGTAGACTTCAACGTGATACAATACGGCCATGAAGACTGCCGTCCCAACTATTCGATCGGCAACTTTGTGCGCTCTAACCACCTAATCCACTATGTCCACAGCGGCAAGGGAACATACCACTACAACGGAAAAACCTACAAGCTTTCCGCTGGCGACGCCTTTCTGATATATCCCGGAGATGTGACATTTTACCAGGCCGACGGAGAGCAGCCGTGGGAATATTCATGGGTGGAATTTGTGGGTGCGGCTGTTCCGAAATATCTTTCGTCCACCTCTTTTACAAAGGACTCTCCCGTTATGAGGGGAGTGACTGCGGCTGACGGGCCAATGCTGGCTCTTTCCTCCGCATCAAACGATAATCCCTATGAGCTTTCGGCCCGACTGATGGCGGTGTTGTCCGCCTTTGTAACAGGAGCACCCCAGACAGTATCCATGGCCGACGAGTATATCAAGTACGCCCTGAACTATATCCACACCATACATTATCATAACAATATCACTGTCAGCGAGCTTAGCAATTATGTGGGCATAAACCGCAGCTATCTGTGCCGTCTGTTTAAAGAGAAACTGGGCCTTTCACCCAAGAGGTATATCACTGAATTCCGCATGAAGACTGCGGCCAAGCTCTTAGAAGAGACAAACCTCAATATAGGGCAGGTGGCGCTCAGCGCGGGCTTTGAAGATCAACTGTATTTTTCCACCACCTTTAAGGCCTTCTACGGGCACAGCCCAACCGAGCACCGAAATATAGCTAAAAAGGCGACCGAATAAGGTCGCCAATTTTTTTTCAAATAACTGTTGACATTACCCTTAAAATGCGCAGCATTTTAATAGCTTAATTGTATCGGTTCTAAAAAAGTGGCAAAGGGTACAACTTTTTTCAAATAACTGTTGACAAACTTGGTCTATTATGATAGACTAATAGTGGACTATAATTATAGACCTACATTCCTAACAAAAAAGGAGAATTGTAATGGATCAGATCAAGCTTTGCGCAAGCGATTACCGTTTTATGGCCGTAGTGTGGGAGAGCGAGCCGGTGCAGTCAGGGCAGCTGGTGAAGCTATGCGAGGAAAAACTCGGCTGGAAAAAGTCAACAACCTATACTATGGTAAAAAAGCTGGCGGAAAAAGGGTATCTCGTCAACGAAAACAGCGTTGTCCGCGCCCTGATATCCCGAGACGAAGCCGAGGCTTACGAAAGTGAGTATGTGGTGCAAAATACCTTCGGCGGCTCTTTGCCCGCGTTTATCGCCGCCTTTATGAAGGGCCGCAGCCTGACCGAATGCGAGGCCGCCGAAATCAAAAGGATGATCGACGAGAGTCTGGAGGGGTAGCTATGCCCGAAATATTCGAAACCGTTCTGAAAATGAATCTCATGGCGGCCGCTGCAGCCGCGGTGGTGCTGCCGGTGAAGCTGTTGCTGGAAAAGGTCGGACTACCGCGGGGAGTGCTGTTTTGGCTCTGGGCGGTTATTGCATTTCGCCTTGTCTGCCCTATAGCGCCTCAGTCCGGTGTAAGCCTGATGAACGTATTTCAGGAGGAGGCGCCGCAGACAATTGTAGCCGAGAATGCGACAGCGGGGCTGACGGTCATCGGCAGCACCGCTGCTGAAACAGATGCGGCAGGCTTGATCTCTCATGCCGGAACAGCACTCTGCGGCGTATGGCTGTCGGTGGCGGCGATCTTGTTATTCTACGGCGCGGCAGAGTATCTTCGGCTTCGGAAGAAGCTGCGCTTTGCCGTCAGGCTGAATAAAGACGTATACTCCGCCGAGGTGGGGTCGGCCTTTGTGTTCGGTATAGTCAGGCCGAAAATTTATATCCCGGTGGAGCTGAGCGAGCCGGGCGGGCAAAGGGACTGTATTATCGCTCACGAACGAGCCCACATAGCCCGCCTCGACCATATAACGAAGCTGCTGGCTTATGTTCTGATATCAATACACTGGTTCAACCCGCTGAACCGACTGCTGTTTCGGCTGTTTACCAATGATATGGAAATTGCCTGCGACGAGCGTGCGCTGCGAAGAATAGGGGAGGGCGGAAAAAAGGCCTATATGGACGCCCTGCTTTTGGCTGCTGTCGGAAGAACGAAGATGTCGGCCGTCTGTCGGGTCTGCTTTGCCGAGAGCGCTACAAAACGCCGTTTCAAAGCAATGCTGAAGTTCCGCCGCCGTTCGCGGTGGCTTGGCGTTATAGCCGCCGTACTCTGTATGTGTCTTGGGCTTACTCTGATGACCGACGCAAAGGTCGTAAGCTTACCCTCCAATGATGTGCCGCAGCCGATGAATGCTGATTATTTATCCGAAGGCGAAAAGGCGATAGTGATTGAGCAGGATGTAATACCGCGGCAAGACAGCACGGTAGTAACGCTCCCCACTAACGGCGAACCGCTGCCGGATGCGGAAATTCTGCCTGCGGACGGCACCTTGCCGGAACCGGAGAATCTTCCGCATTTGTCCGACAAATCCGAGCCGATACCCGAACAGATAATGTCTGAACAGCCGATACCTGAACAGCCGATGCCTGAACATATAATATCTGAACAAACAATGCCGGAGCAGACACTGCCCGAGCAGACGACCCGGGCAGTGAGGGCTGAGCTTACGAAGGATACGGAGTACATACTGAAATTTGACCTTAGCGAAGGGCAGGCCGTCGGCGAGATCTTTCATACGGACGGAGGCGTGAGCGTTTCATTCAGCAAAGCACCCCGGGAGGGAGTCAGCCTGACGGTGCTTAAAGACGGCGAAGTGGTTTTCGATGAGGACTCAAGCGGAGTGTCTCTTGACAGTATCTCCCTTCCGCTGAAGGAAGAGGGCAATTACAGCATTGTGGCCTCCTCCGACGATGTTGAGGAAACAAGTATATATATGAAGGTGAAATAAAGAAAGGAGACAAAAATGAAAAAGATGATAATACCGATGTTGGCGGCATTTATACTGCTTCTTCCCGCATATGCGGCTCTTGCAGTAACTGCTGACGAGGTGGAAGAAATGTATTTTACGACCGGAATACAAAATTACCCGGAGTTCGGTAATATGCTTGTAGTTGACAGTTACGGAGAATTGATGCCCGGCGTTTCTATAGGAGATATTGTTGATATAAACCGAACCCTGAGAGAGTTTAGCTGCACCGAGGACGGAAGCGGACGGTATATTATTGACAGAAACGGTGAATACCTGAATTTTTACGGGATCGACAGGGACGGATATTTGGTGTCTGTGATGCCTGTGAGCGGCATTTTGAGGTGCGAAAGGATGGGGGAATATAAGGAGTTTAAAAACAAGGATGACGGAGAGTACGGATGGCTGAATTTCAGCATGATAGCGGAGAGCATAAATGCCGCCGGCGTAGGAGAAGCGGAGGAGATATGCTGTTTCTGCGGCCAGGTTTACGTAAAGACCGATAGTGGAGAGTATGTGCTCTCTACAAAAGAAATGCCCGATGTCAACGCGGAAAGGATGGGCCGCGAGGACGTAAGTATCCATAAGTGGCAGCTCATGGATGTAAACGAGTATTTTTACACAAAAATGAAAATCGAATTTTCCCCGGATTCTGGGATTATTAAAGCTGACAGGATGATAGTGGGCGACGAGCCGAGGAAGACCGACACTCTTGCGCCTTATCGGTGGCTCACCGAGAGCAGATATTCTGATGTCGGCGCAGAGCTCACGCCCTATGTGGAGGAGATTGCTGAGCTTAATGTGCTTTCCGGCTGGGAAGACGGCACCTTCCGACCGGATGAAGCTGTCACACGGGCCTATGCCGCTCAGGTGGTCGCAGAGCTTTTCAGGCTTAAAGAAGATAGACTATATATCCCTGTATTTTATGACGTAAACGCGGACCACTGGTTTGCGGAAGCGGTTTCGGCGCTTTATAAAAACAATATCGTGGCCGGCGACGGTGAGGGGTATTTTTATCCGAATAAATACATCACATATCAGGAGTTTTTCAAAATAGTGACCTATGCTCTTGGCTACGGAGTCCCAGTCAGGCAGATGGGCGGCGACTCTATGCTGATGGCAATGAATCTTGGGCTGAGTGATGGGCTGCCCACGGTGGCAGGCAATGAGCGGCTGACAAGGGGAGATATGGCGATCATACTTTCCAACGCTTTGGATACACCTCTCATGGTCACAAATACATTTGGGTTGGTCGGCAAAAGCGAAGGCGACATAACATTGATAGATTATCTTAGCGGCAGAAAGCCTAACGGCGTTTTGGAATATTAAGCTTTTACGCATGAGAACCGGCAAAAGAGCGTACCGTGGCGGGTGGCGGTACGCTCTTTTTTACGTTGCACAAGGCAGGAATACCTGGCATAGTATGTAGGGAAAGACCATGAAGGGAGGAGGAGGCGGGCTTTCCCGTCTCTGTAATATATGCCAAAAAGAATTCTTGTTATAGGCGGCGACGCGCGTATAGACCGCCTTTATGCCTCTATGCGCCGAGACTCGCTGGAGGTCAGCCGCTACACAGAGGACGTCCCCCTGAAGACCGCGCTGAACAAGGCCGATGTGGTTATACTTGGCCTTCCGGCCTCCACCGATGGCAGCACCGTATATGCTCCGCAGCTTCTGCGGCCTATACTTATGAACGACCTGCTCCGGCTTATGGACGGTCGTCAGCTTCTGCTGGGAGGAAAATTTGACGAAAAGACAAAATCGCTCATGGGGATATACGGAATCAAATATGTGGACTACCTAAGGCGCGAGGAATTTGAAATTGCCAACGCCATTCCCACCGCCGAAGGCGCGATCCAAATCGCCATGGAGGAGCTGCCCGTGACGCTGAACGGCTCGAACGTAATCGTCACAGGCTACGGCAGAATAGGAAAATATCTCTCCCGTCTGCTCGGGGCCCTTGGTGCGACGGTGACGGTCTTTGCCCGCAGACAGACTGACTTTGCCCTTATCAAATCAGCGGGGCTTAACCCCGCTTCCTATCTTTATCTGCCCGATGCAGCGATGAAGGCCGACGTATTGTTTAACACCGTGCCGGCCCGCGTCATAGGTCGTGATGCCCTTGAGGCTCTGCGCGGCGGACTTATAATAGATCTGGCCGCCAGTCCTTTTGGCTGCGATCTCAGCGAAGCAGCCGAGGCCGAGGTACGCGTTATCCGCGCGGGCGGTCTTCCGGGAAAAGTCGCCCCTGTCACAGCGGGAGAAATCATCAAAGAAACCATTTATAATATATTCAGAGAGACAGGTGAATAAAAAATGGACTTAACACAGGTAAAGCTGGGCTTTGCCTTAACAGGGTCGTTTTGCACCTTCCGCAAGGTGATAGATGAGCTGAGAAAAATAAGCGGTCACGGCGTGGAGATTTTCCCCATAATGAGCCAGACTGCCGCTTCAACAGACACTCGCTTCGGCAAGGCTGCGGACTTTGTAGAAGAGATCGAAGATATATGCCGCAAAAAAGTGCTTCGCACCATACCCGATACCGAGCCTATTGGCCCTAAAAAGCTGATAGACGCCCTGCTTATAGCCCCGTGCACGGGTAACACTCTTGGCAAGCTGGCAGGCGGAGTTACTGATACCAGCGTAACTATGGCTGCAAAGGCCACTCTGCGCAACCATCGGCCCGTGATAATTGCCCCTTCCACAAACGACGCACTGGGAGCCTCGGCTAAAAACATCGGCCTTCTGATGAACAGCCGGAATATCTATTTTGTTCCCTTTGCTCAGGATGATCCCGTCAGCAAGGCTGCGTCTATGGTGGCTAAGTGGGATATGCTACTCCCGGCGGTGGATGCCGCTTTGGAAGGCCGGCAGCTCCAACCGGTTATTATGTGAAGCGTAAAAAAATTAACCGCAGTATTCGCGGTTAATTTTTTTTCTGTTTTTGAGAAAAAAGCCTTGCAAAATTTATTTCAGTATGGTATAATAACTCTACGAATCGAGGTTTAGCGCAGTTTGGCTAGCGTACCTGCTTTGGGAGCAGGGGGTCGG
>JAFLUQ010000076.1 GCA_022508735.1 Oscillospiraceae bacterium | reverse complement strand
AAGCTACGAACGAAAATCACCACTCGGCGTACAAACGTACGCCGTCGGGAGGGTTTGTGACGTTGTCACAAACTGATTTTCGTCCGTTCTACACCATTTTTTAGCGGCCCGCCGTGCGGTTACTTTACATAGCGAAATTTTAATTAAAGGTGATAACATGATTCAGATCATAACCAATTTCGGCCCGCTTCTGCTGCGGGCGATGGGGCACACTCTGATTCTGGCCCTATGCGGGTTGTTTTTTGCGTGCATCCTCGGCCTGATCTTCGGAATAATGAGCGTTGTCCAAAATAAGCTGTGCAACGCCATATCGGCGGTATTTGTCGGTGTCATCCGCGGAGTTCCGATGATAGTCCTCGCATTTTATGTTTTTTTCGGTATGCCGTATCTCTTTAACACGATACTGCATTTTAAACAAAGCGTGCTGCTCACCTCGCTTCAGGCAGGTACGATCTGCCTTGCCCTGAACTGCGGCGCATATATGGCCGAGATCATCCGCGGCGGTATTCAGGCGGTGGATATCGGGCAGATGGAGGCCGCAAGGAGCCTCGGCCTTCCTTACTGGAGGGCAATGCAGCGCGTGATACTCCCTCAGGCTGTGCGCATAATGATCCCCAGCATCATAAATCAGTTCATAATCACTCTTAAAGACACATCTATTCTGTCTGTTATAGGCTTTCCCGAGCTTGTAAATTCAGCCAAAAACGTTCAGGCTATCACCATGAAATCCTTTCAGATATGGACGATCGTGGGCGCTATGTATCTGGTGATAATAACGCTGCTCACAATGCTTTCCAAGGCTTTGGAAAGGAGGCTTAAATATGACAGTGAAAAATAGAAACGTAAAGATACATATATCGCACCTCAAAAAGTGCTTCGGCAAGCTTGAAGTTTTAAAAGACATTTCAACTGACGTATATGAGGGCGAGGTCGTTGTCATAATAGGCCCCTCCGGAAGCGGAAAATCCACACTTCTGCGCTGCATGAACCGCCTTGAAAACATCACCTCGGGTGAGGTAGTCGTGGACGGGTATAAGATAAACGACAAAAAGGTAAATATAAATAAGGTCCGTGAAAATGTGGGCATGGTTTTCCAGCACTTCAATCTTTTCAATAATCTTAATGTGCTGAAAAATCTCACCCTCGCGCCGGTGGATCTCAAAAAGGCCTCAAAAGACGAGGCAAAGAGGAAGGCCCTTCACATGCTTGAAAAGGTGGGGCTTTCCGACAAGGCGTCGGCCTACCCGGGCCAGCTTTCGGGCGGGCAAAAGCAGCGCGTGGCCATTGCCAGAGCGCTGTGTATGGACCCGGACATCATGCTGTTTGACGAACCCACTTCGGCTCTTGACCCTGAAATGGTGGGAGAGGTCTTGAATGTTATGAAGCAGCTTGCGGCCGACGGAATGACTATGGTGATAGTCACCCATGAAATGGGCTTTGCAAGAGAAATAGCCGACCGGGTCATATTTATGGACGGCGGGTATATAGTTGAGGAGGGTACTCCCGAGGAGGTCATTAAGAATCCTAAGGAGCAGAGGACCATCAACTTTCTTGATAAGGTGCTTTAACGATATACTGCAAAAAAAACTGCTCAATAACAGAGCAGTTTTTTGCAGAAAAAAAAAGAAATATTTGAGAAAAACAGTTGATTTTTTTATTAAATAGGTGTATCATTATATATTAGGAAACAAAGGCCTAAGTATTTATATTTTCGGAGGGATGATTCATTTTATGGCAAACAAATTGAATATGTCTCTCCAGAAAGAGAGAAAAAGAGTCCGGCTGCGAACACGCCTGACGTTCTTCATATTAACAGTGCTTCTTTTGCAGCTGCTCACGTCCGTCTCCGCCTTGATCATGGGCGGTGAATTCCGTGAGCTCGAGGCATATTCCTATAATACCGTTATGGAAAAAACGAAGAATCGCGGTGAATTTCTCCAAAGCGAGCTGGTCGAAAAGGCCGCCCTCGTGCAAAGCTATGCCGACAGGATCGATGATATTACGGCCCGGCTCATGGCGCAGCGCCATAAGTCCGCCGCCGACCTCGCCTACGACATGGAGCTGACAGAAAGCCTTATCAGCTCGTCGGTCGATACTTTGATGAACCTTCTGCGCCGCTCAAGGGCAAACGGCGCCTATCTTTTGCTGGATACCGGTGAGCTTTACGCCGGGGAGGGCGGCAGCGGCGCCATGGCGGCGGTATATCTGCGAAACGCGGCCACGGGCGCTGAGGATGATGATTTTCAGCTGGTGCTCGGCCCGCACTCTATAATTTATGATCACGGCGATATCTCCGAGCATTACGGCTGGGCACGGTTTTTTACGCCTGATGAGGCGCGGGGAGATGACTATGATTTTTATTTCATGCCCCTTAACGCCGCTCGGGAAAACAGTGAGCTCTCCCGGAGCGAGCTGGGCTATTGGAGCAGGTTTTCCACGAATTTTACAAGCGTTACGCCGAGCATGAAATATTCCCTGCCGCTTATCGCCGCCGACGGAGCTGTTTACGGCGTAGTCGGCATCGGGCTGACGGAGGAGACAATTTTGTCGTTGATCCCCTCTGATGATTTCACCGGCAGCATGGGCTGCTATGTGCTGGGGTGCGGCACGGCGGAGAAAGGCTTTGATATAATTACCTATTCCGGCTCCTCCTATAGCACTCTTCTCGGCAGCTCTGACACCATTAGTGTCATCAGTAAAAAGGGAGAGGGCGTCTATGACTTTAAAATGGTAAAAGACGTTGAGGTTTCAGGCGGCGTGCAGCAAATAGAGTTGTACGGCGATAACAGCCCCTACGCTGAGGATAGGTGGTCGCTCATCTCCGTGCTCGACAAATCCAGCCTGCTTGGTCAGCTGCTGCTTTTGAAGCGGCTGCTGCTGATATCCGCGCTGATGTCGCTGTTAGTCGCCTCTATTATCGCGGTCGTAGGGTGCAGGGTCATCATGAAGCCGCTTTCAGACCTTAGCAAAAAGCTGAAGGTGAGGCGTGAATATAATGAGGTTCTCCGTTTTCAGCCCTCAAACGTCTATGAGATAGACGATATAACAGACGCCATTACGCGTATACAGATAGATATACAGGGCGTTTCCTCGCAGGTATCCAAAATGATAAGCATTGCCGACGTGGGTCTGGGTACGTTTATGTATCTCAGCACCGAGGATAACGTCTTTGTGGGGCAGAGCCTGATCGGCGTTCTGCGGCTCGACCTTCCCGGTGACGGAGACGTCGTTATGAAACGGCAGGAATTCTTAAATAGCATCAAATATCCCGAGCTCCAAACGCCCATCGCCAATGGCATGGATCTGCTCGGCGGCAGAATGCGTGAGGAGTCCAGCGGTGTATACGAGATAGCCCAGCCTAACGGCAGCAAGCTTTGGATGCGCCTGAGCTATACATATTCCCCCAATACCGCCATCGGTATCGTGCAGGACATCACCGCCGCCACCTTAGAAAAGAACCGCATCGAGTATGAGAGAGACTACGATCATCTGACGGGGCTCCTCAATCGTCAGGCATATTACAGGCGCGTCGAGAGGCTGTTCCAGGAAAAGAGCAAGCTCGGGGTCACCGCGTTTATCATGCTTGACCTTGATAATCTCAAATATGTCAACGACACCTACGGTCACAACTTTGGCGACGATTATATCAAAACGGCGGCAACCGCGCTGAAAAAATTTCATGATCACGGCGGCATAGTTTCCCGCCTTTCCGGCGACGAGTTCAGCATTTGCCTGCCGGGCTTCACCTCTAAAGACGAGGCGCGTAAGATCATAAACGATGTGCGCGGCGAGATGCTCAGCGCAAGCTGCCTGCTGGCAGACGGCACACATTTCAGAGTCAACGGCAGTATGGGCATATCTTGGTATCCCGACGACTCCACCTCACGTGAGATATTGATGAAATATGCCGACTTTGCCATGTATACCGTCAAGCATTCCACAAAGGGCGGCATAGCGGAATTCGACTGGAATGTCTATTCTACTGACTCCGTTCTTCTCACCGGCGTGGAAGAAATGAACCGCGTTATAGAAGAACAAAGCGTAAAGTATGCCTTCCAAAGCATCGTCAGTGTAGAAAGCGGCCGGGTTTACGGCTATGAGGCGCTGATGCGCGTGCAGTCTGAAATTTTCCAGTCTCCGCTGGAGCTTATCAGAACCGCAAAATCAGGCGCAAAGCTCCATGAGATTGAGTTCTTGACCTTGACGAAGGCTCTTGCAGACTTCAAGGCTCTGGCCGACAATGGGAAAATCGAAAAGAACGCCTATGTCTTTATTAACTCCATTGCCAACCACAGGCTTGAACCGGAGACCGAGGCCGCGATCGAGAAGGAATATTCCGATATGCTCGATCGGATCGTAATAGAGATATTAGAGAGCGAAAGCTCCGACGGAGAATGCAGCGCGCACAAGGCAGAGCTTGTGCACAACAAATGGGGCGGGCAGCTTGCGCTCGACGATTTCGGCACGGGCTACAACAGCGAATATACGCTGCTCACTCTCCGGCCTAACATAGTCAAAATAGACCGTTCCATCATAAGCGGCTGTGATAATGACAATGACAGGCGCATGATCATCGAAAACCTTGTCAAGCTGGCAAAGACGAAGGGGATCATGGTGCTGGCTGAGGGTGTGGAAACTAAGGAGGAAATGGAGACGGTTATCCGATGCGGCGTTGATCTCTTGCAGGGCTACTATCTGGCTCATCCTCTGTTCGATCCCGGGCCGCTCTCTCCGGAGCTTTCGGCAGAGATACGGCGTCTGGCAAAGCAAAAAGAAACATTTTAGATTTTAATATGAAATGGAGGCCGCTGCGATAGAAGCAGCGGCCTCCATATTTTTGTGCATAGTTAGAAGCTTTCACAGTGAAATCTGGCCCGGCTGACAAAATGGGTGAAATTGGCTTGACTTTACCGGGCGCATGTGATACAATAGTATTTGTAAAAATATTTTTTATGCCGGGTGGTTATAAAAAATACAAAAGGAGGAAATATCTATGAAAAAAATGATAAGCCTTGTGCTGAGCGTGGCTATGGTCCTTATGTCAGTAATGGTGCTGACGAACTGCGGGCCTAAGGAATCCGACGAAAAGCTGAAGGTGGCCGTTGTGCTCGCCGGTGCCACAGGAGACCGCTCGTTCTACGATTCCGCCAACGAGGGTCTGCAGCAGCTGATAAAGAGAGGCGATGTGCAGGGCTCTCTGATCGAATGCCAGAACGACGCTTCAATGTTCACCACGAATCTGATCTCAGCCGCTGAAAATAACGACGTTGTCGTAGCCGTGGGCTGGGAATTCTGGGAGGCTCTGGCCGAGTACGCTCCGCAGCTGCCTGACACAAAGTTTATCTTTGTGGATAACGGTCTTGACGGAGTGGGCGATAACCTTCTTAGCATCACCTACGCACAGAACGAGGGCTCGTTCCTCGTGGGCTACATAGCCGGCAAGCTGTCGACCACCGGCAAGGTCGGCGCTATCGGCGGTGAAGACAGCGAGACTATAAATGACTTTATCGTTGGCTATGAGGCCGGCGCGAAGTACGCCAACCCCAATGCGGTCGTGCAGACCCGTTATGCCGGCACCTATGAGGATCCCGCCAGAGGCAAGGAGCTGGCGCTGGCGCTGTATGACAGCGGCTGCGACATCGTGTTCCAGGTGGCAAGCCGCACCGGCGAGGGCGTGTTTGAGGCGGCCGCCGAGCGTGGTCTTTTTGCCATCGGTGTCGATTCCGACCAGAAATACATAAATCCCGACGTTATAATCTGCTCCATGGTAAAAGAGGTGGGGCAGTCCATCGTGTATCCCATTGCAGGTCTCTTGGATAATGGCACATGGAACGGCGGCCATATATGGGTGGCCGATATGAGCACCGGCATGGTAGATGTGGGCTATGGCGACCCGTACATGACTCAGCAGGTCGATAACGCGCTCAAGGCTGAAGTCGAGCAGATCAAGGCCGACATCATCTCCGGCAAGATCGAGGTTCCCACCGCGTTCAGATAAAATCGCACCGATATTGACAATACAGAAATGACAGAGATAACACATACGAAAGGAGGAGAGGCACATGGCAGAGCCTATCGTGCGTTTTGAGCATGTTTCAATGCAGTTTCCCGGCGTGCTCGCCAACGATGACGTTTCGCTGGATATAAACCAGGGCGAGGTTTTCGCGCTGATCGGTGAGAACGGCGCGGGCAAGTCCACTCTGATGAACGTGCTCTACGGGCTTAACGAGCCAACGGGCGGCGCGCTGTACGTCAAGGGTAAGCGCATAGAACGCCAGACGACCGATCAGGCGATCTCGATGGGCGTTGGAATGGTGCATCAGCATTTTAAGCTGGTGGGCTCCTTCACCGTAGCCCAGAACGTGCTCTTATGCTGCGAGCCTAAGAAGAAGCTTTGTCTGTATGACTTTGCAAAGGCCGAAGAGACGGTTCGGAAGCTGTCTGCCGACTTCGGGCTTGATATCGACCCCAGTGCAAAGGTGCAGAGCCTGAGCGTGGGAATGCAGCAGCGCGTTGAGATACTCAAAACGCTGTACCGCGGCGCCGATGTGCTGATCCTTGATGAACCCACCGCCGTGCTGACCCCTCAGGAGACTGACGAGCTGTTCCGGGTGATCCGGGGCATCGTGCGGGATAAGGGCATGACGGTCATAATCATCACTCACAAGCTCTATGAGGTCATGGCTATCTCCGACCGCGTGGGAGTGATGCGCGGGGGCAGGCTTGTGGGCCTGCGCGAGACAAAAGATGTAGACGAGCGTATGCTGGCAAGTATGATGGTTGGCCGTGATATGCTGCTTTCAGAGCTGCAGAAGTTTGGCTGGGTAGGCAGAACGCTTATCCGCACCGAAGACCTTTACGTTCAGTCAGACCGCATGCTGCCGGCTGTGCGCTGCGTGTCGCTGGAGGTGCGTGAGGGCGAGATACTCGGCATTGCCGGCATTGACGGCAACGGCCAGTCAGAGCTGGTCGAGGCCATCACCGGTATGCGCCCCATACAGGCCGGGCGGGTCCTTATCGACGGCGTTGACGTTTGGGATAAGGTGCCCGGCGAGGTTCGCGATCTGGGCCTGGCGCATATCCCCGAGGATCATCTGGCCACGGGCCTGTCAATAAAGTCCTCGGTAGAGGAGAATCTTCTGGTCGGTAAGCAGCGGCTGAGGGATTTTGCGTTTGGCGGCTGGCATCTGAGGCGCAGCGCCATACACGATTATGCCCGAAAGCTTTTCGATAAGTTCGATATCCGCGGCGCCGGCATCGATACAGAGGCCGGTGCGCTCTCCGGCGGAAATATGCAGAAGGTAGTTATCGCCCGTGAGTTCTCACTGGGCGCAAGGGCGCTTATCGTGTCTCAGCCCACACGAGGCGTGGATATAGGCGCGATCGAGTTTATCCACAAATCCATTGTGGATAAGCGTAACGCGGGCTGTGCGGTGCTGCTTGTCAGCGCCGATCTTGATGAAGTTTTCCGCCTTTCCGACCGTATCATAACAATGTATGAAGGCCGCATTACAGGTAGTTTCCGGGCCGGGGAGATCGACAAGGAGAGCATCGGCTATTACATGACCGGTGCCAGAGATAAGGAGACGACGGGTAAATGATTCATACGATCCGTGAACTATTGACATTTAAACGTAATCCACTGAAGCCTAACGGGGGCTATCTTGTCTCGCTGGCGATCAGCGTTGTGCTGGCACTGCTGTTGGGCGCCGTTATAATGCTTGTGTCGGGCCACGATCCCATCGCGGGATACGGGGCGATGCTGACAGGCGCTCTCGGCTCACAGCGCGCCATAGGCAACACGCTGGCAAAGTCCGCCACGCTTTGCCTTACCGGGCTTGCCACGGCTATTGCCGCTCAGGCGGGCGTCTTCAACGTCGGCGGTGAGGGTCAGCTCTATTTCGGCGCAATGGCGTCAGCCCTGCTGGGCTCCACGCTGGCAGGCGTGCCGGCATTTATCGCGGTGCCTCTCTGCCTGGCGGCGGGCATGGCGGCCGGTGGATTATGGGCGCTCATTCCGGCGTGGCTCAAGGTGCGGCTGAATGTCAATGAGGTCATCACCACGATCATGCTCAACTCCGTGGCGATATATTTTTGTGCATATCTCTCTAACGGGCCGCTTAAGACCTCCGAGCCGGGCATTGCCTCCGGCACGTCGAAGATCGACCCGAACTTTGCTTTTCCGAGAGTAATAAACCTCTCTAACCTCACCACATCTATCTTCCTGTCGCTGGCGGCCGCGCTCTTTGTGTGGTACCTGATGAAGCGCACAACCACCGGCTATGAGATGAAGCTCACCGGTGAGAACGAGCGCTTTGCCTACTATATGGGCATACCGACGGCCGAGCTGATGATGGTCGGCATGGCTATCTCCGGCGCGATCTGCGGCATGGTTGGTATGTTCGAGGTGTTCGGCCTTCACAGGCGATTTATAGATTCCGTGTCAAATGAATTTTATTACGACGGTATGCTGGTGGCAATGATAATGCGATATAATCCGATGGGCATTATTCTGATGAGCCTGTTCTTCGGCGTTCTGAAAATCGGCGGAACAGGCATGGAGCAGACGGGCGTTCCCAGCCAGACCATCCTGATCGTGCAGTCGATCATCATTTTCTTCATGGCCGCTGAGCGCGGTATATCCGAGTCGTTCAAGGCGCGCCGTCTGCACAATCCCGCTAATAACCGGGCAGAGGGGAGTGAACGTCCGTGAGTAGTATTCAAAGTGTATTTTCCATAGGTCTTTTCCAGAACACCCTGCGTACAGCCACGCCTGTGGTGCTGGCGGGTCTGGGCGTGCTTATGACCGACCACGTCGGCATCATGAATATAGGCATGGACGGCATGATGCTCTGCGGCGCGTTCTTTGCGGTGCTGGGCAGCTGCTTCCTCGGCAGCTGGGTCGGCGGTCTGGCGCTGGCACTGGCGATCGGGCTGCTCCTCGGAGCCTTCTTTGGGTTATTTGTTATCGAATTCAAGTCCGACGAATACATAATCGGCGTTGCGCTCAATATTTTCGCCGGTGGCCTTACAGTGTTCCTGCTGCGCACCATCTTCGGCGTTGCAGGTGCCTTCTCCGGCACAAGCGCGCTGCCGATTCATCCGCTGCCCATTATCAATATTCCGCTTATACGGGATATCCCGGTGCTGGGCAGCCTCTTAAGCGGCAACACTCTGCTGGTTTACGTCAGCTGGCTGATGGTTTTGCTCAGCTATGTGCTGATCTACCGCACTCCGCTCGGCTTCTGGATGCGCGCCGCAGGTGAGAACCCCGAGGCCCTTCGCGCGGCGGGTAAGAGTCCTGACCGAATGAAGTATCTTGCCTCTGTGCTGTGCGGGCTGTTCTCGGGCCTTGCTGGGGCGCACCTCTCTCTCGGGTATCTTACGATGTTCACCGAGAATATGTCCGCGTCCCGCGGCTTCATCGCCGTGGCCTGCGTTATCTTTGGCCGCTCAGATCCGCGCAAGGTGTTCATGGCCGCACTGCTGTTCGGCTTTATCGACGCCTTTGGTCTGAGAGTGCAGACCTACAATATCTCATCAAACCTCACATCGCTGGCGCCGTATATGGCAACGGTGATAATGATGGTTTTGGGCGCATGGCTCAAGCAGCGAAAGCAGTGGAGGCTTGCTAAGCTTGAAAGATAAAGAAACCGTAAAAATCGCGCAGAATGATCTGCGCGATTTTTTTATTGCCCGGACACAAAAATAAATATAGAATAAGGTCACAAAAAGTTATTGAGATAATCTGAGATTTCAACGACGCTGCCATGAATACGGATTTGTGTTAGTGAACCTTGAAGATGAAAATGCAAACAAAAAGCTCTTTAAAACTGGCCTCCGAATTGGGGCGGATCCAAAAATGCAAGCTGAAATGTTGACAAACACGAACTTATAGGCTATAATTATGTATATAACGGTTAAAAGTGAGGTATTTAACGTGAACGGACAACTGCTGTTAGAAGAGGCAAAATCGCTTCAGCCGGAATTGACATCGATCAGGCGTGATTTGCACAGAAATCCGGAGGTAGGCTTTGATCTGCCATATACAAAGGCGTTTGTAAAGCAAAAGCTCAAGGAGTTCGGCTATGAGCCTCAGGAGCTGGGCAAGGCGGGAATCGTTGCCCTTGCGGGCGGCAGGAGGCCCGGGAAGACTATTCTGCTCCGGGCGGATATGGACGCGCTTCCGCTCCGGGAGGAAGCTGATGTGGAATATAAGAGCATGATCGATGGAAAAATGCATGGCTGCGGTCATGATATGCACACGGCAATGCTGCTGGGCGCGGCCAAGCTGCTGAAGGAGCATGAGGCTGAGATAGTGGGCACGGTAAAGCTGGAATTTCAGCCCGCGGAGGAGATCTTCCAGGGCTCCCCGGATATGCTGAGCGCCGGGCTGCTTGAAAGTCCCCATGTAGACGCCGCCGTAATGATACACGTCACCGCGGGAATGCCGCTGCCG
>JAFLUQ010000075.1 GCA_022508735.1 Oscillospiraceae bacterium | reverse complement strand
CGGCTCAGGGCATCGAGGCCCAGACCCTTGCCAACACCTATCTGGCCCTTGACCATGACCTTGAGATACTGCCGGTGATCAACAAGATCGACCTGCCCAGCGCTCATCCCGACGAGGTCGCCAAGGAGATCGAGGATATTATAGGCATCCCGGCAATGGACGCTCCGCGCATCAGCGCAAAGCAGGGTATAAACATCGAGGATATCCCCGAGTATATCGTTAATAACATTCCCGCTCCCGAGGGCGACGTCACTGCCCCTCCCAGAGCGCTTATCTTTGATTCCTACTATGACTCCTACCGTGGAGTTATAGTTTACGTGCGCATGAAGGAGGGCGTTATACGCCCGGGTATGCGCATCCGCTTTATGGCCACCGGCGGCGAGTTCGATGTGGTGGAGACCGGCTACCTTCTGCCCAACGGCATTCAGAGCGCCAAGGAGCTTCGCGCCGGAGAGGTAGGCTACATTGCCGCCAGCATCAAGACCGTGCGTGACACTCAGGTTGGCGACACCATAACTGACGCCAATAACCCCGCGGCCGAGCCGCTGGAGGGCTACCGCAAGGTTAACCCCATGGTGTTCTGCGGAATTTACCCTGCCGACGGAGCAAGGTATAACGACCTGCGTGACGCGCTGGAAAAGCTCCAGCTCAACGACGCCTCCCTGTCTTTTGAGGCGGAGACCTCGGTGGCGCTGGGCTTTGGCTTCCGCTGCGGATTTTTAGGGCTTTTGCACCTTGAGATCATTCAGGAGCGCCTTGAGCGCGAGTTTAACCTCGACCTTGTGACCACGGCCCCCAGCGTTGTCTACCGCGTGATAAAGACCGACGGCGAGGAGCTGTTTATCTCTAACCCCACGAACCTGCCCTCCCCCGCGGAGATAAATTATATGGAGGAGCCAATGGTGACAGCTCATATCTATGTGCCCAAGGACTATGTGGGCTCTATTATGGAGCTGTGTCAGGAGCGGCGCGGAATTTATAAGGACATGACCTTTATAGACGCCGGCCGCGCAGACCTCCACTACGAGCTGCCGCTGAACGAGATAATATACGACTTCTTTGACGCGCTCAAGAGCCGCAGCCGCGGCTATGCCTCCTTCGATTACGAATTTTTGGGCTATGTCAAGAGCGAGCTTGTGAAGCTGGACATTCTCTTAAATGGAGACATGGTTGACGCGCTGAGCTTCATCGTTCACAGCTCCAAGAGCTACGCCCGCGGCCGCCGCATAGCCGAAAAGCTGAAGGAGGCCATTCCCCGCCAGCTTTTCGAGGTGCCCATTCAGGCTGCCATAGGCGGCAAGATAATCGCCCGCGAGACCGTGCGCGCCCTCCGTAAGGACGTGCTCGCCAAGTGCTACGGCGGCGACATCACCCGTAAGAAAAAGCTATTGGAAAAGCAGAAAGAGGGTAAGAAGCGCATGCGTCAGGTTGGCAGCGTGGAGCTGCCGCAGGAGGCGTTTATGTCGGTGCTTAAGCTCGATGAGTAGCGGATTATACGTTCATATTCCGTTCTGCGTGAGAAAATGTCTTTACTGCGACTTTTATTCCGGGCCGGATATGACAAACAAAAAAGAATACTGCTCCGCCCTTTTGGCGGAGCTTAGAGAATACGACGAAAGCTTTGACACAGTCTTTATCGGCGGAGGAACGCCCACCGCCATAGGCGAAGATTTGGTGAGCCTGTGCCGTGCGCTCCCGAAGGCGGCTGAGTTCACGGTGGAGGCCAACCCCGGCACGCTCACTCATGGGCTGCTGCGAGGTCTCAGGGAGGCCGGGGTAAATCGCCTTAGCCTTGGCGTGCAGAGCTTTAATGATAACGAGCTCAAAGCTCTGGGCCGCATACACACCGCCGCCGAGGCCGAGCAAGCCTTTATTATGGCGCGTGAGGCGGGCTTTAATAACATAAGCATAGACCTTATGCTTGCCACGCCCGGGCAAACGGCTGAGAGCCTCGGCCGCAGCCTCAAAAAAATCGCAGAGCTGTCTCCCGAGCACGTCAGCGCATACTCGCTGATAGTCGAGGAGGGCACACCCTTTTACGAAAACACCCCTCCCCTGCCTTCTGAGGACGAGGAGCGAGAGCTGTATTGGCAGGCGGTGGAATTTCTCGATAATATCGGGATAAAGCAATACGAAATATCAAACTTTGCCCGGCCGGGCCGCGAGAGCAGGCACAACCTGAAATACTGGAGCGGCGAGCCATACGTTGGCATAGGCGCGGCTGCGGCCTCGTACCACGGCGGCTATCGCTATAGGAACGCCGCCGACATAAATATTTATCTCCGTGGCGAGGGCCGCGGCATAGACCGTGAGGCTGTATCCCCAAGTGACAGGCTGCATGAAAAGTTCTGGCTTGGGCTGCGCAGGACCGCCGGGGTGGAATATAACGGAGAATTCCCCGAAGCTGTGGACAGGCTCATAAAAAGCGGTCTTTTGGAAATGTCGGGGAGCATGCTCCGGCTAACCCGCAAGGGGCTTGATCTGGCGAACGTGGTTTTTTCTGAATTTGTATGAGGTGTACACAATGAAAACTGACTGCAAGGATTACGCGGTGAAGCTTTTGGCCGTGAAGGACCGCACCGAAAAGGAGCTGCGGGACAAGCTCACCGAAAAGCATTATACGCCGGAGGAAATAGACGCGGCGATAGAAGTCATGGCCTCTTACGGCTACATAAACGACCGTGCCTACGCCGAGAAATATCTGAGGGACGGCCTTAACGTGCGCGGGCACGGCGAGGGCCGCATTAAAACAGAGTTGCTGCGCCGTGGCGTCAGCCGCGAGATCGTGGAGGAAGTGCTCTCCGCCATAGAACCTGAACTCGGCGCCGAGCGCATGAGCGAGATCTTTGACCGCCGCTTTGGAAGCGCCGACTTAAGTAATCATAAGGAGCGCAACCGTATCTTTGGTTACTTCGCACGCCGGGGCTTTGTTCCTCACGAAATATGGAGCCTGATAAACCGCAAAAGCGCCTTCAAGGATATTGAATACACCGATTGGGAGGAGTAATCGTGCTAAACATAGGATTTTTGTCGTTGGGGTGCAGCAAAAACCTCTGCGACAGTGAAAATATGCTGGGGATTCTGGCAGAGAAGGGCTACGGCATAGTTGCGGACCCGGCTGAGGCTGACGTTATTGTCGTGAATACCTGCGGCTTTATCGACAGTGCCAAGCAGGAGTCCATCGACGCCCTGCTGGAAATGGCCGAATACAAAAAAGGCCGCTGCCGGCTGCTGGTTGCCGCGGGCTGCATGGCACAGCGCTACCCCGACGATATTCGCCGGGAGCTGCCCGAGGTGGACGTAATTATTGGCACAACAGTGTTCGACAGGATAGCCGAGGCCATAGAAAACGGCCTTAAGGGCAAGGAGGAAACTCTTATAAGCTCAATAGACGCCGACGTGCCGGAGGGGCTTCCCCGAGTACGCACCACAGCGCCGCACACGGCCTTTCTTAAAATAGCCGAGGGCTGCAGCAACCACTGCACCTACTGCGCCATTCCCAATATCCGCGGCAAATACCGCAGCCGCACTATAGAGGATATACTCTCGGAGGCGGAGACCCTGGCCGCCGACGGCGTGAAGGAGCTTATAGTTATAGCTCAGGATACCACCCGCTACGGCGAAGACCTCTATGGCGAAAAGCGGCTGCCCGAGCTATTAAGGCGGCTCTGTGAGATCGGGGGCGTTGAGTGGGTGCGCGTGCACTATTCCTACCCCGAGGCGGTTACCGACGAGCTTATACAAACGGTCAAGTCCGAACCTAAGATAGTGAAATATTTTGACATACCCGTTCAGCACGGCGACAACAACGTTCTTAAGAGAATGGGCCGAAATACCTCACGCGAGCAGATATCCGCCCTCGTAAGGAGGCTCAGGGAGGAAATTCCCACAGTCACCTTGCGCACCAGCCTTATCGCAGGCTTCCCCGGTGAGACCGAGGAGGAATTCGAGGGACTTCTCTCTCTCATTCGTGAGCTGAAATTTGACAGGGCCGGAGTTTTCGCCTACTCTCAGGAGGAGGGCACGGCGGCGGCAAGGCTCCCCGGCCAGATCAGCGAGGAAGAAAAGGAGCTGCGCCGGGATAAAGCAATGGAGCTGGCTCAGAGCATTTCCCGCGAAAGAAATGAGAAAACGGTCGGCTCGCGGCTTCGCGTGCTGGTTGAGGGCTTTGACGGAAACCTGTGGTTTGGCCGAAGCGGCGGTGAAAGCCCGGAGGTCGACCCGAAAATATATTTCGGCACCGAGGACGAGGTCAATATAGGAGATTTTATTGAGGTCGAGATCGTTGACTTTGACGAGTATGACCTATACGGGAAACAAGTTGAGGAGGAAAAACAATGAATTTACCAAACAAACTCACCATGCTTCGGATAGTGCTTGTGCCTGTGACAATGGCGCTCATGCTGCTGAACTTCCCCATAGCGGCGGGAATTATGTTCGCCGTGGCCAGCATCACCGACTTTTTCGACGGCTATATTGCCCGAAAGTATAACCTTGTGACCTCCTTCGGCAAGATCATGGATCCCTTAGCAGACAAGCTCTTGGTGTTCGGCGCGCTTATGTGCTTTGTAGAGATGGGCACAATAAACGTCTGGCCCGCGTTCATCATCATCGCCCGCGAGCTGTTCGTTACCTGCATGAGAGTTGTCGCGGTAGATAAGGGCAAGGTCATAGCCGCGTCATGGTGGGGCAAGATAAAGACCAACGTGCAGATCTTTGCTGTGCTCTTTGCCATTTTCTTTAACGCTTTACTCCCCCTTGCCTCCGCCGCTGTGCTTTGGGTTGCCGCCGTCTTCACGCTCATGAGCTGGGTGGCATATATATTTGAGAATATCGAAGTTTTCAAGGATTAAAAAAACAGGCCGCCCGGCGGCGGTCTGTTTAGCGTAAAAATGGGTTCGCAAAAGCGAACCCATTTTTAATTATTCATTTTTGGGGTTGGGGCCGTACTGATTCTCACCCTTCTGGCTGTCAGCACAGAAAAGCAGAATGAAGTTGGTAACGAAAAGAATGAAGGTGACAAAGCCGAGAGCGAATGTGGCTATCGCAAGGCTTGCCGCAAAGGACTGGACCGCCCAGGTAAGAGTCATCGCTATGTAGAAAGCGATCAGGAACGAGATCCAAAGCGCGCTGTGGCCTGTGTCATGAAGACGGCGCACGGTAACCGACAGCACCGGGCAGATGAACACAAGTATCGCCGCAGACATAACGCCGAAGGCTGTGGGCGAAAGACCAAACATCGTGCGCTCTACGTCCGGATCAAGACCGCCGGAGATGGCAATAGCTATCAGCGTGGCGATAGTAGAGATGACCCCGGCTGCGATAACAAAGATCCAAAACTCTTTTCTTCTCGCTCTGCCATTGAAATTGGCATAGTTCTTAAGAGCGTTCATGAAGTGTTGCATAAAATTTTCCTCCCTTTTTTATATATCTTTTTAATCTAAATTAATTATAACGTTTTATCCCTTATTTGTCAATATTTTTTATTAAATTATTATACAATAAATTTGCAGCTATACAAATCGAAGATTTGTATAGCTGCAAAGCAAAAATTACTACAAAAGCAGGCATGGTTATGGCCGCGGTTGCAAATTTATTGTATTTTATTGTATAATATAGCTCTGGCTGTCTTTTACCATTTTATCAAGTCCGCCTAAGATTTCCTTATTGCTGATTGCAAAAGCGTAATTTTCTATGATAATGTCGTCAATATCGTGAGAAGCGCAGAACTCTATTATGTCTACGCCCGCGGAGCGTGAGTCAAGGGCGTAAATTTCTTCATAATGATTTATAAGGAAGGGCGTAAAAGCATTGCCGAAGGAGTCTTTTAATATGGCGACTCTGCGTCCGTTCTTATTTTTGGTAACAATATGGAGCAGAGGATTATCGCCGCCCAGGAAGGTCAGATACTTATTCGTGGATTCGCCGGGGTCTACGATAATTCCGGCGCCATAGGATTGGCTCATTGACGCGTCGGTATAGGCCACGCAGCTCTCAACCTCGGGGAAATTCATGACCTCCACAGTGTCGGGATCGTCAGAGAGCACCTGTTTGCGTGTATAGCGGTAAAGTGTGCCGAGAAAGTCGCCCTCTACATTGTATGAGCTGAAGCTGTCCTCCGGGACAGGCTCAAGCCCCGCCGCCTTACAGAAGGCGTAATAGCCCTGATAGGCTCCGCGCACCGTCCAGTGATGGTCAGTGCGGAAATAAATGTACCGGTCAGCTGCGGCTGCCAGATATGTGTACGCATCAACGGAAGACACCTGCGGTGCAAGCATGCCGTATATTCCGTCTATAGCAGTCTTCTGAGAACGGCGGCCCTCATGATACTTCACGGGAGAGTAGAATTCCACAGAGGTGGGCACCACCAAGGAATAGACCTTAGCGTCAGGCACGGCCACGGCTATGATATTCACCATGGTCGCATAACGCTTGAGCATGCTGTATTCCCAGCCAAACAGCTCCATGGCCCGGTTATCGGCGATTATTATGCCGCGGCTGTTATAGTCAGCCTCATCGGCAAGGTCGATCTTTGCGGGAGCAGGCTTCTCATCTTTTTTCTCTTTCTCTTTTTTTTCTTCTTTGGGCACGGTCGGTATCTTGGCAAGGGTCTCGCCCTCGCCCATATCCATATTTCCGGTGCTAATTACCATATCCACTTCACTTCCGCCAAGAGACAGAAGCCCGCTTACCCTCCCTCCGGCTTCAATGAAGCTGCGGCGGAAGGGAAATTGATCCTTCATATATTCACCCATAGCTGAGGTATAGCTGCCATCAAAAAGTGAACCAAAGCTGAACTCCGGCAGCTGCGTCAATTTGCGGTTTTCCTCCTCGGAAATTTCCACGTCAGGCACGATAAAATATAGGAGGCCAATGACTATCAACAGCGCGGTAAAGACTGCCGGGATTATATATTGCTTTTTCATCAGGGTCACCTCCTAAAATCTGAAATATAGGAACGGATTGTAGCTACTGCCGATTATCACGGCGATGCAGGCGAGCAGCATGGCCACAGAAAATACGCAGCCCAGGGCAATGGCGGCATTTTCCGGCAGAGCCGCGTGCAGACGGCCGGCCATTTTCGCAGGCAAAGGCGTGGAGCCTATGGCGCAGAAAATGAGCGCCGGGATAGCGGCGTATAGCAGATGGCCGGAGAAGGCATCGCTAAACGCCCCGCCGCCGAACATAAGTTTAAACATCTTCAGACAGTCGGCCATTTTTTCAAAGTAGAAGAACACCCAACCGATAACCACTAGAACAAATGTAACTAAAACAGACAAGGCCTTCGGCACGGTAAGCTTAGACATAAGGAGCTTGCCTATGGAGAGCAGCACAAAGAAATACAGCCCCCAGAGCAGGAAATTAAGCCCAGCACCATGCCACAGCCCGGTCAGAGCCCAGACTATGAGCATATTAAGATACTGTCGTCGGCGGTTACCGCCCAGCGGAATATATACATAGTCGCGGAAAAATGTGTTCATGGAAATATGCCAGCGACGCCAGAACTCCCTTATGGAACCGGAAATATAGGGGTAGTTAAAGTTTTCGTTATAGGTGAAGCCCAGCATTTTTCCAAGGCCTATGGCCATGTCGCTGTAGCCTGAGAAGTCAAAATATATCTGAAATGCGTAACATAGCATAACGCCCCACGCGCCCACAAAGCTCAGCTCATCGATCGGGCTTGTGAGCACATCGCTGACTACCTTGCCCACGGCATTTGCCAGCAGCACCTTTTTACCGAGGCCCGTCACGAAGCGAAGCACGCCGTCAGAAAACTGCGGTGCGCTTATCGCGCGGCTCCCGAGCTGCTTTTCAACCTCCGTATATCGCACGATCGGGCCGGCAATGAGCTGTGGGAAAAGCGAGATATATAGCATGAAATTTATGGGATTCTTCTGCACCTCAGTCTCGCCGCGGTAGAGGTCAACAGCATAGGTGATGACCTGGAATGTGTAGAAGGAAATGCCTATTGGCAGAGAAAGGCCGTGACCGGGGATATCAAGCCCGGGAATAAGGTTCACGATATCAAGAAGCATTTGACCGTATTTAAAGAAAATTAGCGGCAAAAGTGCAGCCACTATGGTCAGCGCCAACCAAAAACGGCGGCGAGGGCTTTTGTCCATCGCCATGCTTATAGCCCAGCAGACAAGGGTGGTGGCTATCATCAAAAAAACATACACCGGCTCACCCCAGGCGTAAAACACCAGTGACAATATCAGCAGCAATATGTTTTTCGCCGTCGTATTTCTCACCACAAGCTGCGAGATCAGACAGATCGGAAGAAACAAAAATAAAAACAGCGGTTCTGTGAAAAGCATTATGTACCAGCCTCGACTAAAAATATTTTATCATATTCTTATATTATACACGCTATTATGTCGAAAAACAATAGTAAAATCAAAAATTTTTTTATAAAAATACTGCCAATGTTCAACCGCTGGCATAAAATATTCATGAGGTGATATTTCAATGATCAAATGTAACACTTGTCCTGCGGGAATGACGCCCTACACAGTCCGCAGCGGCGACACCCTCTGGGCCATAGCCCGAAGCAATGGAACTACCGTTGACGAGATCGTGGCGGCCAACCCCGGCATCGACCCCGACAATATCTCTATAGGCCAGCAGCTATGCCTGCCCTTTACCGGCGAAATCTACCCCATGTGCCGCATCGGGAACTACTATGTGGTGCGCGGAGACATAGATATAGAGACTATCGCGGCATATTTCGGCGTTACGGTGGATATGCTCACAAAGAACAATCTCGGCATCGACCCGCAGGTGCTTTTCAACGGGCAGGTGCTCTGCATACCCGTCGCCCCCTCGCCCGTGCGCATCGAGATCGGCGGCGGTAAGCTCAGGGTCATCCATAAAAACGGCGGCGAGACCGGCTGCGAGGTAGAAGGTGAGCTCAGCGGCGACGCCTGCATCATAACCAAGCAGCTCAATATCGGCGTTAGCGGGGCGCGTATACTTAATCTTTCCGACGGCGGGGCCATATCCGGCCGCAGCAGCGGCTACGGCGGCGTAGTGGTGCCCGACGCGGATATGGACGCACTCTTTAACCTGGCCCCTGTGGGAACGCAGGTTATCAGGGTGTAAAAAAGCCCTGTACATCAGCACAGAGCGAAAAAACAAAATTATAGTTTGTGTGTAACACACAAACTATAATTTATCACAATATTACATCAAAACGCAGCAAATCCGTCCGTTCTCAACCCCGTGCACCTCTCCTCCGGCGGATATAAGAGCGGAAATGGCGGCTATATCCGCCTCAGTCACCACTTCGCCCGGGAGGACGCGCGGCACTCCCGGCGGGTAGAGCAGCACCTCACGGGCGCAGACGCGGCCCGCGGCCTCACTCAGCTCAACCTCTTCTATGTCGGCATAGAAGGCCCTGCGCGGGGCCATAGCGGCGTAGTGCATTTCCGTTGTGAATCCGGGGACCGGTGAAGGCGAGTTTTCGGCGGTGCACAGCGCGGCCTTCAGCCGCCTGAGATCCTCCGCCGTGTGGGAAATATTCGTTATGCACACCACTCCTTTGCCGTAGCTGCATTCCACAGAGATGCCGTGCTCCTTTCTAAGCCGCTCAGCGGCCTTGAAGGGGTTGCCCCCCGTGGGCAGAACAAGCCTCGTGGGGTCTTTATATTTCACGTACTTTCCCGGAACATTGCCCTGCTCGGGAAAAACAGCCAGCGAGTTTTCGGCGAGACCGGACCACAGCCTTTCGCCTTCCTCCTCCATTTTTGCCCGCGCATAGTCCAGCGACGCCATAAGTATGTAACTTGGCGAGCTGCTCTGGTGCATTTTCAGCATGGCCTCCAGCCGCGGAAAATCCATGTTTATGTGGAGCCATGCCGCCTGAGTCAGGGCAGGGAGCGTCTTGTGGGCGCTGACGGTGCATAAATCCGCCCCGCATTTCCACGGAGCGGGAGGCAGCAGAGGTGACAGGCCGAAATGAGCGCCGTGAGCGCCGTCTACCAACAGGGCCGCGCCGTATTTATGGGCGATCTCCGCTATGGCGGAAACGTCGCTCGCATAACCAAAATAGTTAGGTGAGGTTATGTAAACCGCTTTAGCGTCGGGATTTTCACGTAAGGCCCGCTCAACATCGGCCGGGGCTATGCCTCCCCACAGGGCTCCGCCCTCAAGGCTCTCCGGTGTTATCCACACCGGCACGGCCCCCGAAAACACCAGCGCTGACACAAAGCTCCGGTGGCAGAACCTATCACAGATTATTTTTTCGCCCTCACGCACTGCCGCGCCTACCATTGCAAGAACTCCGCTGCTTGAGCCGCCCACGAGAAGGCGCGTTTTTTTCGCGCCGAAAAACTCTGCCGCGGCCCTTTCCGCCTCGGCTATGGGGCCGTCGGCAAAAAACAGATTGTCACTCTCGGGCACCTCAGTGGTGTCGATCTCACAGAGAAGGCTGAAGCCCTCCATGCCCTTCTCCCCCGAGTGACCCGGCATGTGAAAGCTGAGCTGATTTTTGTTGTATAGGTCTAATAACGCAGTATATAGTGGTGTATACATAGCAAAACCTCTCTATCATAGTAGATGTAAAAAACTTGCTTTGTTATGTGGACGCACAGGGGCCGGCCGAAAAAATCGTGCAGAGAGGATACGCCCCCTTGCGGGGCGTATCAATATCACCTTGAAACAACGGACGAAAATCAG